>NZ_JACJQV010000055.1 GCF_014696875.1 Microcystis wesenbergii FACHB-1317 | reverse complement strand
AAACTAATAAAACGGAGAGCCTATGGCTTGAGAAACTTTCGGAATTTTTGGGTTAGAAGTATGTTGTCTTGGCATCTTGTCTGTTGATTTAGCATAAAGAGTAACGAAGAGCCCAAAACTATAAGTTATAACAATCCTATCATTCGCTTAAAAACAAGCCAGTGGGAATCTTTATGCTCAGAAAATCGAAAGGATAACTATGAACTTGTAATAGTAATTCATAAAGGAGATACATTAATAGAAATTATTAGAGTAAGTTCAGTTTGGGCTACTTTAAAAAATATTTTAAGTAAACTTAACCACCAGAGTATATCTCAAGCTAATTATCAAGGAACTGTTGAAGTGATACTTGGGTTACAAAAAAATCAGGACGGAAACGCTAATGAAATTTTAATCAACTGGCAAAGGCTTTTTAAATCAATACAACATTCCCATGTCAATATATATCCACAAGGGATACCTAATGTTACAAAGGGATCGTGAATGTTTTCAGAAAGTCACTAACTTTCTTTTATCCATTTTACAAGCTCGTCACTCACATTTCTCTTCCCCTTAATATACTGAAATTCTCTCAACCAAAATCTGATTGATAATTTGCTGCTTCAACGAATCCACAGCAACTGAAGCAATAATTTCTTAATCGTTTTCTATCAATATTAACCCAAGCAATTCGGTTTAATCCCTGCTCTAAATTCTCCCAGCGCTTGAGCATGATTTTCTATACCAATACAACGCATCAATAAATCTACATCTAAACTCGGTAAAAGTTGCGATTTACTAACAGCTTCATAACCATCATTTCCTAAACTATAAAACAATAACTCATCATTCATCCAAAACCAAACTTCGGGAATTTGTAACCGTTTGTATGCTTCCAGTTTATTAATTCCTCCACTACTAACAACCACCTCAATTACTAAATCAGGATGTTTTCTATTTGCTCCCAATTCATAGGATTCATCACCTTCTCTTTTAACCTTTTCAAATTCATTTTCTAGGGTGACAGAACCAGTAGGAGTAAAATCTAATCCCAAAAATTCTAAATAAATTTCTACTAAAGAAGCAATACGTTTTTTGATAGTTTCGTGTTTTTTCCCTGGCATTTTTCTAATCTCCAAAACTCCATCTAAAAAAGATAACCTTAACCCTGGGCGATCGATTAGCTGTTCAACAGCTTTGAATTCTCTCCAGGTTAAGTCACTAATTAAAATTGGTTCTGCTTCTCGTTCGATTAGTGTAGTTATCATAATTTAAACCCAAATTTAGAGAGTGAATTTTGTTCACTATGAGATGATATAAAAACAGATGATCATGGAAAATATCATAGTCTAACAAACTACCCTTAATCATACCATAGCCAGTAAACCTTTTGAGAATACCAAATCATCAGACCTCTTGTAAAAATCAAAAATTGTTGTTAGGGTTAGGAGTCAGTAGTCAGGAGAATTAAGAATGAATAATAATCAATTAAATGGTCTATTTACAGATGTTAGACAATCTAATCCTTATTTTTGACATTTTTGAACACTCAAAAATTAATTATGCAAGAGAATTACCTGTTAATACTGCACACTTAAAACTCAAATCTGATAACTGATAACTGATAACTGATAACTGTCTTACTCAGCTTTTACCAAACCCTGAGAGCGAATACAGGCCTGTTCCCAGCGACAATCGGGATTAACTTCCACTGGTTTGAGTCGCGCCCAGATTTCGCCTTGATCATCGGCATAAAAACTATCGATAATAGCAGGAATACGAGTACCAAAAGGTTCGGTAATCAGGACAGAATCGGTCAGATTAAATACTTCGCCATTAGCTCCCGTCGCTTTTTCGATGACGGGAATTTCTGCTTTGGGAATCGGTTTTCGGAATGGAGGAGCCGAATCGAAACGGGGACGGAGAGGAGATTTTATCTCGCTACTGACTGATTTTACCGTTTCCGCCGCTGGTTTTTCCTCAATTATTTCTGGAGGGGTTTCTGGGGGTTTGGGGGGTACTGCAGCCCTAGAACCCTTTTTAATAATTTGTAGAGGTTGTAGGGGAGGAGTGGTTTTAATTGGCTCTTCGGGGGGTTCAGGGGTGCTAGGGGTTTTCTTCGGGGGACGTGGCATGATACGACAAGGAAAATAAAAACTATAGGATTATTGAAGCACATCGAGCCGCTAACTCGCTCGACCGATGCTTGTGTCAATTTTGCTGTGGCTAATTCTTCCCTGGATCCAGGCCAGATACCCCGCACTATAGCTATCTAGGAATTAGTCGATTCCCCTCTCTCCCCAACTTAATGAAAAATTTTCTCAGTAAGTATTGACAAAAATTCCTAATAAGCTTATAGTTATTTGTAGTGTTCTCCTCTCAAGGATCGGCAGTGGAACCGCGCGGCAGTCTCTAACAATGCGGTTCCCATTTTTTTTGGAACGATAGAAGGCTTTTAACGTCTCTAAACTTCTAGGTTTCCTCATCCTTTGGCTTTTATGAACGATAATTCCGACCTGTACCTCGATCATCTCACCCATGCGGATACTGTCATTACTGCTGAAATTGTCGAGCATGAGAGTCAATCAACAGATGAGACAGATTGGCCGGCTCTATCCTCTCATTTACGTCAACAAAATCAAGAATTACAAGCGGAGATCTGGCGACGGGAGCAAGCTCTCGCAGAACTGCGATCGCGGTTAGCCGAGCAACATCGTCGCTTGCAAAGTTGCGATACCCTAATCCAGCAGCAAAACGAGGAACTGCAATACGAAAAGCAACAATTACAGCGAGCTTTAGGGGAAATCGAACAGTATCGTCAAGCAGAACAACGGCAACCGATGATTATTGCCAATTTGACCGCAGAATTGACCCGCACGCGTCAACAATTAGCCCGTTTAGAGCGAGAATGTGCCTTAATTCAGGAAAGTTATCAGGAAAAAAGCCAAAAACTCTGCAACTATGACCAGCAATTGCAAGAATTACGCACCCGTCTCCAACGTCAGCAACGCTACACCCTCCAGTATAAAGCGGCCTTAGCCCAGTATTTCCAACGCGGTAGCGATCGCAATTCTCCCCCAGATTTAGCCATTGTTGCCAAGGCAGCTGCGATCGAGCCTTGGTCTCAGACAGAGAATCAAGAAAGGGATGAAGTGGCTCCCATGGATGAGTTTTTAGCGGAATTAGAGACAATTGAGCCAGTAGAATCCTTAAATAAGAAAGACAGGGATTGGCCCGCACCTATCATCTCTCCTTCCCCGAAATATTCCTCTTTTCGGGTTGATTTGCCCACTTTTATTAAATATCGCCAAGAAAAAGATAATTCCTGAAAAACAGAAAGAGAGCCGGCGACTGTCCATGTTTCGTCTCGGCTCTCTATTCTGGTTCGCTCCTCACACTAATTAAAATTTATCATAAGCTGATGGTTTTGTCCACTAAATTCATAAAAGTTAATATTTTTATAGTTCCGTCATCGGCAGCAGTTGCCATTTTTGACGGAGAAGACGGTTAAGTAGTTTTTGACTGACGCTAATCAGGACTAATCTCGATCGCTGAATTGGGGCCGATTCTCCGATAATGCGACAGTTACGCTCAAAATTGAGCATCGCTTCGCACAAATTCGCAGTTAGGGGATAGAGTTTCTGGCCTTCCCAACAATCACAAACGGTTAAAATTTGCAGGATTAAGGCTATTTCGGCGGGATGATGCCATGATAATAGTTCTGGCTCGATTAATCTAACTTTTTCCCGATTGAGCAGTTGTAACAAACTAGAATAGCGAGCGTGGGTGTATTGAAATAAAAAGAAAAATTCTCCTTCGGGATGGAGAGGAAGCTGATCGGAGAAAAATTTATCAATTAAATCGTTTAGTTTCAGTAACCAAAAGGACAAAAATTGCTGATCTAATAATAATTCTAGCCATCCTTCCTTAAGCTGAATTTGCGGAAAAAGGGCGATTAAATGGTTAAATATAGCTTGACATTGAGCAGGTGTAAAATAATAAAACAGAGGTGAACGATAGAGGATACTATCAGTTTTTGGGCAACAATAGAAAGTTAATTTATGTTTTTTTTCTGGAAAAATATGAATGAATTGTTGTTTTAAGCAATGCTCGATCGAGGGGTGATTGCAGATAAAATTCATACTCAGAAGGGTAAACGTAGTCTGATCAAATGGCTCTTTTGAACATTGGGTGAAAAATATTCATCATGTTACATTATGGACGCAAACAGTTTGATAAACTCACTGACCAGGTTGCGTCCCCACCTGCGCGTAGTGTAATTGGTAGGGTCATACAGCCTACTACCTTTCTTTGAGAATATTTACTGATCACCATAACTCCAAGAGAGCCTACCAAATTAATACTAAATCCGTTGAGTGTAGGCTACTTATAGAGGAGAGGCAATCATGCAACAGGCAAGAGGCTTACCCTTAAACTACGAACAGCTTATCGAATAAGACTGGCCATCATAGCCTAAAAAAGGGCAAAAAAGGGGAACTAAATTTTAACCAATACCACACTTTTTCTTAAACTTTAGACAAAGTTTATGTGTAAAGGTACAGACAGTTGATATTTACTCAGAGGAAGAAAGCATGGCAAGTCATCCCGAATCTACCACTGACAGCATTAGCTGTTTTGGTGTTGCTCGCTCTACAATTCAAGGAACCCCCTTAAATGATGATGAAGTCAGCAAAATCGATGCTTGGTTGCGGGCTGCTCACTATCTGATGTTGGGAATGCTCTATTTACGCGATAATCCCCTACTCAAAGAGCCGCTTAAACCCGAACACATCAAAAATCGGGTCTTAGGTGACTGAGGATCAAGTGCAGGCCAAGGTTTTATCTATGCTCATTGTAATCGGGTAATTAAAAAGTACGATCTCAATGCCATCTATCTTAACGGTCCGGGTCACGGTGCGCCGGGGGTTCTTGCCCCTTGTTACCTTGAGGGAACCTATTCTGAGGTGTATCCCGATAAAAGTGAAGATGAACAGGGGTTGAAGAAATTCTTTAAACAATTCTCTTTTCCCGGTGGGATAGGCAGTCACTGCACCCCCGAAACCCCCGGTTCTATTAATGAAGGGGGAGAATTGGGATATTGTATTTCTCACGCCTATGGTGCTGTGTTTGATAATCCTGATTTAATTACCTTTGCAGTGGTGGGAGACGGGGAATCAGAAACCGGTCCGCTGGCTACTTCCTGGCACTCCAACAAGTTTCTCAATCCCATCACCGACGGAGCGGTACTGCCCATCTTGCACCTCAACGGTTACAAGATTAACAACCCTACCCTCCTTTCTCGCATCAGTCATTCAGACTTAGAAAATCTCTTCTTGGGTTATGGCTATCAGCCCTATTTCGTGGAAGGTTCTGATTTGCCCAGTATGCACCAAGCGATGGCGGCAACTTTAGATCATTGTATTGAGGAAATTCGTCGAATTCAAGCCGAGACCCGTGGCAGTGGCGAAGCCAAATTCTGCCGCTTTCCTATGATTGTCCTCCGTTCTCCCAAAGGCTGGACAGCACCGGCTGAGATTGACGGACATAAAATTGAAGGCTTCTGGCGAGCGCATCAAGTACCAATGGCGGATGTGAAAACCAATTCAGAGCATTTAAGTCTGTTTGAAGCTTGGATGAGAAGTTATAAACCCGAAGAATTGTTTGATAGAACAGGTAAATTAATTCCCGACCTCAAAGAACTTGCGCCCAAAGGTGTGCGCCGCATGAGTGCTAATCCTTATGCTAATGGAGGACTCCTTCGCAAAGACCTAGAAATGCCTGATTTCCGCAATTATTGTCTGGAAGTTCCTAAACCGGGGCAATTTGAAGCCGAAAATACCCGTCCGTTGGGAGTGTTTCTGCGGGACGTGATGAGAAATAATATGAGCAATTTCCGAGTTTTTGGTCCCGATGAAAATACTTCTAATAAGTTAAATGCTATCTATGAAGTTAGCAAAAAAACATGGTTAGCTAATTATCTCCCTGAAGATGTAGATGGAGGAGAACTCTCTCCCAATGGTCGGGTGATGGAAATGCTCAGTGAACATACCCTAGAAGGCTGGATGGAGGGATATTTATTAACGGGACGACATAGCTTTTTTTCTACCTATGAGTCTTTTGTTCATGTCATTGATTCTATGGTCAATCAACATTGTAAGTGGATTGAAAAATGTAATGAAATCTCATGGCGCGCTCCCATTCCCTCATTGAATCTCTTAATTACCTCTACGGTATGGCGACAAGATCATAATGGTTTTACCCACCAAGATCCTGGCTTTTTAGATGTTGTAACCAATAAAAGCCCTGAAGTCACTCGGATTTATTTACCCCCAGATGTCAATTGTTTATTGTCAGTAAGTGATCATTGTTTACGCAGTAAAAACTATGTCAATGTCATTGTTGCTGATAAACAACTACACTTACAGTTTTTAGACAAAGACGCTGCTGTGGTTCACTGTAGCAAAGGTATTGACATCTGGGAATGGGCGAGTAATGATGGTGGAAGTGAACCCGATTTGGTATTTGCGGCGGCGGGTGATGTCCCGACAATGGAAGCCTTAGCAGCCACAGCCATTTTACGCGAGCATTTTCCCGATCTTAAGATACGCTTCATCAATGTTGTGGATTTATTCAAGTTAATGCCGGCCGAAGAACATCCTCATGGTTTATCGGACACCGATTTTAACAGTCTGTTTACCCCAGATAAACCGGTTATCATTAACTTCCACGGTTATCCTTTCCTCATTCATAAGTTAACCTACCGTCGTATCAATCAAGAACGCATCCATGTACGGGGCTATAAAGAACACGGTAATATCAACACCCCCTTAGAATTAGCGATGCGTAATCAAATTGATCGTTTTAGCTTGGCCATCGATGCGATCGATCGTATTCCTAAATTACAAATCGTTGGCGGTCATTTGCGAGAATGGCTGAAAAATCAGATTATCGAACATTCCAATTATGCTTATGCAGAGGGGATCGATAAGCAAGAAATTCGCGAATGGAAATGGCCATTTTAAAAGGCTGAGGGGCAAGACTTCCTGAGAGGTGCTAATCTTGCCCCTTTAAACCAGATTTTCGAGGTATTTAAAAATAATCCCCCATGGTTGCTGTCGAGAAGAGCCATAAACCTAACAA
Organism: Microcystis wesenbergii FACHB-1317; assembly: GCF_014696875.1. Classification (GTDB taxonomy): domain Bacteria; phylum Cyanobacteriota; class Cyanobacteriia; order Cyanobacteriales; family Microcystaceae; genus Microcystis; species Microcystis wesenbergii_A. Next base: position 645 of record NZ_JACJQV010000055.1, on the reverse strand, counting down.
CTTAATGGGACTTAAACGCTCAACAAGAGTAGAATCGAGTATAATCGTTAAAGAATAAGCACTTTACGTTGAAAGAGCAGCGATGAAAGAGACAACCCCAGCCGCGATGCCCCCATGCTTTGACCGATGGTGTCGGCGGTTTGACAATTGCTTCAAAAACGAAGCGCAAAAAAACGGCTTCAGACAATATTTAGGAGGATTATTAGGGGAAAGTGAGAGGAAAAACCTGACTCAAATGGCCAATAATGCCGTCGGAGTAGTTTATAACCGATTACATCACTTTTTGACCGAATCTCCTTGGTCAGACCGTCAGGTGAATGAATGTCGGTTGCAAGTGATGAACCAATGCCGCCAGACGCAAATCCCCCGAGGATTTTCCCTGATTGTCGATGACTCAGGACATCGAAAAAGTGGCAATCTGACCGCCGGAGTTGGGAGGCAGTACTTGGGAGAAATTGGCAAGACAGACAACGGAATAGTCGCCGTCACTACTCATCTCTACGACGGCAAAAAAAGTGTACCCCTAGACAGGGAAATTTATCAACCGGCTAGTTCCTTAGCCGAGGGGAAAGAAGACAAAGAATTTAAGAAGAAACCGGAGATAGCGATAGATTTAATTGACCGGAGCTTAAGCAGAGGCTATCG
>NZ_JACJQV010000054.1 GCF_014696875.1 Microcystis wesenbergii FACHB-1317 | reverse complement strand
AGCGTTAGATTTATTGGGAGTTTCCCTGATTTGTACCCAGTAACGGGGCGGCGGAAATTCTTTTAATCCCTTCTACAGCACAGGTTATGGCTTTTTGTCAACGGGGAAGTCCAAGTATAACTAGGGTCTGCTGAAAAAGTTTGTTGGTGGGGGCAGGGTGTGGGGTGTGACCCCCCCTGCCCCCCCGACATCGGGGGGGTGTGGGGTGTAGGGTTTTACCGATTTTGAGGTAGTCAGTTACCTAATTTTCAGGGAAAAAGTCCAGGGATTTTACCCCCGATCCCTCCAATGGTCGGCACTTTTTGAGGGAAAAAAAGTCTAAAAGCCTTATCCAACAAGGTTTTTAGATTTATTCAGCCAGCCCTAACTAGATAGGGTTTGCTGAATAACGATGAAAAAACCCGGTGAAACCGGGTTGCACTAGCTTGGAGTCTGTATAGTCAACTGATAAAGCAGTTGAAAACTTGAATAAATGTAAATAGAAAAAAGGTAAGCAATTCCACTGTAAGAAAATCAAATTTAATGAACTACCCCGCAAGTTAAGGGGCAAGAAGCATAAACAGCTTGATGAGAGGTTTTTACCTCACCGTGTAACCAGTGCAACCAACTAACTTCATGGGGATGAACACCTTTTGCTGTTAATAAAGCGGCACTAATTAGGATAGCCAAAATATTGATACCAATAATCATTCCCGCAACTAAAAGCACGGAACTAATCGGTAAAACTGACTGTAAGATAATCGCCGACAATGCTCCCACTGTCATCATTAATACTACTAAAGGAAATCCCACTACTAATAAACAGACAGTGAGGACGAAACTCCAGAGGAGAAAGCTTTTTAGCATTGCTAAAGAAACGTAGCCCCAGTTATTTCTTGCGGTTAATTGCATCTTCCTGACCTCTTACAAACTTGGTGGTCTAACTTTTCTGCACGTCGGCTCAAAGTTGATGAAAACCAGTATAGGGAAAATACCGAAGAAGATGAGCTATTCGCAATATAAATTTACAATCATCGCTGATCATCTATGTTATGTGTATCGAACTATTACAAGAATCGGCGAGAGGTATCGAAAACTTTACAATCAGTTTTTCTTGATCCCCAATCTAATTTCCCGATGAAATCCTTGATCCCCGTCGATAATCCTTTCTTGTCTCCCTGCCCTCAGATTTTTCCTCGTCTCCTTGTAACAAATCTTTACAAGCACCTCTAGAATTCTCAGAAAATAGGTGGACGGGAGCGCCAGGGTTGGGAGTGGGAAGTGGCAAGGGGTTATCTATTCTTGTTTAGATGTAATAACCTCCATCGGTCTGAGTAATTTATCCTCGATTGTAAATCCCTGCCTGACTATTTTTGTGATCGTCTGTTCTTCCAAATCGGGGCGTATTTCTCGAGCGACCACCTGACAGATAGTAAAATCTGGCTGATCAGCGGATAGTTCTATTTTCAGCACCTGACGTTTTTCTAGAATACTTAATAATTTTGTCTGTACACTTTTTAAAGATTTCGGTAATCTTTTCCCGACTCGATCATCTGGTTCGTGTCGATATTCTAAATAATTTAATAACGATTCGAGGGTATCAAATACCTCTAATAGTTCTAAAAAAATCTGTTCTTTTTCCGAGCGATTGTTCTCTCCTTGCTGCCGTAAAGCTTGTTTTAAACTTGCCTCCTCTTTGGTTAAATTTATAATTAGGCTTAATAATTTGTTTCTATCTTCTTCGCTAATTTTGTAATTATTCATCCTTATTCCTCCAAAAAATTAAGGTCTTTGAGTATCGATGAAGCCAGTTCGCCAGCAACTTTTTTAAGTTGTTCTTGATCGTAATTATTAATATCATCCATGGTATTTAAGATTTCTAAAGATGGTAAAGGTTCAGACAATTCCGAGAAAGACATGGTTTTCAAGCGTTGAACCAGAGGGAGATGAGGACGTAAATAATCCGCAACTATCCTATCTTGAGGATTCATTAATATCTTACGCGCTTTAGCTATGCTATCCATAGAATACCTACGGCGTTTCATAGCTAGACCGAAAGCTTTAGTGATTTCGGCAGTGGAAGCGGCGGGGGAAATTTCTAGAATATCGTAAGGATTACTATCTAAATTATCGTACATTAATCTAACTCCCATTAAATAATATGAAATAGTTTATAGACTTCTCGAAACTCTGGAGCATCTGGGCATAATTCGTAAGCCGATCTAACAAGTTCTATTAGTAATTCTTGGGGTAATTTTTGATAATTTTCTCTTAAAAGATCGAGACAGAATTGGGCGGTAAGGTGACGGAGTTTTTGTGATCTCGATCGTTTCGCCTTTTTGATCGCCTCAGAAAATTGATTGCGCTCCATCAATCGCCCTACTTCCCTTACGTCTTTTCTAAAAATAATCTCCTCGATGAATTCGTTTAGTATGGCATTATTGTAATCTATCTGTTTTAATTTCTCCAGTTCGCTTAAAGCTTTGGAATCGTCTATCTTTTGCTCATCCAATCTCCTGACTATTTCCAAGGCTTTATCTCGGACGTAATACATTTTCGAGTTAGTAGTTTGTACTAACTCGTACCAATTTCTATTCATCCTTAATAGATTCTCGAAACCCTCAATCTCCTCCTGTAATTCTAGGTAAAGTCGATCGATCTCCTCAATCCATTCTGGGTGATTTTTAAGGGCTGGTTTCGCCTCTTTTAAAGGATTCTCGGCTTTTTGCCACTGTTTCTGTTGTAGATAATGACAACCTTGATGGAATGATACAAAAGTATTAGCTATCTGTTCGAGATTAGATTGGCAGGTTAGGGGTTTTAACGCGACTCCGCGAACCCGATCCCCCTGCAAACAGGCAGCCACCGATTCCCCCCAACGGGTATAGAGAGTCGCCCAGAATTGATCGGGCAGTTTAACAGTATTTCTATCAGGGTGAGTCCGATACAACCCAGGTAGGATGGTTAACCCTTCGATATGGATTCCCTCTACAGGATTATCCCGTAATAACCCTAGGGCGACAGTATCGCGACGGTAAAGATCGCGAAGTTGCAGGTAGTAATTTAGGTCTTCTTTGGTTCGATCGATCAACTCCTCAAGTATTCGGGTTAATTGTGCTTCTAAGTCCCGTATATCACCGTCATCGATAACTTTCCAAACCACATTCCTGACACTGGTGTTAAGATTTAAATTCGCCGTAGCGGATAACCAGACGGGTATTAATTTCTCTAGGGTAGCGGGATTTTCTACCGCTCGATAATAAAGGGCGATTGCTAAATTGTGCAATGATTCCAGATTGCGTTTTTTTTCCCATTCCCTCTCGGCGTTGATAACGATTTTCTCCCGATCCTTAGATCGCCATAATTGCTGATCTATCCGAGGAAGGATATGACTATATAAATTATAGATAACTTGCGGATCATCGCCGAATTTCTCTAAAAACACCTCGCTTTTCGAGCGGGCTAATTCTAGGTTTTCTTCTGGAATTAGTTCTTGTATTTCCTGCTGTAGAGTTAATTTTTCCCTTTGGCTATATCGGCTGAGCAGCTCTATCTGTTCTTTAATTTCTGGTCGATCAATCTTTTTCCATTCCCGATGTGCTTTCCTCCATTTCTGCAATCTCGCATAACCGTAACCCCGGAAGTAGATCGATTCCCTATCTTCGATTCCCTCTAATTGTTCTATTCCCTCCCGATAGTTCCCCGCTTTAATATTGGTTATGCCTAATCGCCGATTTATATCGATTAATTCCGGTGTTATGAGCAGGGCTTTTCGATAGTTATCTATCGCCTTGTTTAGATCGCCTTTTTTTTCGGCAGCCACTCCCTGTTCAAAATAATTGAAGGCGATCATTATCTGTTCAACTTTAGTTAATAGGTTTTTAACGTCCAGTCGCTGGAAATCTGCTAGGGCTTGATTTATTAACTCTCTCGATTGTTTTAGTTCTCCCTGTCGGGCTAATTCCTGGGCTTTTTTCAGTCTTACTTGACAGATATTTTCTTTTTCTACCTCTAATTGACATTTCTGGATTTCTAAACCGATTCGGTGATGGGAATAAAGAGCCTGTGCGCTTTCCAGTACCTCTAAAGCCTTCTTAAAATATCCCCGATTTCCCAACTCCTTACCCTGTTTAAAAAAATCCAGAAATTTTTTTCTTTTTTCTAATTCTTGTTCAAGATTTTTTTCTAAAGATATTAACTTAGAATCATTAATTAATTTGTTAGCCTCTTGGTAGAATTTTAAAGCCTCCGATAACTTGCCTATCTCGAAAGGGTTTCCCGTATCTTCCGCTTGTAATTTTCTCGCTTTATACGCTAGTTCTCTGCCCTTTTTTATTTCTTCTATTCCTCTATAAAAAAACAATAAAATCAAACCAAATGTAGTGATAGAAAAATAATTGATAAAATTCTTATCTAAAGCCAGCCAATTTTTGAGTACAAAGAGAATAAATATGATGACAAGTCCGCCACCCAAGCCAGTTAATATTTCTAATTTTCTTGACCAATAGTTATTGTCCTTATTAGGAGGAAACCCTAAAAAAACAGCCGTTAAACTAATGGCGAGAAAAAAAGCTAAAACAAATCCAATAGCATAGCCCAAGAAAACTAACATAATATTCGTACTGGGTAAAATTAACAGGATTTATCGGAGTTGGGAATCAATAACTTTTCACCGACCTCGAGAGAATCGAGCCGATCGAGCAAAAAGGGATTAGCCTCAAGTATGGGAGATAATAGAGACTCATTCCCGTAAAAACGTTGAGCGATACGAGATAGGGAATCACCCGATCGAACCCGATAGTTAAACCCATCCACGCAGACAGTTTTAGTCAGCTGCTTCGATGGCGCGCTCAGTTCCCCAACAGGAGAGATAACAGGACTAGATTCGCTGACAGGGAGTAAGGAACGGGGGAATAGATTAGAAGCGATAGCACCCAGAAAAATCCCCGAAATTAACAGTAAAAGAGCCAATCCCAGTAATAAACCGCGGCGGTTATTTGCCGTCCGATTATCGACAACGGGGGATAGTTCCATTAAAAGACGTAGAGAGGATAAATCCGTCTCGCAATTGGGGCAAACACTCCCCTCCACGTCTGATCGTTGACAAACGGGACAATTAATTTTACTCATAATTAAAATCGGGTTAATCCAGTAGCCACACTGCCTGTCGGTAATTCGATCTCGCAATTCTGGCGAACTTCCGGTAATAATCGCTGTAATTCTCGTTCCGCCGTTTCTCGATCCCCCGCTTGCAAAGCGGTGATAACCGCACCGAATTTTCTCGCCATACTATCCGCGCTGGCTTGATTTACCACTCCAGTACGGGTGATGACGCTACGACACAATAGCAGCAGCAACAACAATTCGGATAAATTTTTCCTCTCCTGTATTGCTGTTTCATTTAATCGCTGTATAGCCGAAAGATTACCGTTATTGATAGCCCTATTTAAATCTTCTATCAGTTGTTCGATGCGTGCCTGTTGTTCTTCCGGAACCAGAATTTGACAGTATTTTACAACGAACTCGAACTCGGAGATCAGGATTTGTCCCTGACTACTATCCTCGCAGGAGTAAGTTTTTAACTCCCGTAATTTTTCCCTGGCCACCTTGACCCGATCTTGCCGCGATTTTCCATCCTCTCCGCGGATTTGATTGGCCGCCCGCACTATTTCCCCGGCTATTTGATAGACGTATTCGGCCCCGACCGTGGTTAATAACTCCTTACGGTTTATCTCCTCGATACTTTCTTCTACCTGTCGCGAGATCTCCTCGTCCTCACCGCCACGGGAAAAATCGGAACTCACTTTCAGCGAGGGGTCATTTTTTAAACTTGCTACCATCGATAGAGAATTATTCTGTTCGTCTAGGGAGACGGCTAGTAATATTTCTGTACCCTTTGGATAGGGTCGATCGAGGGCTAACCACATTTCCCCGATTTTCTCGTCGCACTTCTCCCCGGTACTTTCTGCCCGCACCCGATCGGGACTATAAAATTTAAAATGGATCAGACTCTGATCATCCGCTTCGGTTTTAAAAGTGCGGGTGGTTTTAACGGGTAATATATCCCCCTGTCTGATGATCGGATCTTGGCTGCCGTCGGCCAAGTGGATACAGTAATCACGGGATACGGTCATTACCTTCTCTGTTAAACCAGCAGCCACGATCGCTGCTCCCTCCGCTACTGCATACATCGGCCGTCGGTGAACTACCACCCTCTCGCAACCGAAAACTTTTTTAACTTCCTCTTGGACGAAAGGAATCTGGGAGGAACCCCCCACTAATAACACCACATCGATCAGATCTTCGGGATAGTCGGAATACCGGATCGCTTCTTGACAGATGGCGATCGTTTTCTCCACTAGGGGCCGGATCATCTCTTCAAATTCACTCCTCTTAATCGTCACGGCAATGGCGATCGCCATACCCATCTCATCGATCAGCGGGGTTGCCGGGATAATGGTGGCACTTTCAGCACTACTTAAATCTATCTTTGCTCTCTCTACGGCACTCTTGAAATCCCCTAAAAATCTTACCCTTTGATAATGGGGCATCGCCGCGATCAGAGCGTCCACATCCTCTAGAGCTTCTTCTTGTGCCACTTTTTCCTTGACAAATTGCATTAATTGTGTATCTAGATCATCTCCTCCTAACCAGAGATCCCCAGCTTTCCCCGATTCTATAAATTGATTTCCGGCGGCGGTGATTAAACAAGAATCGAATGTCCCGCCACCGAAATCGTACACCAGTATAGTTTTTACCTCCTCCGAATCCGGTTTATAACCGTAGGAAATTGCCGCCGCGGTCGGTTCCGAGAGCAACTCCCGGGCGATGATACCAGCCCGTTTTGCTGCCATCTCCGTGGCGTGACGCTGTTTATCGTTAAAATAGGCGGGAATAGTGATCACAGCTTCCTGTATCCGGCTTTTCTGACCGTTAGCTCCTTGATAATTCTGGGCATTAGCTACTACTTTTTTTAAAATCTCGGCCGATATGTCTTCCGGTTCGTATTCCTTGCCCCCTAACCATACCGATAGACTATCCTCCGTACCCCGGCTCGAGCGAGTGACTTTATAGCTTAAACGGGGTATTTGTTCCTGAACGATAGTATCGCTAAAACTCCTACCCATCAAACGCTTGATCGACATGATCACGTTTTCTGGGGTCGCCTTGATCTGTCTGTAGGCTTCCTCTCCAACGATCAACCCCTCTCTGGCTAGGGAGACGAGCGATCGGGTTAATTTTCTCTCTGGAGGCGAGTTATCTGCAGCGGTCACTACCTCCACCCCCGCAAATTTGAATGCCGCCACTGAATTTGTTGTACCCAAATCTATCCCGACAATATTACCCATCGGATACCTTCATCTTCTTTAAGATTGCTCTTAATTATACCCATGATTACTCTATTTATTAAAGGAAATACTATCTATCGTTAATAGATTTTAATCTATACATATTAACCAATGTACATATAGTTGATTTTTGGCAAACTTTCTTGGTTTTTTGCCGCCTTGATCAACAAGATTAAGCCGTTTTCTCACTCCCTCCTACATAAATCATTGCCCCTTGCCTCTTGCCCGACTCCTGATCGGCTTTTCTTTGTCACAGAATTGACATCTGGCTGTTATAGTTCTGACAAATGAGAGTTATATGCTGAAGTTAATCCAGCAAAGGAATAAATCATTTCCCCTAGTCCAGCTTTCCTCAAGCTGCCCACACAAGGCCTAGGGGAAGTTTATTTTTCTGTAGATTTTACCCGTTCTTTGCTCACCACAGGGGTTCTCTTCGGTTCGGTGGGTAAAATGTATTCTAAGATACAGTTTTGCTGGCGATCGCAACGCGCTCGCTACGCGAGACCGAGTGGAAGGAACCACTCCAGACACAGAGGACACAAAGATCGATCGCTTCTATAGTAAGTTAAGACGAGCCTTGAGGGCAGGGAAGACAGTCAGGCAGAATAACCTAAAAAGGTTTTTTGGGGCAAAAATATAGTTTCTTGCCCTTCTATCTCTCTAAAAAAGCATTCTTAGCTCTGATGACGAGCATAATCATCCTGAAAACGCACTATATCATCCTCTCCTAAATACTCCCCATTCTGCACTTCAATTAACACCAATTTGATCACCCCGGGATTTTCCAGACGGTGAGCGGTACACTGCGGCACATAAGTGGACTGATTAGCACCGAGAATTTCTTCGTTATCTCCACAGGTGACTTTTGCCGTCCCCGAAACGACAATCCAGTGTTCACTGCGATGGTAGTGCATCTGTAAACTGAGACGATGACCCGGATCCACTTCAATTCGCTTGATTTTATAACCGGGACCTTCTTCTAGGGTGGTGAAGGAACCCCAGGGCCTAAATTCTGTTGCTGCCGATTCTACGGTCGAAATAAGCCGAAATGGTGCCACATCTTGGGATGCGATCATTATATTATGTCTCCATTGCTAGGTCTGATCTTAGTCCAAGATAGCAGCAAAAACCCTAGATGGCATCTAAGTCAGTGATTAGTAAACAGTAACCTGAAAACTCACATCTGATCACCGATCACTGATTCACTCTTCGTCGCTGTTGAGAATGCGGGGAACACGGAAATAATCCCCTTCTGGGGCCGGCGATCCTTGCACTAAGACCTCGTGATCGGGATAAAGTCTATTACTATCGGTGCGAGTAATATTTTGAATTTCGATCGCTCGCGTGGTGGGTGGCACATTTTCCGTATCTAATTCCGTTAACTGCTCGAAATAATCGAGTATTCCGCTTAATTGCAGCGCAAACTGTTCTTCTTCGCTGCTATTAATCTCTAAACGGGCTAAATGGGCGATTTTTTCAACTGTAGCTCGATCGATCATGGGAGAAATGGGGTTAGGGGTGTGGGGTGTGGGGTGTGGGGTGTGACCCCCCAACCCCCCCCGACATCGGGGGGGTGTGGGGTGTGGGGTGTAGGGAGAAATGGGGTTAGGGGTGTGGGGTGTGGGGTGTGGGGAGAATAAAAAAAAATAATCTGCTGCCTCCTGTCTCCTAACTCCTGACTCCTAACTCCTTACTCCTGTCTCCTCAATTTAGAAGAAAACATCAATTTCCGATCGCCCGGTGATTTTCAGCCAGTTTTGGGCTTCAATGTAGTTATTGGGGGCTAATCGGATGGCTTGTTTCCAGTATTCTGCCGCTTTGTCGTAGAGTGCTGCTGCTTCGGCCTGTTGACCGTCTTCTCTGGCTTTTTCCCCTTGAAAATGGTAAATAACGGCGATATTATTCAAAGCGGAGGGCATCCTGGGATTAAGTTGGATAGCTTCTTCGTAGTATTCTAAGGCCTTCTCATGCTCGCCGTTACTAGCGTGGATAATGCCGATATTGTAGAGGATATAACTGCGATCGTTAGGATCCTCTTCTAATGTTAAAGCTTCATAGTAATTATCGAGGGCCTCGGCGTATTCACCATCAGCCTGGGCAGACATCCCATCGCGGTAATAAACAAAGGCTTCCTTGGCTTTTTTATTGGCGGGGAGTATCTTTAAAATGATATCCGCCATGACGGTAAAAGATTTATCTATAAAATTATCGTTACGTTGAGTGCGTGGCATAGTTAGGACGGGTAAGCGATCGAAATGACTATTTACTTTTATAGCACTCGCGAGAAACCCTATGGTTGTTTTTCTAATTTTTCTGGCCACGGTTTCGATTTAAGAGGGTGTTTGGTGGCCCACCAGCGAACATTATTTTCAAGCACAGAAATTCCCTCAACATCCCTATTCAGAAGCGATTCGACTGGCAGCCACTCCCCAGCAAGCGGCAACTATGGGGCGCACTAATTTTTATCCCTTGCGTCCCGATTGGGAAAATATCAAAGAGGAAATCATGTATCGAGGTGTATTAAGAAAGTTGACAATTCCTGGCAATATTCGCCAAATTATGCTATGCACAGGCGACAGTTTATTAGTAGAAAATTCGCCGATCGATTATTATTGGGGCTGTGGTGCTGATGGTAGCGGCAAAAACCGTTTAGTCCATATTCTTAGGGAAGTGAGGCAGGTTTTCCGGCTGATTGGCTAGGATAGAAACTGGCTATCATTGACAGGAATTAAGAGCATGAGACAGAAGCTGACGAGTTTTCTAGGATTAATCACCCTGGCATCTGTGCTGACAGGGCAACAAGCGATCGCATCTACTGTAACTCTAGAAGGAACTAATTGGAAATTGAGCCAGTGGACGGGAACGGTATTAGTAGAAGACACGGAAATCAGTGCTGCTTTCACCGCAGGTAATTTAGCTGGTTTTTCGGGGTGCAATCGCTATGTTACCCGTTACCAGAAGGAAGAAGATAATATGGCGGTACAGTCGGAAATTGCCTCAACCATGAAAGCTTGTCCGGAAGCTTGGATGAAACAGGAAGCGAGTTTTTTAGCAGCTTTAAAAGGTGTGCAGCAATATGCGATTACTAAAGAGGGAAAATTGCAGTTAGTTTATCGTCTGCCGGAAGGATTTGGTATCCTAACTTTTATGTCTGAAAACCTGAAAAAATAAGAAAGTCAGAAGCCAGAAATCGGGTGGGGAAGAAATTCTGTCTTCTGCCTTCATAGCGGGCAATCTGCCTACTGATGAGATTCTAGCCTCGTGGTTTTGCTATTGTCGCCATCCGAGAATAAATCATCGCTAAATAGATCATCAAAGGGCAGTTCTTCGTCAGAAGGCAGAGATTCTAGATTTCCCATTTCTTCATTATCCAACATACTGAAAAAATCTAGTTCTTCTTGGTTGCTCAGAACAGAAGAACCATTTTTGCCCTTAGCTTCAACTTTAGGGGTTTCTTCAGCAAAAGGATCGAATAATTCGAAGCTATTGCTGTCAGCAACATCGGCAAATAAGTCATCTAGAGAATTTTGGGCATCAGCGAATTTTTCTGCATTACCCGATAATTCTTCTAGACTACTGATCGTTCTAGTTTCTTCCTCTAATTGTAGAGCATTGAGAAATTCCATCTCAGCAGCGGATATCTCCAAGTTAGAGATCGCTTGTTCTTTGATGACGGGAGAATCTTCGACTATGGTCATTTCTGGAGAAACTAGAGTTTCTTCCCCGGCGTTTAAACCGTCAAATGTCTCCATTGCTGGGGCGAATTCTGGTTCTAGTTCCAGATATCCTTCTGGGGTTTCCAAACCGCCAAACATCTCCATCTCAGGAGTAAATTCTGGCTCTAATACTACGGTTTCTTCAGTGACAAAACCATCAAAAGGACTCATTTCACTTTCAGAAACGGGCGTTTCTACCAGCAGCTCAGGAGTAAATTCTGGCTCTAATACTACGGTTTCTTCAGTGACAAAACCATCAAAAGGACTCATTTCACTTTCAGAAACGGGCGTTTCTACCATTGTTTCAAAACTGCCGAAAGCTGCTGTTTCAGGGGCAAATTCCGGTTCAGAGATGAAATCCTCAGCAGTTGTGGCGATTTCGTCCCTGGAGTGATCGGGGAAATCATCCCAAGGTTCGACGATTTCAGTGGTTCGATCATCCACTACTGCTTGACGGGCATTTTCTAGTTCTAACAGTTGGCTTTGATAACCCTGTTCTCGTTGTTGAATTTGCGACTGATAGCCATTTTCTAATTCTAGAATCTGCGTCTGTTGACTTTGATAGCTTTGGCTCAATTCCTCGTATTCCTGTTGAAGTTGCTGAATTTGGGTTTTATAGGCAACTTCCACGGCTTGATCGGGAGTGGCGCTGGCTGCCGCTTGTAAACGCCCTTGGCTATCTTCTAACTCTTTTTGCAATTTAGCCACTTCTTCTCGATGGGTGGCTTCGATATGGCGAATCCGTTCTTCGGAGAGATCGAGTAGTTTTAACTGTCCTTTGGTCTCTTTTAACTCCGCTTCGGTTTGACCTAAAGCAGCCTGAATTTTCTCATATTTTTCTAGTGCTTCCCTGATTTTTCCCTGTTGGAAGGCATATAAAGCCCCACCCCCGATCGCACCTCCACCGACAAAACCGATTAAAATATCGAAGATATTCATTGTGGGATTCCTCCAATAAAAAAATTTACTTCTAAGTATGCCAAATTTCACCAGATAATTAACAAGGGGACAAACGAGGTCTGTATTTTCCGCAATTGAGCCTAGCAACTCCTGCTCTCTATTCTGATTGTTTTTGATTGTGGCAGCAATTATCGGAAAAAAAAAAGAAAATATTCAGTTTTTTATCTGGAAATGTTGACCTCGATAGCATTTATCTTAATAATGAGGTACAAGTTCTCTGGTTTTAGAGAACGCCGGAATAGAGAACATTAAATGGTTGTCCAAAGACTGTGACCAGTCCCATTATACCTCATCTTTCTGAGAAACGCTGTCGGCGATGTTCGGTGTTCGGGAAGACATTTCACTGAAGCTGCATTTCCTGATAAGCTTGATAAACGCCGCGCACGTTGTACCAATTGAGAAAAATGCGGGCAATTTCTAGGGCTAATTGCGGTTTACCTTGATCGATCAACCACTGCAACAGAGGAGAGAGGCTGCGTTCATTCAGGGTTCCTCCCAAGGAAAGTAAACCCCACAACAGTCGATGAATCCAAGTCATTTGAATCATCATCCGCACTTCCCAGCTGGGATGTTTTTGATAAAAAAGCACTCCCATTCGTCCCCGTTGAATTTCCTTATCGATGAGATTGGGAATCTGAGCGAGATTAAAGGGGGGATGCCAATGATAACCGACGGCTTCGGGACATTTAATTAATTTTAGTCCCAATTGCTTCAATCTCACCCCTAATTCCAAGTCTTCCCAACCGTAGAGTTGAAACTGAGTATCAAATAATCCCGCTGCTAATAACCATTTTTTGGCGATCGCAACGTTGCCCGTGGCAAAATAGGCGGCGGAGAAATCGGTGATTTTATAGGGTTCACTGGTGGGATGCTCGAAGTTACAGGTATTAATGACACTGCCGTAGGTAAATAAGCGATCGCTGCCGAGACTGGCTGCTCCAGCAGTTAAAGCGTCGGCGTGGGCTTGCAAAAAATTTTCTGTCACTACCAGATCGCTATCGATAAAAATAATTGTATCACCACGGGCTTTTTCTACCCCTAGATTCCTAGCGATCGCTGGTCCACCGTGATCCTGTTGCCACAGTTGCAGGTGGGGTAAATTAGCCTTTTGAGTTTCTAGCCAAGCGATCGTCCCATCGGTAGAGCCATCATCGACAAGGACTATTTCGTAGTTTTCCACCTTATTATCGGTTAAACGCTGATTTTCTAGGGCGAGTAAACATTTTTTTAAGATTGCTTGGCGATTGTAGGTAGGGATGACAACACTGATCAGCACGCGCATTCGGGGGTCAAGATTACCGTTTCAGCTTAACAAATAACTTGGGTTCCTTGATTAGACCTCCCGCAAAAATCAACAATCTTTATTCAGTTATCAGTTATCAGTTATCAGTTATCAGTTATCAGTGGGTAAGTTATCAGTGGGTAAGTTATCAGTCAATAGTATTAAGCGATAAGCTCGGAGCTGCCTTTTTACTGAAAAAGCTCCCCACACCCCACTTCCCCACACCCCACTTCCCCACACCAGATGTAAGGAACCCTGGGAGGAGGATTAGGGTCAACTGGGAACATTGATTTGAAAAAATCGGTGATCATGTTATTCTCTGAATGTGTTGTGTGAGGAAAGGAATCGGCCATGGTAGCTTCTCTGTCGTATCAAAATGGGCAAAAAACTCGATCGCATCCTCTGTTATCCTTAGGGGGTTTGATTGAATTACCATCATCACCCCTGTTTGGCACGGACGGAATTCGCGGCCAAGTGGGAGAATTATTAACTGCCCCCCTAGCGCTACAAATCGGATTTTGGGCGGGACAGGTATTAAAAAATCAAGCTGGTGTCACCAAACCAGTAATTATCGGTCAAGATTCCCGTAATTCCAGTGATATGTTAGCCAATGCTATCACTGCGGGTTTAAATTGGGCGGGAATAGAAGTCTGGCAACTGGGATTATGTCCCACTCCCTGCGTCGCCTATTTAACCAGAGAAAGCGAAGCGATGGGGGGGATCATGATTTCTGCCAGTCATAATCCTCCTGAAGATAACGGCATTAAATTTTTTGACAGCAGCGGTTTAAAATTATCTGGCAGTTTAGCCGCACAGATAGAGGCGGGTTTAAGAGGCAATTTAGAATTAGCAGATAAACCGGTAAATTGGGGAAAAGCGACTTTTTGTCCCGAATTAATCCAAAAATACTATCAAGCTGTGATTGCTTCCGTCGGGACGGATATTAACCTATCGGGATTAAAAATAGTTTTGGATCTAGCTTGGGGGGCAGCCGTTAACCTAGCACCTTTAGTATTCCAAACTTTGGGGGCGGAAGTTATCTGCCTACACGAGCGAGCCGATGGCGATCGCATTAACGTTAATTGTGGTTCTACCCATTTGGAAAGCCTACAGGCGGCGGTGATTAATCAGCAAGCGGATTTAGGATTTGCCTTCGATGGCGATGCCGATCGGGTCCTGGCCGTGGATAGTCAGGGTAGAGTAGTAGATGGCGATTATATCCTCTATTTTTGGGGTCGTTCCCTCCTGGAAGCCGGACAGCTACCCGATGGGTTATTAGTAGCGACGGTGATGGCTAATTTAGGCTTTGAACGCGCTTGGCAAAAACTGGGGGGGCAATTCTTGCGGACTGCCGTGGGCGATCAGCACGTTCAGGCACAAATGTGGGAAACTGGAGCCATGCTAGGGGGTGAACAATCTGGTCATATTCTCTGCCATCATTACGGAGTTTCTGGGGATGGAATGCAAACCGCCCTACATTTAGCGGTTTTAGTGCAGAAATCGGCGGTTTCCTTGGCTAACTTAGTCGATCATAGCTTTGTCACCTATCCGCAGATTTTACGCAATGTGCGGGTGGAAGATAGAGAAGTGCGACGTAATTGGCAGCAATGTGAACCTTTGCGGCGAGAAATCCTCAAAGCTGAGACAGCCATGGCGGAAAAAGGTAGAGTTTTGGTGCGAGCTTCTGGTACAGAACCATTAATTCGGGTGATGGTGGAAGCAGAAACCCTAGAATTAGCCAATTTTTGGACAGAAAGGCTGGTGGAAGCGGTGCGAAGCTATCTTTTGTAGTCGATCGAGGGGAACAGGGATTATAATGCCTTTAGCCTAGCCTAGCAAGGGATAATTATGACCGGACTGAGTATCGATCGCCAGAAAAAAAAGAATAAACAAGGCCAAACAAAAGCTGATAGTCCCCCGCTTAACATCAAAGAGAAACTTGCCCTCAAAAAAGAAGAAAGGCAAAAGAAACAAAAGTTAACGGGGTTGGTTATTTTTGCTATTTGTGTAGCAATTTTGCTCGGATTACCCCTCAGCTTATTATTTGATGCCACGATAGGAGCTGCAGTAAGTTTAGCCTTAATTTTAGGAGTTTTCTCCTTTATCTATCCCCGCACGGCTCTTTGGGCATTTATTATCTATGTCCCCTTCATTGGTACTATTATCTATTGGTTGGGAGGTAATCAAATCCTGCAGCTAAGTAAAGATATCTTTTATCTACCCGCTTTAGTCGGCTTAGTTTTAGAATGTCGAAAAAAGCAATTACCGATTATTGTCCCGAAACAATTAGGTACAACTCTATTATTAATCTTTATTTTCTGTGTAGTCTGTCTATTAGCCGTTAATTTACAGAGACAATTTCTGCCTACTTGCGATTCCGTGGCCGGGATGGGTATGTTTAGGGATGGCCGTTTGCGCGGAGTTCCCTGTCGGGAAAGTGAGACTTTTCTGCAAGGACTATTAGGATTTAAAGTTTTGCTAAGTTATGTCCCCTTGATCTTCTGCACTTATTACTTAATCAAAGACAAACCCACCCTATTATTTTTTGGTCGTCTTTTAGTGACTTTAGTGATTATTTGTTGTGTCCTAGGACTAATGCAATACTGGATGCTGAAAACCGGTCGTTGTGTAGGAACTAGAGGCTACATGGGTGGTTTACTATACAAAGCCAGCTTAGAGGCAAGGTGTTTGGTCGGTGGGTCATTAATATATAGTCCAGAAGTGAATATGATCCGCCTACCGGGTACTTTTGTTTCCCCCTGGCACTGGGCTTGGTTTTTGGTCTCTAGTGCCGTAATTTGTTATGCCAGTGCCTTTAGTGAAATTTCCCAAAAATGGCGACTAGCAGCCCTAGTGGGTTTAACCCTAGTTTTTATTAATGCAGTGGTCTCTGGGCAAAGATTAGCTTTCTTTGCTGTACCGATGATTGTTGGTCTGATGACGATTCTTACAGGACAAATCGCTAACTTAAAACGATTTTTGCCGATCATTTTTGCCGCCACTTTACTTCTAGCTATCGGTTTTTCTTTCCTTAACCCCGATTTTGTCCAACAACGCTACGATAGTGCCATCGGCCGTTGGCAACATTCTCCCCCCACCGCTTTTATTCAAGGACAGTTGGATTTTGCTACCCGTAATCAGGGCGGTATTTTAGGTCGTGGACTTGGTGCGGCCACATCTTCTGCTAGGTTTTTCGGTGATATTTCTTTTGTGGAAACCTTTCACAGTAAGGTTTTATTCGAGTTGGGATACATTGGTTTTGCCTTGTACATGATATTCATGACCCATCTAATTTATCTGGCCTTCCGCACCTATCGTTCCCTCAAAGATCCGACTCTGCGAGGTTTTGCCGGTAGTTATTGGGTTTTCCTGCTCTTTGTTACCTATCTTCCCTATTGGTATGCCCTCGATACGGATCCTGTGGGCGTTTATTACTGGATATTCGCGGGTGTAATTTTTAAATTACCCGTGATCGAAAAACAGGAAAAAGAGGCTAAAATTCTGGCGGGGGAAACTGAAACAAAATCCTCCAAAAAGGGCTTAAAATTTAAACGCAAAGGTATTTCTTTAGCTTGAAATATGGGTGCTGGGGATTTCAGTTATCAGTTATCAGTTATCAGTTATCAGTTATCAGTTATCAGTTATCAGTTATCAGTTATCAGTTATCAGTTATCAGTTATCAGTTATCAGTTATCAGTTATCAGTTAT
>NZ_JACJQV010000053.1 GCF_014696875.1 Microcystis wesenbergii FACHB-1317 | reverse complement strand
ATTAATTAGTTGGCGGGTTAATATGGAAATAAATAACATCCTAGAAACTGAGGATAGAGAGGTGTTTATGACTTTATCTCAAACCTATCAGGAATGGAAGGAAGCAACTAAACGGGAAGGACGACAGGAAGGAAAACTAGAAGGAAAACTAGAAGGAAAACTGGAAGGAAAACTGGAATCTATTCCCCGTTTGCTTGCTTTGGGTTTAAGTGTGGAACAAATCGCTCAAGCTTTGGATTTAGACTTAGAACAGGTCCGACAAGCGGCGCGAGAGTAAAGGTGGAGAGTTAAAACGCAAAAATGCCACAATGGATAAAATAGGCATTTTCTGACTAACTGACATCTTCTATGAGTAACCACCTAAGCGGAAGCGAGATTCGCCAGCGATTTTTAGACTTTTTTGCGGCCAGAAACCATAAAATTCTCCCTAGTGCCTCTCTAGTACCAGAAGACCCCACCGTTTTGCTGACTATTGCGGGAATGCTCCCTTTTAAGCCGATTTTCTTAGGGCAAAAGACCCCAGAATTTCCCCGCGCTACCACTTCTCAAAAATGTATTCGCACCAACGATATCGAAAATGTCGGCCGGACTGCTAGACACCATACTTTTTTTGAGATGTTGGGCAATTTTAGCTTTGGTGATTATTTTAAAGAACAAGCGATCGCTTGGGCCTGGGAATTGTCCACAGAAGTTTTTAACCTTCCCCCCGAAAGATTAGTCGTTAGTGTCTTTAGGGAGGATGAGGAAGCTTTCGCTATCTGGCGCGATAAAATCGGTATTCCTGCCCATCGTATCCAAAAAATGGGCGAAGAGGATAACTTTTGGGTATCGGGTCCCACGGGTCCCTGTGGTCCCTGTTCGGAAATTTACTACGATTTTCACCCCGAATTAGGGGATAAAACCATCGATTTAGAGGATGATAGCCGTTTTATCGAGTTTTATAACCTCGTCTTCATGCAGTATAACCGCGACGCGGACGGCAATCTGACACCCCTAGCGAATAAAAATATCGATACGGGGATGGGTTTGGAACGGATGGCGCAAATCCTGCAAAAAGTCGCCAATAACTACGAAACTGACCTAATTTTCCCGATTGTCGCCGAAGCGGCCCGGTTAGCAGCGATAGACTACCAGAAAGCGGACGAAAAAACGAAAGTTTCCCTAAAAGTCATCGGCGATCATGTGCGTTCGGTAGTACACATGATAGCGGATGGTATCTCAGCATCGAATACTGACAGAGGTTACGTCCTGCGTCGTCTGATTCGGAGAGTAGTACGACACGGGCGTTTAATCGGTATTGAAGGTCAATTTATCACCAAAGTGGCGGAAGTTGCGATCGCTCTTTCCGAGTCCGTCTATGGCAATGTTCGGGAACGAGAAACGGTGATCAAGGCAGAATTAGAGCGAGAGGAAGCGAGATTTTTAGAAACCCTAGAAAGAGGCGAGAAACTGCTCGAATCGATTCTAGAAAAAGAAAAAAGCCAGATTTCGGGAGTCGATGCCTTTACCCTTTATGATACCTATGGCTTCCCCCTCGAACTCACTCAAGAAATCGCCGAGGAGCAGGGTTTAAGCGTCGATACGGCGGGCTTTGAGCAGGAAATGAAAAAACAGCAGCAAAGATCAAAAGCCGCCCACGAAACCATAGATTTGACGGTACAGGGCAGTTTAGATAAGCTGGCGGAACATATTCACCCGACGGAATTTCTCGGTTATACGGATTTACAAGCAACCGCAACAGTAACGGCGGTTTTAGTCGCTGGTAAAACGGTGGAATCGGCCGCATCAGGCACTGAGGTGCAGGTAGTTCTCGATAAAACCCCTTTTTATGCCGAATCGGGTGGACAAATCGGTGATAAGGGTTATTTAACCGGCGATAATCTGCTTATCCGCATTGAGGATGTGCAGAAAGAATCGGGGATTTTTATCCATTTTGGTCGGATTGAGCGGGGAATTGTCACCACCGGCGATACAATTAATGCTCAGATCGATCGCTCCTGTCGTCGTCGCGCTCAAGCTAATCATACCGCGACCCATCTGCTACAATCGGCCCTGAAAAAGCTTGTCGATGGGGGGATTTCCCAAGCAGGTTCCCTCGTCAGTTTTGAGCGCCTCCGTTTTGATTTTAACTGTCCTCGTCCCCTGACTAGCTCTGAATTGCAACAGGTGGAAGAACAGATTAACACTTGGATTGCCGAAGCGCATGACACCGAGATAGCGGTGATGGGATTGGAAGAAGCGAAGCAAAAGGGAGCTATTGCCATGTTTGGCGAGAAATACGGCTCAGAAGTGCGAGTTATCGATATTCCTAGCGTTTCTATGGAATTATGCGGGGGAACTCACGTTAAAAATACCGCCGAGATCGGTTTATTTAAAATCATCTCCGAGACGGGAATCGCTGCGGGAATTCGTCGCATCGAAGCGGTGGCCGGCCCTGCCGTGTTAGCATACCTGAATGAACGGGATCAGGTGGTGCGGGATCTGTGCGATCGCTTTAAGGTCAAACCTCTGGAAATTCCCGATCGCATTACGGCCCTACAATCGGAGTTAAAGGGGACACAAAAGCAGTTAGAAGCGGTTAAACAGGAGTTAGCACTAAATAAATCGGATGCTTTGCTATCTCAAGCCGAATCTATCGGCGAATTTCAGCTATTAGTCGCTTCTTTGGGCGATATTGATGCTAATGCTTTGATGGCTGCGGCCGAAAGACTACAGCAAAAATTAGGGGAAGGGGCAGTGATTTTGGCCTCGACTCCCGCAGCTGATAAAGTGAGTTTAGTGGCCGCTTTTAGTCCCCGGGTGATTAAAGATAAGGGTTTACAAGCGGGTAAATTTATCGGTGCGATCGCTAAAATCTGCGCCGGTGGTGGTGGTGGTCGTCCCAATTTAGCTCAAGCTGGGGGACGGGATGCTAGTAAGTTAAGCGAAGCTTTAGCTAAGGCCAAAAGTCAGTTAACTAGCAGTTTACAATAGTTTTAAGGGTGGGCATTTTGTCCACCTTTAAAAAATTAGTTATTCTCTCGGTGTGATTGGTAAAAATAATATGGAACTACTGATCAAGAATTTGGGATCAATTAGAAATAATAATCAAGCTATAGATTTAACCAAGAAGTTTTATACTTTTATTGGTTACAATAATAGTGGCAAAACCCTAGTTTCTCAGCTTTTATGGACAATTTTTAATAATGACAATATTAGAAAGTTTTCCGAAAATACCCAAATTGATTCTTTAGTAATTGACTCGGAAAAACCTATTAAAAAAATTACGATCAATCAAGAATTAATCGATGAGATTCTCAATAAATTTAGCCAGTTTATTGAAAAAGAAGTTGTTAATACTTATAATCTTGATGCCAGTATTAAAGAAACGATTATTGGTTCCAATAAATTAGTTTTTCAAGCAAATATCAAAGAATTTAAAGAGACGAAATTTAAAACAACTTTTTTGGTTCGTGTTGCAGGAAATAATGATCTGGAGTATTTACAGATTAGCAAGCGCAAAGGTAGCCTAACAATAAATATAAAAGAGAATAATATCCCTGAGAAAGTATTTGATCAAATACCCAGAGACTTGTTTGAGAGAGCTAAACCATACAAGGAATCAGTAATTATTCCGTCAATAATAAGAGTGCTTTTGTCTCCGATACAAGATACTTTTTTTATCCCCGCTAGTCGTAGCTTTTTTCCTGTTTTCTACCAGTACATTTATGAGATAGAGAGAAATAAAAGAAGTGAGTATAATCGTCGATTGCAAGAATTAATAGAAAATATTGATGATGATGTTGATACTAATCGGGATATATTCAAACGTCTTCAAGAACAATTACCCAAAAGGTCTTATACAGAACCAATGAATAAAGTGATTGAGTCGCTTTATTCTCTCAATACCAAGAAAAAAATTAATTCAGTTTATAATTCTCTGATTGAAAAGATGACCGGATTAATGGGAGGAGAAATCACGATTTCTAGTCTAGAATCGATCGCACCTATTCAATTTTCTTTTAAATTCGATGAAAGCAAAGATTTACCCATGTATCTAGCTTCATCTTCAGTCAATCAGTTGACTATCTTGTATCTTTATCTCAAATATTGGGCAAAGGAAAAAAACAATTTTTTGATGATAGATGAACCAGAAGTTAATTTGCATCCCGAAAATCAAATTCGCTTAATGGATATTTTAGTTCAATTTGTCACCGAGCATAATAATCGGGTTTTGATCACCACCCATAGCCCGATTTTAACCGATATTCTCAACAATTATGTTTATCTTCATACCTTAAAAAGTTATGATGTTGATGTCACAAAAATTATTGAAGATAATCAATTAAAAAATTTAAATCCAGAAATTTCAATTGCTAAAGAAGACTTAGGGGTTTACTTTTTCACGGGTGATAAAATTATTGATTATGGAACCAGTGAATATGGTGTTTATTTTCGTAACTTTAAAGAAGTTATCAACTCTGTGCAGAAATCTGGAGAAATTTTAACCAATCATATCTATTTAGCAGAGAATGAGTAAGTCTAACTCAAAAAAAGAAATATTTTCCCTTAGACAAGAGTTTCATCAAGCTTTAGAAAAATCGGGTTTTATTGAAGAAATCTCCCCTAGTCAGGATGCGTATATTGAAATTCTAGAAACAAAAAAGAGCGATTTAAAGAAAGTAGTTATTAATCACTTACAGTTATCGTCTAAAAATGACAAAAATATATCTACAGAAGTAGATAAAATCTGGGTTATCAATTTAGAAAAAGAGTTACCCGGTATCTCTGCTTCCGGCAAAACCCCTGAAAAAGCTATATTAGTTTTACAGAGAAAAGTCGATGATGCTGGTAAAATTCTCAATTATCATCTGCAAATTTGTTTAGTTGAACTCAAAGCATCCCTACAGGCAAAAAAAGACAAAGAAAGCACATTAAAGCAGCTTGCTGGTAAATTTCAAAGCGGGATGAATAGAATCTATATGCTTCTGACTCTCAATAATTATGCTAATCCCCAGAAAAACTATCAAGATACAGAAATATTTGTGCATTTCAGAGGAATTATTTTTTATAATCGCAACGAAATTAAAGATAGTGATATTGCCAAAGAAAATCAGCGAGACTATAATTCGAGCGAGAGTACCTTGTATAAAATTCTCTCTCAATCTACAGAATCAGATTTATTAACCCTAGAAACCCTATTAGAAGAACGAGATAAAATCGTCGTTAGGTTTATCAAAAATCCCAATCAAAATCAAAATTATATCACCATAGGACTGAAAGATTTACTCTGAATAAATGCTGCTTCTCTGCAATATTGACAAGCTTTTTAGCTGGCAGCCTTTCACTGTTTACTGTTTACTGGACGGCTACGCCGTGCCTTTGGCAACACTGAAAAAAACCGCCACTCTCCTATACCTTTTAAACAGGATTTAGGGTTTGCTGAAAAAGTTTTTCCTGGGGGCAGGGTGTAGGGTGTGGGGTGTGGGGTGTAGGGTTTTACCGATTTTGAGGGGGTCAATTACCTAATTTTCAGGAAAAAAGTCCTGGAATTTTCCCCCCAATCACTCCCCTATCCATTACTTTTTGATGGCCAAAAGGTCTAAAAGTTTTACCCAACAAGGTTTTTAGATTTATTCAGCAAACCCTATTTAGATAATTTTGATGGGCAAAAATTGCTATTAACTACCCGGAGGGGGAATTACAGGAATTTCGATCCCGTCCGGCGCTAAGGGGGGAGGTGTGGGAGTTAATCTTGGCTGGTCAGCAGGTTCAGGTGTACTAACTAAGGGAATATTTTCCACCACGGGAAGACGGGGAGTGATGGGTTGGGAAAACATCGCTTGAATTGCCGCTTTTCTGGTTTCTGGAGGTTCCAAAGCTTGCTGCCAGAGACTTTCATAAAAGAAGAAAATCACCCCTAAACCCCGTTGACGAGCAGCCAATACCTTTTCTTCAATAAAGGGTAGGGCAATCGGTCGATTGCGTAAACCGGTCAAAACTCCCACACCGGTGGGGATAGTTTGCTGGGTTTCCTGAATTTCGGGACGCTCTATTTGCTTGAGAAAACTGGGCAGATCGGGACGATAAACCTGTACAATTAACTCGTCGACTAATCCTTGCCGCACCCAACCGAGCCAATCCTGTAAATGACCATTATAGGCGAATTCGTAGGGATTAGGGGCGATCGAAAGCAGTATATTCGGTTTAATTGCCTCAATTGATTCTTTGAGATTAGCCAGAAAAGCAGTGATTTTATCGGCCCGCCATTTTGTCCATTCCGGATCCCGGGGGTTAGCTGGGGGCGTTTTTTCGGTTTCCTGTTGATAAAGGGCGATAGTATAGGGATCATAGCCGAATTCGTTGGGTAAACTCAGATGATCGTCGAATTGGATGCCGTTAATATCGTATTGTCCCACTACTTCCAAGACTAACTCCCGCAGAAAATTCTGCACCTCGGGACGGAAGGGATTCAACCACACCACCTCACCGGCTGCTCCCACCCAAGTGGTCCCTCCGTCCCGTTTTTGGGTTAACCAGTCCTGATGTTTTAAAGCTAATTCTGAGGTGGGAGGAGCCATAAATCCAAATTCAAACCAAGGAATGACCAGTAATCCCCTTCCACGGGTTTGTTCCACCATTTCTGCCAAGATATCTTGTCCCTGCGCTCCCGTAGGCACAAAAGGCTGTATTCCTTCCCGTTGGGCGATCGCACTGGGATAGAGAGCATAACCGGAATTCCAGACCACGGGATAGATAGCATTAAAATTAAGATTAACTAATTGCTCGATCGCCTGTTGTCGTTTATCCCTGTCCATCAGCATCGCAGTATCGTTGGTGGTAATCCAAACACCGCGGATATCAGGATCTCGACTTTGAGAGAAAGCGGCAGAAAAATAGCCTAAGAATAGGACTATGAGAAAAGATGCTAAGAATAGTAGTATAGGGAGCTTTTTAAGAATTTGCCGCCAAGCACTGGCCGGAATTAGAAAAGTCATTTCTTTAAGGTGAAGATTAACGGTTTTAACTGGTTATAATACCAGCTTTGCTCAACTCTTTCAGGCTAGATTGACCCAAAATATATATTTACCTATTTCTTCCCTCGCCACAATTGACCATAGGGATAGAAATAATCAAGACGAATATCGAATTGATCTAGGGACAGTAATAACCGATTGGAAGGACGAAAAAGAAATAAGTTGGTCTGGGGAATTTCTAGGACTTCTTTTAACTTATCGGTATCAGGGTTAGTGGTAGTCAGAAAGTATTGTACATCAGAATTAAGACGATAATTAAGGGAAAGCAAATCACCTAAGTTAGTCCAGTCATTACCTTCGTCGCTGATAATAATGGCATTGGGTACAGCATTAATTTTTCTGGCAACTTCGCCATTCCAATAACTAGGAACTTTTGCCCAACTGGTTTCCGAAAGAGCATTATTAAAGTTCGATATCATACTAGCAGTTAACAAAAAAGTCAAGATAATTTTACCTAAAATTCTACCTTGATTAAGCAATTGTGACAAGAAAAAAGCCACAGTTATATAGATAGTGGGAAAGGATGCAATTAGATAACGGGTGACAGTTGATCTAGTGGTGGTCAAAATTAGATCGGGAATGACTAAAGCTAGGAAAGGTACTAGGGTTGAGGTAATCAGAAAAGTAAAAGCTATCGGGTTATTGTAGCGATAAACTCGATAAAAAGCATAGATAATTAAGATTAAAAAAATCAGTCTATATATATAGGTGAAGATGTTATTAAAACCAAAATCGCTATCGCTAAATAGAGAAGTAAAAGTTAAGAGCCATAATTTACCGAACAATCCCCAATCGAGATAGTTAACGGCAGCCCAACTGGTGGAGTTAAAGGCTCTTTGAGAGTTAGTTAAAAAAACCTGTAACCAGGGTATATATAAAATTATCATTGTTAACCCAGATAACAGGAAAAATATCAAGTTATTTTTTCGCTCTGGTTTCATAAAAAGATACCAAAGTATAAAGGCTGCTTGAGCAAATAAGTTGATAATAAAAAAGAGATGGGTGTAGAGTCCGAGAGTATTAGAGATGGTGTATAAAGACCAATTAACAATAGTTCTTTTCTTGAGGCATTTTAACAGCAGTAATTGACTGATTATCGTTAACAAAACCAAAAGACTATACTGACGGGACATTTGAGCAAATATTATATCAACTGGAGAGAGTGCTAATAAAATTACTGCTAAAATTGCCGTTAACTTTGCTGCAAATAATTCTAGGGATAGATAGTAAATAAATGGCAGAGAGAGAAGACTAAAAACAATCGCTAAACTGCGGGAATAAACGGTAGAAAAACCGAATATTTTTTGCCAATAGCGAGAGATAATAAAGTATAAAGGTGGGTGCTGAGGGTCTTCTTTAGCGAGAGATTGAATCGTATCAAAAACATGACTTTCGGGTTTAATTTGTTGAAATTTTCCTAATTCTGTGGTAGATAAAAGACGGTTTTGAAAGATAGTATCAGCGATTTCCTTTGCTTGATAACCAGTGGTTCTAATGGTGGTGTAGGATTCATCATGCCAATAGATTTTTTTATCGATATTCGCAAAACGAAAAACCACACTGAGAGTTAGGATAATTGCCAAAAGTATTAAGAGCCAATTGGGAGTTTTATAATTAATAGTTGCTTTCATTTTAATAATTAGAGCGACTTTGTTTAAGATTAAGAAACTTGGTAAATTCTGGTTGAAAAAGTAGCTTAATTGTGCCGGTGGGACCATTACGATGCTTAGTAATAATTACTTCAGCCACACCTCGATCGGGACTATCGGGGTTATAATATTCATCTCGGTATAACATCATAATTAAATCCGCATCCTGTTCGATCGATCCCGACTCGCGTAAATCGGACATCATCGGTCTTTTATTATTGCGAGATTCCACAGCGCGACTTAACTGAGAAAGAGCAATTACCGGAGCGTGAATTTCTCTCGCTAAACCCTTAAGACTGCGGGTAATTTTAGAAAGTTCCTGAACACGATTATCACCTCCCCCTTCCATTAATTGCAGATAATCGATTAAAACTAATCCCATTTGCCCCTTTTTTTCCGCCTGTAAACGCCGCACTTGGGAACGCATTTGAATCACACTTAAATTGGCACTATCATCGATATATATGGGCAAATTTAATAACTTTTCTAGTCCCCCAAGAACCTTCTCTAAATCATTTTGTCCCAAACGGCCCGAGCGAATCCGATTACTTTCGATTTTAGCCTCATTCGATAACAAACGTTGGGCTAATTGTTCCTTAGACATCTCCAAACTAAAGACCGCCACAGGTAAATTCTGTTGAGCGATATTATAGGCAATATTAAGAGCAAAAGAAGTTTTTCCCATGGAAGGCCTACCCGCGATAATAACTAAATCCGAGGGTTGTAAACCACTGGTCATCGCATCGAGATCATAAAATTGAGTTTCGATACCGGGTAGAGTGGTGGTCTCCTGCATTTTCTCAATTTCGTTAAAAGTTTCGATTAAAGTATCCCCCAGAAAAATTAAACCCTCCTGGGGTCGTTTTTGGGTGAGACGAAAAATCTTTTGTTCCGATTCATCGAAAACATTTTCTAATTCTAGCGTCGTATCTCTGGCTAACTCGATAATTTCTCCCCCGGTGGAAATTAACTGACGACGCATATATTTATCCATCACTAATTCCGCATAGCGATCGATGTTAGCAGCCGAGACAGTGCGCTCAATTAATTGTAACAATCGCGGCATTCCCCCGATTTCTTCCAGCAGATAGTTATCCTGTAACCAACTGCTAACCGTCATTAAATCCGTCGGTTTTCCCTTCCCTTGTAAAGCAAGCGCCGCACGATAAATATCTTGATGGGTTTTCACATAGAAAGCTTCTGGAATTAAAAAATCACTGATTCTACCTAACGCTTTTGGATCTAGTAAAATACCACCTAAGATAGATTCTTCCGCTTCAATATTTTGGGGGGGGAGGGATTGATCGCTAATCATTGTCAATGCTGACTGTGCTTTATCATTAATTATAGTCATTGACCCTAATTAAATACAAATGTTCAGGTTAATGATCGGGGTTGGGTTTTGGGGTTTTAGGGTTTTGGGGTTTTAGTTGAAATTTCCCCACTTCCCCACTTCCCCACTTCCCCACTTCCCCACACCCCTTGTAAACAGGATTTAGTATGACTTTAATGGACTCCTCTGCGCTCTCCCCGGCCGTTTACTTTATTGGTGCAGGACCCGGAGATCCGGAATTATTGACAGTAAAAGCCTATAAAATTCTCCAAAAAGCCGATGTCATCCTCTTTGCTGATTCCCTCGTCCCCAAACAGATTCTTGAGGACACTCCTAAAGATGCCGAGTTAATTCCCACCAGTAGCATCACCCTAGAGGAAATTATCCCTTTAATGATCGATCGCGTGCGTCGGGGTTTAGCGGTGGTGCGACTGCAATCGGGGGATTTAAGTCTCTATAGTGCCATCCAAGAACAAATTGAGCTTTTGACAGCAGCAGATATCCCCTTTCAGCTAATCCCCGGAATTAGTGCCTTCCAAGGATTAGCGGCCAAATTGGCCCTAGAATTAACGATTCCGGAATTAGTCCAGACAATTATTCTAACCCGGGTGGAAGGAAAAGCCTCTCCCATGCCAGAAAGTGAGGAATTAGCCTCTTTAGCCGCTCATAAAGCCAGTTTATGCCTATATTTAGCCGCCCGTCACGTTGACAAAGCCCAGGAAAAACTCCTACAATACTACCAACCAGAGCAACAGGTGGCCGTTTGTTTCCGTCTCGGTTGGCCCGACGAAAAAATCTGGGTTGTCCCCCTGTCAGAGATGGCAAAATTAACCCATCGAGAAAATTTAACTAGAACTACCCTTTATCTCATTAGTCCCGCTTTAAACCAGATTACAGGAACTCGATCGCAACTTTATCACCCGCAACATTCCCATCTTTTCCGTCCTCATCCTTAAGTATTTTCTGGGGAATCTATCGAAAGAAATACCCGGTTTCTACCTCAAGTTAGATTTAAAGAGCGGCGATTTTGTTTAGGATTACTTCAGGAGGTAGGACAATTTTAAAAACGTTTAAAATTAGTCTAACAATCCATGCACAGCTGCCCGATTTGTTCGGGAATTACCCTTCGTCACCTTGTAGCTAGTCGTGCCTACTGGTATTGTCCTCACTGTCGTCAGGAGGTTCCTAACTTCCTTGATTGCTCCAGTCCTGCCAAGCTAGAGCCGGTTAGAGAGAGGAAAACAGTCTAGATTTTGGCTCTTCGGGACTTGTTATGCCAATAATTAATCAAAAACAAAAAGTGGATAAAATTGTGTCAGCCTAAAAGTAGCTAGAATCCATGCGAGAAAAGACTTAGGGTGCAATC
>NZ_JACJQV010000052.1 GCF_014696875.1 Microcystis wesenbergii FACHB-1317 | reverse complement strand
ACTGACTCAACAATATCAATTTTGGGTACGACCGGCATCGCCAATTTATCCACTTAATTATCTTTTCTATAAGTAGGGTCTGCGGCAAAAAGTTTTTCCTGGGGGTAGGAGTCGGTCGTCTCCGAGTCAGTAGCCGGTCGTTTCAGGCTTTGTTGCCCTTTTTTTGTACCAAGCGATGTACTACAAGAAGGATAATGCAAGGTTTTTGAAAGTCCCAATCCTATTTTCTTGCACTAACATCGGACTTTAACAGGTCAAAAGCTTTATTTTAAAAGGGTTTTACCATTATTCAGCAAGCCCTAGTTAGGATCTTACAGGCTTTTAATTATATTAGGTCGAGGTCTATTCTAGTTCTGGTTCCGATTGGGGCGTTGTCTCATTTCCACAACATTTTTGATACCTTGGACAAAAGTTTGAAAACTACGGGATTTATTTTCAGTTAGGGAAAGATGGGGGGCAATCTGTTTAGAGTGGGTTCCTGCATAATACTCTTTCACTAGCTTTTTTAATTCTTGTTTGGCCGAGTTAAGCAGGTCCGGTTCTCTGTATTTCCTTTTATTTTGTTTTTGGCCGAGACTATTTAAATTATACGCCTTGGCCACCGCTGCTAAATCTCCCAGAAACCAAGATTCTAATTCATGGCAAATAATCCGAATTAAGACTTGAGCATCACTGGCATTTTGACAAATTTGCCCTAGTTTCTTTTTGAGTTCTTGACAATCGTGGGAATCCTGATCGTGGACAATAATAAATTTGGTATTGGGACTAGATTTCTTGAAAGCTTTGAGTTTTATAGGAATAGATTTGGCTAGGTCTTGTTTGCCTTGATGACTAATACATATATAGCTGATTTCTCGGGGAATAAGTTTAGGCAAAAGTTCTTCTAACACATTTTTTATAGATGACTCTTCTAGCAAAAATACGATATCATAGTTCATTGGGGTTCTACTCCTTTAAACCAGCCTTGATTCCAAAGATAGCCGGGTAAATCGCCTTCCGCTACTAAGTTTTTGATGATTTCGCTATCGGTAGCCCTATGGATTTGGGTGATACCTTGGGATTTAATTAGCCAGAAAATACTAGCTAGTGGAACCGCATTGAGAAAATCGGGAGAGTGGCTAGAAACAAATACCTGACCCCCCCGATAGCTATAGTGGGCGAATTCTTCGGCTAGTTCTTTTAATAAAGTAGGATAAAGTTGGTTTTCTGGTTCTTCGACACAGAGTAGGGGATGAGGATTGGGATCGAATAGTAATATTAAATAAGCGAACATTTTCATAGTCCCGTCAGAAACATAGCGATCAATAAAAGGGTCTTTAAAGGCCTGATCTTGAAAACGTAAAATCAAGCGACCGTCTTCGGTTTCTTTGGCTTCCACAGAAGAAATACCCGGAACTCGTTGTTTCATTTTTTCGAGAATTTGCTGAAAAATTTCGGGATATTGTTGATAAATATATTGAGCAACTGTAGCTATATTGTCTCCAGTGGGGGATAAGTGTTCAGCATAAGATATTTCTTTACTTCCTCTAGCTTCGCTAATATGAAAGTCAGAAACGTGCCAATTTTCAATCAGAGAACGAAAGGCTGTAGCGGCTTTAAAACGTTGAAATTGTCCTAATCCTTTGATCGCTAGTATATCGTTAGATTCTAGCTGTTGTTCTTCTCGATCGAGTTCTTTATCTGGTTTACTAAAATCTTCTTCGTTGGTGATAGCATATCCTTGGCCAAGTTTAAAATCTAAAAAATGAAAAGGTGCACCGTGTTCACCCCGTTTATAGCGAAGTATTTCGCGTTTGATAACGGGACGATTATTGTTTTGTCCAATTATAAGTATATAAGTAACCAGACGTTCTGTATCTAAGATTTTCATGGGAAATTGCAGCTCGATTTCAATATCTTCCTGTTCTTGACCTCTAGTGATAATTTCTCTATAACCGCCGCGAATTTGTAAGGCTTGGCGAATGTTGTTTTTGAGGGCATCTCGCAGAAAACCAAAAATATCAAATAGAGTAGATTTTCCCGTGCCGTTAGCTCCAATAATCACACAAAAAGGGGGAATATCTCTTATGTGTATATTTTTAAACATACGATAGTTTTTTATTTTAATAGAAACAATTTTCATAATATAATCGAGTCATTATAGTTTTTTTGATTATACGATTGATCAGGTGAAGATTGATCAATTAGTCAAAAAAGCCAGAGATTAGGCTCTCTGGGAAATTGGGGTATAAATCAGCGGCTCTCTTAGGTTTGGTGGGTAAAATGTATTCTAAAATATAGTCCTGCCGGCGAGCGAATGGAAGGAACCACTCCAGACACAGAGGACACAAAGATTGATCGCTTCTATAGTAAGTTAAACTGATCACACAAAGAATAAGAGGGCTAATCAGCTAGAAACTAGAGAGGCAAGCTCAACCGACTGAGGAAGGGACAAGAAACCAGACTCAACACAAGTTGCCCAAAATAGCGTAAATTGTCTATAAATTTGTTCAACGACTTAAATTAGTACAAATGTTTGACTGTATTATCATCGGTGCGGGACCAGCAGGAGCGACGGCGGGTTATCATCTAGCTAAAAAGGGAAGATCGATCCTGATCCTCGATAAAGCGAAATTACCCCGTTATAAACCCTGTGGTGGGGGGGTATCCCCGGCAATTAAGCAGTGGTTTGATTTTGACTTTACCCCCGTGATCGAGAATACCGTCACGCAAGTACAGTTTACTTGGAAACAGGGGGATGCCGTCACCACCAAGTTAAATATGCTAGAACCGATGTGGATGGTACAAAGGGATCGTTTCGATGATTTTTTAGGTCAACAGGCGATCGCAGTCGGGGCAACTATCCAAGATAACAGCGAAGTTACCCAGATCAAATTCGTCCAAGATCACTGGCAAGTTATCACATCCCAAGGAACATTTTCAGGCAAATATCTGATTGCTGCCGATGGTGTTAGGGGCAATACCAGTCGCTGGTTGGGATTACCGGCGAAAAACGAAGCGATCGGGGCTACTCTGGAAATTACTAACGCAGGGGCTACTATTCCCCCCCAAAAAGCTTTTTTTGATTTTGGTTCCCTAAAAAATGGTTATATCTGGGCTTTTCCCAAGTCTAATGGTTACACAATTAGCGGTGGTTGTTTTAAGGGCAGCATCAAATCCGAGGATCTGAAAAAACAACTGTTAAATTATGCCCGTCAAAAGGGCTGGAATTTAGAGGATTATCGCTATAGTGATTATGCTTTAGCCCTTTGGAACGGAAATCAACCGCTACACGCCCAAAATGCCCTAATTACAGGAGAAGCGGCGGGGATTCTCGATCCTCTCATCGGTGAGGGTATCCGTCCGGCAATTTTCACGGGAGTTAAGGCAGCCGAGGCGATTGATCGAGCTTTAACTGGTGATAATCGGGCTTTAGCAGGCTATAGTCGGATAATTCGGGAAGAATGGGGGGAAGATATGGCTTTAGCGGCCAAATTAGCCGGTTTATTCTATCAATTTACCCAAATCGCCTACAATGTCGCCGTTAAACGGCCGATCGCCGGTCAACTGATGGGACGTATTCTCGTGGGAGATTTAAAATACCGGGATGTTACGGAACAAGCGATGCAACAATTGAAAAAGCGTTTACTGCCCGGATTCGGTTGGTGATAACACCTCGCGCACCAGGGTGGGGGTGACTCGATCGCTAATGGTCACTTGGCCGATTGCCGTTGGTAAAATAAATCTAACCTTGCCATCTTTAACCTTTTTATCGGCAGTAAGAGCATTAACCATCTCATCGGCATTTAAAGGCGGAATACGGGTTTCTAAGGCGGCTTTTTCGATTAAATCGGTTTGACGTTGATTTTCCCCGGCGGTCCACATTCCCAGTTTAACTGCGATCGCACCTGCCGCCACCATCCCCATCGCCACCGCTTCCCCGTGGTTAACGCTAGTATATCCCGTTAGACTTTCAATGCCGTGGGCGATCGTGTGACCATAGTTTAAGATCGCCCGCAAACCCGCTTCTTTTTCGTCTTTGCATACCACATCTGCTTTAGCTTGGCAAGACTTTGTAATAATTGTTTGCAATAGCTCGCCATCGATCTGAGAAAAACTGGCTAAATTGTCCGAGTCTTCTAACTGTTGAAATAACTCAGCATCCCAAATTACACCGTATTTAATCACTTCTGCCATTCCAGCCCGAAATTCTCGCACGGGTAGAGTTTTAAGCACGTCAGGATCGATCAGAACTAATTTCGGTTGATAAAACGCCCCGATCAGATTTTTGCCCTGGGGATGATTAACACCAGTTTTACCCCCGATGGAAGCGTCCACCATCGCTAACAGAGTGGTGGGAACCTGGACAAAATTAACGCCTCGTAACCATGTGGCTGCCGCAAATCCCGTCATATCCCCGATTACACCACCACCGAGGGCAACCATAGTCGAGGAACGTTCCAGCCGGTGAGCGAGGGCGCTATCATAAACTTGAGCGATCGCATCGAGGGTTTTATAATTTTCGCCGGCGGGGATCAGATGAGTAAAAACGACAAATCCCGCTTTTTCTAGGGAATTAACGGCTTTATGTCCGTAATAGTCAAAAATTTCGGGATTAGAAACCAATAAAACCTTTTTACCTAAGCTTAACTGGCTCATTTCTGCACCGAGATTAGCTAAACTGCCCTTCTCGATCAGAATATTATAGGAGCGATCGGGTAAATTAACGGGAATACAAATAGCCATAGGGTGTGGGGTGATGTTTCAGTGATCAGTGATCAGTAAACAGTAAACAGTAATCAGTAAACAGTGATCAGTAAACAGTGAAAAGACAGTGGGAAACTGCCATTTAATGCTGCTCACTTAATACATACTGCTCACTGAAAACTTAAATCTGATGACTGATGACTGATAACTGATAACTGATAACTGATAACTGAGTCGGTTATTGGCGCAGCTTAGTCAACTCTAACAGCAGACGAGAGGATAAAAAACAGATAAAGCTCTCTCCCAGAAAGAGACTTAATTGCCCACTGTCAGCGATCAAGTCTGTGGATAATTGTAGGGGAACTAGGCCGCGGACTAGGGCAAAAGCTGCCACTGTACCATCTTTGAGATGGGGATTATCATCGTTGCGGACGACATAACGATAGGTGACACCGAAGAGAAATCCGCTAATTATCGCCCCGGATATCTTGACAAAAGCGCCAATTAATGTGAGCGATTCCCCTAAAAATAGTCGATCAACAGTCAAAAATAGCAGATAGGGAACCAGGAAAGCCAGCGCCGAGATACTCCCCACCTGTATGGATTCGATTCTTTCCTTGAGCGTAATTTGCACGATCGCCTCTCTAAAACGGAGTCACTGATGGAGTATTATCGAAAATTTGGGTTGAAAACCTCGCCCTTTAGGGCGACTTTATGTTAGCATTAAATTGAGTCGTTGACTTTGGGAACACAGGAAACAAGCGACACTCCGTAATCCCTAAATCTCTAACCATCACTGGTACAAAAGCTTTCATAGTAAGTCCACATGGTAAGAGCGAAAAACAATTAAATACTGTGGGACACACAGAAATTTACGCTTGGGGAGTAGTCTTTAAGAGTGCTTGCCTTGTAGGTGTAGTCGGACTAGACATGAAACTGTAAGACCAAAATTAGCTTTGCTAGTAGCGGCAAGATTCAGCCCAAGAATCTCCGCACTTTTAGGGCGGAGAGTGTCAACTCCTAAGTAATTCGTTTAACAAAGGCAATTATG
Source organism: Microcystis wesenbergii FACHB-1317 (assembly GCF_014696875.1). Taxonomy (GTDB): domain Bacteria; phylum Cyanobacteriota; class Cyanobacteriia; order Cyanobacteriales; family Microcystaceae; genus Microcystis; species Microcystis wesenbergii_A. The sequence continues at coordinate 34,808 of NZ_JACJQV010000052.1, read as the reverse complement.
GATATTTTGACACTTGGTTGGGTTAGCATTCTCGCCCTGTTCACTTGGTCGATCGCCATGGTGGTTTGGGGTCGTAACGGTTTCTAGGTAATCTATAGATACCATGGAAACATCTCTGATTCTCAACACTCTCTTTCTAGTCGCCTTAATTCTTCTCGTTGTCGTTAGTGGTGGCATTCTCTACCTGACGACTACAGAATGGCGCGATCGCCGTCGTCAAGATGGCGATAAAAAATTAGGAAAATAATCCTGAACAGGTGTACTTAATTACGCCTGTTTTTCCTTTACTATGATTAAAATACTGCACTTATCGGATATTCACATGGGGAGCGGTTTTTCCCATGGACGTTTAAATCCAAAAACGGGATTAAACACGCGTTTAGAGGATTTTATGGGCAGTTTAAGCCTCTGTATCGATCGGGCTATTGCTACCCCTGTGGATCTAGTGCTTTTTGGGGGAGATGCCTTTCCCGATGCCACTCCCCCTCCTTTTGTCCACGAAGCTTTTGCCAGTCAATTCCGTCGTCTTGCCGATGCTAATATCCCGACGGTGTTATTAGTGGGTAATCACGATCAACATTCTCATGGTAAGGGCGGTGTCAGTCTCTCCATCTATCGTACCCTAGCGGTGCCGGGGTTTATTGTTGGCGATCGCTTGACCACCCATCGCATCACCACCCGCAACGGCGATATCCAAGTAATTACTTTACCCTGGTTAACCCGCGCCACTCTCTTAACCCGTCCCGAAACCGAGGGTTTATCCTTGAGTGGAGTAAATGAATTATTAATTAACCGTTTGGAACCAGTTTTAGAAGGAGAAATCCGCCAATTAGATACAAGTGTACCAACAGTTTTATTAGCCCATTTAATGGCCGATCGAGCTAGTTTAGGAGCAGAAAGATTTTTAGCAGTTGGTAAAGGTTTTACCGTGCCTTTATCCCTGCTAAATCGTCCACAATTCGAGTACGTTGCCCTCGGTCATGTTCACAAACACCAAAATCTTAATCCTAGCAATGATCCGCCCATTGTCTATCCGGGGAGCATCGATCGAGTGGATTTTAGCGAGGAAAAAGAAGATAAGGGCTATGTCTTAATAGAAGTGGCTAAAGGAGAGGTTAAATGGCAATTTTGCCCTTTACCCGTGCGTCCTTTCCGTTCCATCGAAGTGGATGTTTCCGAGGCAGCAAACCCCCAAAAAGAACTGCTGAAAGCTCTCAAAAAATACGATATTCAGGAAGCAGTTATCCGCTTAGTTTATAAAATTCGCAGTGAACAATTAGAACTAATCAACACCAATCAGCTTGATGAGGCGTTAAAACCTGCCCATAGTTATAGTATTCGGGCCGAGTTAATTAGTCAATTAACCCGTCCCCGTTTACCAGAATTAGGGGTGGGTAATCAATTAGATCCGATGGAAGCATTAAAAGCTTATATCGATAATAAGAAAGATTTGCGCGATATTGTTGATGATATGTTAGAGGCAGCCCAGCTTTTATTAAATCAACAGCCAGAAATTTGGCTAGAGGAAGAAACCTCGATTTAGTTATCAGTTATCAGTTATCAGTTATCAGTTATCAGTTATCAGTTATCAGTTATCAGTTATCAGTTATCAGTTATCAGTTATCAGTTTACTGCTCACTGAAACATCTTCCCTATCCCTGTTTGAACTAACAATGAGTTTATGTCTTAATCCCGATTGTCTATATAACAATGATCCTACAGATAAATTCTGTCAAAAATGTCGCTTTCAATTATTACTAAAAGATCGTTATCGTGCCATAAAATTAATTGGTCAAGGAGGTTTCGGTAAAACTTTCCAAGCAATTGATGAGGATAAACCTTCTCAACCTTATTGTGTGATTAAACAATTTTTTCCTAGCGCTCAAGATGGTAACGCCCTCAAGAAAGCTGCGGAATTATTTAAAGAAGAAGCGATTAGTTTAGATAATCTCGGGCAACACCCACAAATTCCCTCCCTCTATGCCTATTTTACTGGCAATGATGGGCGACAATATCTTGTTCAAGAATATATTGAAGGACAAAATCTAGAACAAGAATTACAAAGCGCGGGAGTTTTCAATGAAGAAAAGATCAAATATCTTTTATTAGAAATTTTGCCAATTCTTGATTTTATCCATGCTAAAAGAGTCATTCATCGGGATATTAAACCAGCTAATATAATTAGGAGACGCAGCGATAATAAAATAATTTTAGTGGATTTTGGTGCCTCTAAATTTATCACTATTGCTAATCTTTCCCTGACAGGAACAGTGATCGGTTCGGCGGGATATATCGCACCAGAACAAGGCAATGGCAAAGCAATTAATAGCAGTGATTTATATAGTTTGGGAGTCACTTGTATCTATTTATTGACGGGAATATCTCCCTTTGAATTATTCGATGTGAGTGAACATGAATGGGTATGGAGACAGCACCTGATTAATAATCCTGTTAGTGTTGAATTAGGTAAAATTTTAGATAAATTAATTGAATTTGGCACCAAAAAACGTTATCAATCAGCCGGGGAAGTCCTACAAGAGTTAGCAGTAAAATTAGCCGTAGTGATTCCGCCAAAACCCCGATCACAGAATACAATTCAAGAAACGGTTTTGCCAGTTTTTCCAGCCGCCACCAGGGAGGAAATTAACCTCAAAAGTGCCAAGGAAATTGATTACACTAACCTACGGGATTTATTAGCGCAAGAAAAATGGCAAGAAGCAGATCGAGAAACAGCTAATCTATTCTTAAAAGTTGCCGATCGAACTAAAGAAAAATATCTTAAGATAGAAGATATAGATAACTTTCCCTGTGAAGATTTAGCCACTATCAATCAACTCTGGTTAAAATATAGTCAGGGAAAATTTGGTCTATCTGTTCAGAAAAGAATCTATGAAAGTTTGGGAGGAAGCGGCAATTATGAGCAACAAAAATGGAACGCTTTTGGAACAAAAGTCGGTTGGCGAGTTAATAACAAGTGGTTATACTACGATCAAATTACTTTCTCTCTCAAAGCACCCTCCGGACATCTTCCCACCCTTGTGTGGGGTGTGGGTGGTGGCATAATTCTTTTTTCTCGTCTGGAAACCTGTACCATTGACTTAGTTTCTAGCAGGGGATAAATTAGCTTAAAAACTTTTCTGGAGAATTAAACAATTTCTCCCTTCGCCAGTGCGGATATATTGTAAAGTATCAGTAAGAGAACGCATGAAAAGTAATCCTCGATCGCTTTCCATTTCCAAAGGTGCGACGGGATGTTGTTGTAGAGAATCAAGTTTTGCTTGCAGATCAAAAGATTGACCGTGATCCCATATTCTTATTTCTAGAGAATGGGACTGTAAAGTTAATTCTAGATCGATGGGTGTAGTCGGTGGTAAATGTTGGTGAGCGTAACGGACAGTATTAGTAAATCCTTCCGCTAAAGCCACTTTACACTGCCAAAGCACCGACTCAGGTAGAAAAGAGCGGCCGTGAGATTCAAACCATTGTAGGACTGGGATTAAAGCTGCCAATTCCGTCCGGACTTGTAGATGGAAATGGAGGGGGAAAGAAGGGGAATTTAAGACTTCAGAAGGCACCACTGTTTTTTTGAAAGAGAATCAAAATTGTTTTAAAAATAAGTTGTAGATCGTAGCTTAAACTCCAATTTTCTTGATAGCGCAAATCTAGTTGAATTACCTCTTCAAAATTACGCACCCGCGAGCGACCATTCACCTGCCATTCTCCCGTCATACCGGGTTTTACATCTAAACGTTGCCATTGGGGAACATCGTAGCGTTCCACTTCATCGGGTGTGGGAGGACGAGTGCCGACAAGACTCATTTCACCAATGATCACATTCCAAAACTGGGGCAATTCGTCTAAACTGGTGCGACGTAAAAATTTTCCTACCCGGGTAATCCGGGGATCATTTTTATTCTTAAAAAAAGCTCCCTGCGCTTGATTGGGGATTTTATCCTTGAGTGTTTCTGCATCCACACACATGGAACGAAACTTAAGAATCTTAAATTCCTTTCCCAACCAACCGCAGCGGGTTTGACTGAAAAAAATCGGCCCTGGACTGTCTAACTTAATAGCGATAGCAATGGGGACAAAAATAAACCCCGTGATTAATAAACCCACGATGCCACCAACAATGTCAAGACCGCGCTTTAACCAACTGCGAATCGAGGGATGGGTTTCCGGTAGATGGTTTTCAGTGGTAGTAAAGCCGTTTTCTTGGGGTGCTAGGGGGGGGGTTTGGAAGGTGAATAATTGATCTAGTCCCGTAATCGATAAAACCCCCATCACTGGGGGATGGACGTTAGCCAGCACTAACTCGATATTTTCTGCCCTGGCCGCTTTGAGATTATGGACTAAAGCACCGACACCACTACTATCCATAAATTGAGTGGCATTCAGATCAAGAATGACTTTTGCGGGGGTGGGTGTTTGGGCGATGAGATGGTGAAAGATATCCTTGAACTGTACTGCTTCCAAGACAGTCAAGCGATCGGGCATCCGCAAAACCGGATACTCCATCGGAATGATCAGAAAACGTGTTTCAGGGATTTGGGAAGTCATCGACACAACGAGGTGGTTTGATAGATGAGCAAGGCCTGATGACCTACTTAAATGTTTACTACACTTTTCCGCAAATACCAATGGGTAATGTCACAGATTATCTGTAATTATCGGCTAACGAATCTCACCTAGGGGCGGACGGCCTTGGGTTTGGGCTTTCGCTTTGGCTGCACTCTTTCTCAGGGCATCTAAACGGGTCTCATAACGCTTACGCAGACGACGGTTGGGCGTTTGTTCAATTAGGGTTTTAAAGGCACTGCCTAGGCTCTTGTAGGCGTTGGGGAGAGAATAACCGAAACGGGTGGCCAAGGCGATCGCTTTTTCATCGGCTTCGATCGCTTCTTTGAGAATTTTATCACCGTTATTTTTGCGCCAGAGACGATAACCAGAAATCCCACACAATCCCATGGCCAAGAGCAATAATAAACCGTCCTGTACCCATAATTCCCCCACCGCACCACCTAAACCAATAGCGAGGGCGGCCATTTCCCAGCCTTCCCGGGGAATACTATCATTTTGAATCCTGGCCACTTCATGCCAAAAGAGCAAATTACGCTGATCGATGGCTAAATTTTCCCATTTTGCCAAATCTATCTGAATTTCTACCTCATCTCTGCCAATTTCTTCACAACGGATCAGGGGGGGGTTAATCTCTGTGGAACCTTCTACCGTTACCCAACTTTGTAATTCTGGGGGTAGTAGGGTTTTTAGGCGCCGAAGTTCGCTCATTTCGGCTCGTGCAGAGGAGGCCGCATAAGATGTCATAGATTTTTTACCTATTCTCTACCAATGACGATGATTTCTATTTTCGATCATAGCGGTCTTTTTTGTGATCTTGGCAGCTTTTGGCAGTAGGAAGCATTTTCAGTGATCAGTAATCAGTCATCAGTGAGGGAAGTGGGAAGTGGGGGAAGTGGGGGAGTGGGGCGTGAGAAGTGGGGGAGTGGGGGAGAAACAATCCATAACTGGGTTTTTAAAGTCCGATTGGGAGTCAATCATACTAAGTAGGTGGGTGTTAAAAATTGTCAGATACCCCCCTTATTAAGGGGGTATTAAGGGGGGATCAAAGACAAAATCTATCTTCTATTTACTTATTAAATAGACCGTAACTTTTGCTGACTAATGCTCAAATATATCTTTATATTGCTGTAAATCTAAAGCGGTGAAGATGGGGATACAACTAAAGCATTTTTGAGCTAATTCCCATCTTTCTTCTCTTTGCAGCATCACAATTAGTTTATCTCGCACTGACAGTAAATAGCGCACATCGTTGGCGGCATAACTCAGTTGTTTTGGGGTAAGATTAGCCGCATTTCCCCAATCAGAACTTTGAGCGGTTTTGTCTAATTCTATGCCTTCCAATTCCTGCACGAGACTTTTTAAACCGTGACTGCTGGTATAAGTCCGAGCGAGTTTACTGGCGATTTTGGTGCAGAAAATCGGTTGAGTGGCAATGCCAAAAGTTTGGGATAGTTGAGCCACATCAAAACGGGCGAAATGAAAGACTTTTTCTATCCGCTCATCCTCCATGACCTTTTTGAGATTAGGAGCCTCTGTTTGCCCCCTAAAAACGCGAATAGCGGTGACAAAACCACTGGGGTCACAGAGTTGAATTAAACACAGTCGATCGCGACCCGGGATTAATCCCATAGTTTCTGTATCTACAGCGATCGAATTAACCCCTAAATAACGGGATAATAGGTCATCACTTAAATCTTGATCGCACACTTGAAAATTATCTAAGTTCATATAGTTAGAAGATAGGAGACAGGAGACAGGAGACAGGAGGGAAATTTGTAATGCTTTTGCCTATCGCACGACTGCCTTTATTTCCCTGATAACTGATAACTGATAACTGATAACTGATAACTGATAACTGATAACTGATAACTGATAATTAAATTTAAATATCATCCTGGTCATTTTGTCAACGCTTTTTAACAAAAAGTTGTGTAAAATAATATTCACCAGCGTTATTTTTAGCGATACCGATACCAGTGAGATTATAATCACCAACCATATTTTTTTGATGACCAGGACTATTAATCCAACCCTTGACGGCAACAGCAACAGGGTCAGGATATCCCTTCATAAAAGCCAAATTTTCGCCCATTTTTTCTAAAGGAATCTTCCTTTGTACTGCCTTGACTCTTCCCTCGAAACCATCATGACTAAAAGGAGCCTGTTTATTGGCCATTTTTTGACTAAATAAGCGAGCTTCATGACTAATGCGAGCATCGAGACGTAGGGGCGGTAAATTTTGAGAAATTCGGTAGCGATTAACTTGATAATTAGTGTTTTCTTCAAGGGTAATTAAAAAAGATTGATTCTGAATAGGATCGTAGCTAAGGGGATTAGTAGCAACGGGAGCGGATTGACGTTTGAGAAATATTTGAGTAAAGTACAATTTTCCTTGATTATCCGTCGCTACTCCAATCCCGGTACTATCAAAATCTCCCCCCATATTTTCCCGATGACCTTGACTTTTAATCCAGCCATCCACAGCCATCATTACTGGGTCATCATAACCTTGATTAACTGCCAGATTTTCCCCCACCGCTTGATAGGGAACTGAAACACCAATAGTTTGCGCTCTTTTGTCAAAATCTTGATGACTAAAAGGAACTAAACCCGCGGCCATACGTTGGCTATGTAATCTTGCCTGTCGCGAAATTGCCCGATTTAACAGTAGGGGAGATAAATTGCGAGATTGACGATAGCGATTGACCTGTTGATAGATTTTATTCTCTAAAACAAGTAAAGTTGCCGCATCTAAAGGAGAGGGAGAAGGAGAGGGAGAGAAAGATGGTACAAGTTCCGTAAAAGAGCTATAGTTTAAGGCACTACAGGCCATTAAACTTGTCGATACAAGCATCAAAATTCCTAAATGATAACGTTTCTTAAAAGAACTTTTCATATTAAGCTAGTCTGGAACGGTAAATAGGTCAAAACGAATATCAAATTTAGATGCACAATAGCTTATCCCTCTCATTTATCAGTTATCAGTAAACAGTGAGCAGTTATCAGTGAGGGTATGGTGAGTGGGTAGCATTTCATTGCTCAGTAAATATTAATCTGTCAAAAGTGAAAAGACAGCAAGAAACCGCCATTTAATACTGCTTATCTAATACTGGTCAATTAATCCTCAAATCTGATAACTGATAACTGATAACTGATAACTGATAACTGCTCACTGCTCACTGTTAACCATTCATCGATAGATATTTAGCCACCGATTGCACATCTTTATCACCCCGTCCAGAGAAATTAATAACAATGCGAGGACTACCAGTTACTTGCGGGCAAAGAGTTTCTAAATAGGCTAAAGCATGGGCAGTTTCTAGGGCCGGAATAATCCCTTCTAAACGAGAAACTCGTTGAAAAGCTTCTAGTGCTTCCTTGTCGGTGACGCTATAATATTCGGCGCGACCACTATCTTTTAAAAAGCTATGTTCTGGCCCGACTCCGGGATAGTCTAAACCGGCACTAATGGAGTGGGCCTCGATAACTTGACCTTCGTTATCTTGTAATAAATAACTCATGGCCCCATGTAGAACCCCCGGTTGACCTTGGGTAAGGGTGGCGGCGTGTTTTCCAGAAGCGATACTTTCTCCGGCGGCCTCAACACCAATTAAACGCACGGAAGTTTCTTTAACAAACTCATGAAATAAACCCATAGCATTAGAACCACCCCCCACACAAGCGAGGAGAATATCCGGTGAACCGCCCCATTTTTCCAGACTTTGCTGACGGGTTTCTTGACCGATAACCGCGTGAAAATCGCGCACCATCATCGGATAGGGATGGGGACCTGCCACAGAACCGAGGATGTAGTGAGTGGTTTCCACATTAGTTACCCAGTCGCGAATCGCTTCCGAGGTGGCATCTTTCAGGGTTCCCGTCCCGGCGGCCACGGGTTGCACCGTCGCGCCAAGCAGTCTCATGCGGAAAACATTGAGTTCTTGGCGTTCCATGTCGTGAATTCCCATATAAATCACGCATTCTAGACCAAAACGAGCGCAAACCGTAGCCGTGGCCACGCCGTGCTGTCCTGCCCCAGTTTCGGCGATAATTCGCTTTTTACCCATGCGTTTGGCTAATAAAACCTGACCGAGGGCGTTATTAATCTTGTGGGCCCCGGTATGGTTTAAATCTTCCCGTTTTAGGTAAATTTGCGCTCCAGTACCGTCAGCTTTGGCATAATGGGCGGTGAGACGTTCGGCAAAATATAAGGGACTAGGTCTGCCGACGTAATCCTTGAGCAGTTGATTTAATTCTTCTTGAAAATCGGGGTCGTCTTGATACTGATTATAGGCCGTTTCTAGTTCACTTAAGGCTGGCATCAGGGTTTCTGGGACGTATTTGCCCCCGTAGCGTCCAAAACGCCCAAAAGCATCGGGATACTGGCTTGCTGTGCTGGCTGAGGCGGTATAAATCGGCGTGATAGTCATGTAAACCTTCGATGAGAGACTTATCATCCATTATAAATCTAAGGGTTTAGTCTCTGGGTTAACCTGAGTTTCAGGGCAATCATCACCTAACCTACTCAATAATTAAAGGGTGAGCATTGCCCACCCTGTTACTGATTTTACATCCAAATACTCACATCAACTTTTAATACCTGTCCTAATAGTAATAACCATTTTAATTGAGTCATCGGCCAGGGACAGGAAACATCTATTGAATTAGACCGCAAACAATTAGGAACTAGACGCTCGTGGAAATAATTATAGTATAATTCCTGAGAGCGATCGAGGGATAATCCTAGCTTTAATTGTTGGCTAACTTCAATTAAACGGGTGATTAAGCGAGTATCCTCCTCCGCCGTTAAAGGATCACCATCGTGTAATAATTTCCCAAGAGATTGCCAGAGCAAACTTTCTAAGGTTTGACGCGCTTCGGGAATATTTAATTGACAGTGTAAATGATTGGCTTCCTTAGCAATAGCCAATAATTGATCGAGATTATTTTCCGTCGCTTGCCGCTGCTCAAAATCTTTTTCTAGGGCATTAATCACCTGTAAACAACGGTGAGAAATGGCAATATCGGCCGCCACCTGTAACTCTTGAGGTACCGGCAGCTCATCCCGTTGGAAAGCCGCTAAAATGCCGTAATTATCCCGATAAACTTGGGTGTATAATTGATCGAGACGTTTTTTAGTTTCGGCTGTCACCTTCTGCATGATCCGGTGTCTTTCATCGGCAAAAAGATGGGGTAAAGCAAAAAAGTTTTCTCCCAATCCGCGCCCCATTTCTACGATCATGGTTGAGACACTGGCCTGTTGTAAAGATTCAAAGAGATGATCCTTAAGATTGGTATAGATTAACCGACCGTTAAAAGGTTGAATGCAGCAGTAAAAATCCCAACCTCCTAAATGTAGAACAGCAAAGACAAAATGTTCACTTTCTTGGGTAATTTCCGAGGTTAATTCCACCTGTCCCACCGCTAAAGTTAAAGACCCGATCGCTTGTTTTTGATAATCCAATTGACGGGTATTGTAACAATAAATCCGATGATGACCGGGATAATCGGTAAATAGGGAACTAATAGCGTAATGGGCCGCCACCCGTTCCAAATCCACCCGCGCAGAAGTGACCAATTGTCGATAGACATCAGCCCCATCTTGATATAACTTAACGTTACTGGGGGCGAAAGCTAGACGACTGAGGAAATTCATTTCTAATTGAATGCCGGCCACTTCTCCGGCTAATTCCAGGGCCCGGCCAGCATATCTCAAAATTTGCGTACCTTCAGGTCGAGAAATTTCCTCAAAAAACCAGCCACAACTGGTAAACATCAATAAAGCCTGTCTTTGCATTTCTAATAAACGCAAAGCATCGATTTTCTCGCTTTTACTCAGGTTGCGACTTTGATGCAAAGCGAGGAAATGTTCGATCGCGTCTGGGGATCGATCTAAAATAACTGCAATGTAGTCATCCCTTGTCTGCCAAGGATCCTGGAAAAATTCCTGTCCCTGAATCTCATAAACCTTAATTAACTCATCTCTGAGCCAATTTAGGGACTCCCGCAGGGGTTTACGCCATTTTTGCTGGTAATTTCCCCCTCCCCCACAACCACAGTCATCCTGCCAACGATTTACGCCATGGACACAACTCCAAGCGGTCACGGGTTTTAATTCCACTTCCCAAGTGGGGGGGCAAATACTGAGATAATGGGCGAAATTGGTGACTGTCCAGCCGTTTTTAGGGAAAGATTCCGTAAAAGCATAGCTAAGACACTTCTCTGTCCCCTGTTTGTGGTGGCCGAAGGTTTCCCCATCGGTAGCGACGCTGATTAACTGGGAGGGACGATGATCCCCTTTAATTGCCTGTCCCAGACGACCGACGAGAAAATCACTGCTGGCTAGGACATCATTAAAGCCCATATCGCGAGAAATTGGACCATCGTAGAAGAAAATATCCAGATAACGACCATCGGGGATGTAACAGCGATAGGGACGGGTGGGATCGATTTGACCTCCGGCCACCGCGTGCCATTGGGGATGGGGATCATGGTCGCTAGGGAAAGGACGACAGCGCAGGGCCTGGGAAGGGGCTAAAATGGTGAATTTAATCCCTTCATCGATTAAAGCTGTCACTGTGGCTAAATCAATGGCTGTTTCCGCTAACCACATTCCTTCGGGATCACGACCGAAACGGTGCTGAAAATCGGCTTTTCCCCAGCGAATTTGGGTGTATTTGTCCTGTTTGTTGGCTAGGGGCAGAATGATATGATTATAGACCTGGGCGATGGCGTTACCATGACCGTTTAAGCGTTGACAACTTTTTTGATCCGCTGTCAGGATGCGTTGGTAAACTTCGGGATCATGGGATTGCATCCATGACATGAGGGTGGCCCCGATGTTAAAGCTGAGATATTCGTAGTTATTGACTATTTTGATCACTTCCCCCCGGTCATTGTAAATGCGCGCAAAAGCATTGGCACGATAACACTCGTGATGGATGCGTTCATTCCAATTGTGGAAGGGATGGGCGCTCGGCTGCCGTTCAATTCTGTCTAGATAGGGATTTTCTCGCGGTGGTTGGTAAAAATGTCCGTGAACTGTGATATAAACTCCGTGAGCGGTTTTCAGGGGATCAACCCCCGTATCGGTATAGGAATAAAAGGTTGTAGAAGGATTTTCAACAAGATAAGTCATAGAAATGCCTAGAAAATCGGTTTTTTTGAGCGAAAATAGCTGTAGAATGTAGCGACCTGATGTTTAAAAAGACTGAAAACCTGTCCGTTTTTTACGGCCTTGGGGTCACAATATCATATTTTGCGTTCCTAGCAAAGCTAGGGTTAACAATTCGCAACTTCTCGATACACAGCCCTAAGTAATACTAAATTTTGTGACAAAATCTAGCTTTTTCGGGTAAGCTGTTGACTATCTAGGGCTGACTGACCATCCTTTGCAATCAGCATTCTACCCTAGGAGAGATGCGATCGCTCCTCCCCCTGCCCAAAAAGCGATCGCCATTACCCAAAAATTGCTCATTCCCAAAATGATCGCCCCCTGCATTCCTATCCCAAGCAATGGCAATTTTAAAGTTTAATCAAGAAGATGACAGCGATCACATTTATGACGGATAATCAAGGTTGAGAGTTTTGGCGAAATCGTGCTGTAAATTCAGGATATTTTTCTAAATCTTCAACCGAATCTACTGGAGGCATTTCAATCCAATTTCCTTGTTGATGTAGTCTGTCTATATAAGCATAGAAGGCTTGTTGATCATCTCGGTGAGAAAGCATATAATCTTGCAGTTCTTTTTGACTCATTGCTTGAAATTTAGGTTGACTCATGCAATGTACCTCCAATTTCCGTTTGGATAGATTTCAATAATGTTTTCCTCTCCTGCCAGGAAAAAAATATTTCCCGTGCGCTCATCTAGACGAACAATGTTAATAGGTAAATAAAGTCTAGTAAACCAACAACACAGGACATAACATCTTGTTTTTTGCTCTGACGTAGCTATAATTGTAACTCCTTTTTTGGTTAATTTGAAAGATGATAACAATTATCGAATAGGTGTGTTAAAAGCGATCGCCCCTCCCCCTGACCAAAAAGCGATCGCTATTCCCCAAAAATTGCTCATTCCAAAAATGATCGTTCCTCCCCCTGACCCAAAAGCGATCGCCATTACCCAAAAATTGCTCCTTCCCAAAATGATCGCCCCCCGCATTCCTATCCCAAGCAATGGCAATTTTAAAGTTTAATCAACAAGATGACAGCGATCGCACTACAAGATCGGCATCTGTGATTGATGTACGGCGAAACTCATTTAATTCTTGTTGAGATAGAGGGAGACAGTCCGAATCTGCTTCGGCTGCTTTGTCAATTTCTTCCTCAGTCATTGCTTCAACTTTTTCCCAATCTGTCTTACCATGACTAACATTTTCGGGATCAAGTCTGACTCTGGTAATATTGTCGTCGTTCATTTTTATTGGCTCTCCTTGCTGAAATAATGCGGTATCTGCCGTTTCTTTTGGTATAGACGACCAATAAAACTACTTGATTAACTATACCGATTACTTGAATTCTAGTTTCATTATAATCACGTTTATCTTCTCTTTCCAGACAGTTGGTATCTAGAAAAATGTTTTTTGCATCTTCAAAATCAATTTTATGCTTGAGCAAGTTGGCAGCAGCTTTATTATTGTCCCATTCTATCTCCATTTTATCGAGATTTTGTATCTAGTTCATAATATTTTGGATTATACATGATCGCCCTTTCCCATCATCAAAAAGCGATCGCCATTCCCCAAAAATTGCTCATTCCCAAAAGAGATCGCCCTTTGCATTCCTATCCCAAGCAATGGCAATTTGGCTCTCTTATTATTTGTGTGATCTCGCGTAGCGAGCGCGTTGCGACCAATTTAACTTATATAGAAACGATCAATCTTTGTGTCCTTTGTGCCTTTGTGGTTCGTTCCACTTGGTCTCGCGTAGCGAGCGCGTTGCGACCGCCAGCAAGACTGTATCTTAGAATACATTTTACCCACCAAACCTAAGAGAGCCGCAATTTTAATGTTTAATCAACAAAATAACAGCGATTACGTTATAACGAGAACAGGGGATCGCAGTTTTTGAAAAATCAATCAAGGGCGATCACGTTTTGTCCCCCAAAATCTCTCTTGGAAAGCAGAACTTTCTTCAATGCTATAATAGACAAATAATCAATATTCATTAAATCGTTTACTGTAATTCTTATGACTGATGATCAATTGAAACAACTAATTGAGTCTAATGCCAAATCTATTGCGGCTTTATCCGATGCAATGGCAACTGAGCGAGAGGCGATCGCAGCAGATAGAGAAGAACGACGAGCAGAACGTGGCCAGCTATATCAATATTTGGGCAGAATTGCGGCGGCCCAATCCAATTTTTACGAAGTTCAGGCCGATTATTATCATCAATTAGCAGTATTATCTGAGCGTCAAACTCGCACAGAAGAACAAATTGTTAAAATTTTAAAGCATTTATCTATTACTGAATAATGACGCAGAAATCACTTTTTTAAGGAGAGAATAAACAGTGATCGCACTTTATGTTCTTATCTCAAGTCCCATAATCGCACGGTAGGATGTGTTAGCGTAGCGTAACGCCTAATAATTACAAATTCATCATGATTAAAAGCAAAAAGGCGCGTTAAGTAACGCACCTGACTTTGGCTTGATCTATTCGGAGCTTTTTCCAATGGGTTACAATGCCAATAAATAGATAATCTACGAACTAGGGGCGTGCATGGACATAGAGACCAAGAACGATCTCATAGAAGAAATTCTCGCTGCATGGAAAGACCGAATCGGTGATGACTACTTGGGTTACAGGGGTCATGTCTATAGAATGTTCAATTTCTGTTTGGCCCTCCATTCCTGCACGGAAGAAGAAAAGACCAAGTTAGCGATCGCCGCCTGCTTTCACGATCTAGGTCTTTGGTCGGCTCATACCGTGGACTACATCCCACCTTCGCTGTCTGAAGTAAAGAGGTACTTATCCGAAACCGGGCAACAGGAATGGTCTGAGGAAATTGGACTAATGGTCGAGATGCACCATAAGGTTCGCACCTACAAGACAGACCGCTATCCGCTGGTGGAACTCTTCAGAAGGGGCGATTTAGTTGATTTCTCCCTTGGTTTCTTTAAGTTCGGCATTCCTCCCGCCTATGTGAGCGAGGTCAAAAAGGCCATTCCAAATAACGGATTTCACCGCTTTCTCATAAAAGGCGCACGCGAGTGGTTTGCAAAACATCCCTTCAGTCCACCACCCTTTATGAAGTGGTAATGCGATCGCTGATGGCGTAGGATGGGTTAGGGATGATTAAGGCGATCGCTTGTGGGCATGGCCAAAGCACCAATAACATCAGCTAAAATCATTGAACTGACGGTGCGCTCATTTCTCAAACCGAAAATTTGATAAATTGTCTCAAATGCACTCTAGCAAACGCATTGAGCGTTCTACTCGAATATTTATTAGTACAAAAAGACCATTTTGAGGTTAACGAATTGATTAGGGTTGGAGCGAGCCAATCAGCGATCGCCCTCTCAGCAATGTTATGCTTACCTTATTCGCTAAAAAGCATACAGAATAAAGGTTACAGTTTGGTAGGTTGGGTGATCGGTACTCAACCCAATGCTAGTGGAGTAAACACCAGTCCAATAAATGTTATTCTAACTTGATGCAATACCGTAGAGCAAAAACACCTATTGACAATTGGCCAATTTTATGATCCGCATGGGCATTTCAAGTGATACCAGTCAATCAGAATAGTATCGACCAAATGGGTCGATTTTTGCTTAAAGAGATGGCAAATTCTCCTCAAATATGCTTGAATCCTGGGTAGGTAACTCACATAAAGTTCATTTTGTCAAGGATTGTTAAGATGCGCTTACCCTGTTAAATCAATATATTCTGTTTGTCTTCGTTTATTCTTGATTAGTATTCTAAAATAAGGACATTTCCCATTTACTGATAAATCTTTATCATCATTCCCTTTCCTGAATTTAATTATTTCAAATTGGTCGGGATTGAATTTATGTAAAAATGTTATTGGTACACCCATAACCCCCTTGAAGTCTAAGGGAATGTCTTGGGTTTTATTGACATTAATTCCATCATAATTGTCATATTTTGGATATGCAGCTTCGTTTCCAAAATATCTTTTTGTGAGAGCTATATCTTGGTGTCGTTTTGATGTGTCTAAGTTTGTTAACCATAAACAATTATTTGGAGAAACTATTCGATTTCCAGAATTGTCAATACGAGCCTCTGTTCCATAAAGTTGATAGTGTTGGGGAACAATGAAACCAGAAATACCTCTACCAAGATTTATTCCTAACCAGGCTTTGTTTTCTTTAATTAGTTTGAAAATTTCTCTATAGGTTATTGCATTAATATTGCCAATTATCAAAAACTTTTTGTCGTATTTAACTAATTGATCTACATATTCTCTGAATAATGAAAATGGGGGATTAGTCACAACAATATCGGACTTCTTTAATAGTTCAATACTTTCAGGACTACGAAAATC
Source organism: Microcystis wesenbergii FACHB-1317 (assembly GCF_014696875.1). Classification (GTDB taxonomy): domain Bacteria; phylum Cyanobacteriota; class Cyanobacteriia; order Cyanobacteriales; family Microcystaceae; genus Microcystis; species Microcystis wesenbergii_A. The sequence continues at coordinate 18,717 of NZ_JACJQV010000052.1, read as the reverse complement.
CCCATCACCATTAAAGTAAACAATGTCAGTTGAACTAGGTTTATTTTTTTCTCTCTCTGTGCCTGTATATTCAAAGAAAAAACCCTTTTCATCTTCTTCTCTATTAAATAAATCTCTCACTTGTTCTCGATAACAAGATGTTATTATTTTTTTTAGACCTAACTTTTTGAAGTTTGCGGCAAAATACTTAAAAAAGTTACTAATTCGGGGGTCATCGCAATTGCAATAAACTACTTTATTTTCAAAATGACTTTTATAATGTTGCAACTCGCTTTCTATATCTGAAAGTTGTGTATAAAACTCGTCACTTTTTAATTTTTTGGCATTTTGTAATAATTTATTTGTTGCATTTCTTGCCATATTCAACCTTTTAAAATTTAATAGATATTTTGTTTTTAGTTATTTACTTTTGGTTATCTGATTAAATATTTCACTGCCTAATACTTGAAGAGAGGTTTTAGAAATTTCAAGCATAATATCAAACATTTTTTTGATAAGTAGGGAGGCACAATTATTTCTAGGACGGGTTAGCGGTAACGTAACATGATCGGGGGTTGGGTTTCATGCTTCTAACTTCACAGTTTCAATCAATGTGCATGGTGCGTTCCCCAAAAGCGATCGCTGCAGTAGTAGGACTTGCATTAGGGAACGCACCCTACGGCGATAGCGTACTGCTACGCAGTGCCTTCGGCATCGCACTCCTCATCCCCAAAAAGCGATCGCCCTTGGCGTTCCTATCCCGAGCAATGACAATTTCAAAGTTTAATCAAGAAGATGACAGCGATCGCACTACAAGATCGGCAATCATAGTTCAATTCCATTGATCCAAATTTCATACTCGCTTATATCAACTTCATCATTCCAAACGATTCCGCTACCTGATGGATCAAGTTGAAAGTTTTTAAAGAAAGCATAGTTTTTAAGGGAAGAAAACATCGTTTTTTCTAGTAGATTTTCACAGTTATATTTTCTAGCTTGATGATTAGAAAAATGCACCAATAGAGTATAGTTTTCAATGATTTCGGCTGATGTTATTTTGGGATAAAGCATTGTTTTATTTCAAAGGTGGTAATTTATTAAATTCTTGAGTGTTCCACATTTTCAATAATTCTGATTGATAGATTGTTGCCCATTCTACAACCATTTTTGTGGCTCTATTAGGTAAGTCTCCTTCAATAGACCTCTTGCATAAATCCGAAAACAAACGATAGAAACAATAATGGGAGGGACTTTCAGTTAATTATTTATTAGTAGTTGATAATCTTCAAAAATGTTGCTGTACAAGGATCGACTTAAGACTTTTGCAAGAGGTCTAATGATTTCTAAGGTTTCCAGATTAAATATGGCGTTATATTCTCCATAAATCGCATGAAAATGGGGAGGTGGATGATCGGCAAAAAAGATTTTAATGATAATTCCATAAAATCGAGTAATTTCTGGCATAAATTTATTTTTATAAGTCTTGCTTTATGACAAAAATATTATAACAAAGCTTGTTGGGTTTTGTTACCTCCACCTAAACGACAAGATCAGCGATCTGCTACGCAGTGCCTTCGGCATCGCACTCCTCATCCCCAAAAAGCGATCGCCAACTCCGAAACCTTGCTAACATAATAAAAAATCATATTCAATAAACCTCATCGTGAGTTCCAATATCAATTAGGTTGATCTCTTCTTCTTGGGTTTCAGGGTTTGATTCAAAATTGAAAATAATTCGACAATCATATTCAACAGAAAAAGCCCAAGCACCTGACAATTTCCCCTTTAGTTTATGGGTGCGTAATATTGGATTATAGGGATCGTCAGCGAGTAGTCTCAATTTGGCTTCTATTTTTGATTTTAAGTCAGGTTGTCGTTTAATCCTTGTTTTGAAAGCGCGTTTAAATGATTGGCTAAAAACCAAGTTAATCATTGTTTAGTTCGGCAATAATGGAATCAACATCTCCTCGAAAAACATTACCATTTTGATAGTCTTGTCGAGCTTGAGAAATATTTTGAGCAATTTGTTCTCGTCTTTTTTCGATTTGCCGATGTTTAACAATATTGATCAAGTCATCTTGTTCATCAAAAGAGAGATAGTCAATCATTTCTAAGATTTGACTAAATTGCATTGTTGGCGGCATTGTTACTTTCCCTTTTTTCAATACAGACTTTTATTTTACTCTGCTTGGGCAATAATGACATCCGCGATCGCGAATCGATGACAACTTTCCAACTCACAAAGATCGCCCCTCTTCATTCCCAAAAAGCGATCGCAATCCTTATCCCCAAAGAGCGATCGCTCTTGGCGTTCCTATCCCAAGCAATGACAATTTCAGAGTTTAATCAAGAAGATGACAGCGATCGCACTACGTTCTTCGGCATCCCACTGACAGCTGCAATCAATGTGCATGGTGCGTTCCCCAAAAGCGAGCGCTTTGTAGCAGGACTTGCATTAGGGAACGCACCCTACAGCACTAATTTTATTTTCTTAGCCAATTGATTAAAAGATTTTTAATCCTTATTAGTCTTTCTGGTGATATATTTCCTAAACGTGCATTGATTACAGATGATTCGACACTTGTTAATCGTCCTAGCCGAATTAAAGAAGCCACTTTAAGTCCAGTAGTAATATAGTCAGAATCTGAGGTATTAATAATTTCGTCAAATCCTAGAGTAGCTTGATGGAGACGAGAAGAAATTAAAGCAAGTAATAAATCACGATGGCGACTTGGTGAAATAGCAATAATTAAGGCTGGACGAAGTTTTCCTGATTTCAAGTCTGCTTGAGGAAAACGAATTAGAACAATATCACCTGGTTTCATGGTTGATAAATTTCTTGAGCATCTTCTAGGAAATATTCAATTTCATCTCCTTCTTTGAAAAATTGCTCTAATGAAAATTTTTGCCAGTCTTCATCTTGCCAATTAGTATATTCTGAAATGTTGTTTAGCTCAGGGGAAATTAATCGGGTAAAGTTGGCAATTTTTTCAACAATGTCATCAGGTAATCGGTCAATCTGTTGGTGAAGTTCTTCACGAATTGTAGCAGACATAAGTTAAATTATTTGATTAAGGTGTAGAGTGGATATTATTGATTATAACTCAGATATTGGGTGGCAATCTGGGAAAAAGTAATGTTGGGTTTCTACCAGGTCAGCGATCGCACTACGTTCTTCGGCATCGCACTTCACAGCTGCAATCAATGTGCATGGTGCGTTCCCCACAAGCGATCGCTTTGTAGCAGGACTTGCATTAGGGAACGCACCCTACGGCGATAGCGATCGCACTACAGCGGCAGATGCTGCTTCAGAACGTCGCGGAGTCGGGCAGCGTTCGGCCCAGCTGGATCGAAGGCGCGTAGCTCCTTGCCCTGAGCAGTGTAAATGTAGGCGTTGTTGCATTCGTAGCAGAGGGTCGCCGCGAAGAGCAGGGTATCCCACTCATAGAACGCCAGCCCCCACGGCGGAAAGTGGCAACGGGCCGACTCGCCTGGCTCAAGTTCCCGAAAGAGGCGGATCACTCGCTGAGCTTCAACTCCAAGAAGAAGATGTCTCTCGCTGACGTGGCGCCAGAACGTGTCAGGCCAGCCCTCTTCAGGAACTATACTGCCAGGCAAACAAAACAGCTCTACCCCATCGGCAAGGCCGATGGGGGTCTCCCAAGCCGGTGTATTCCAATTCCACTTCATGTGCTGTACTCCTACTACTTTCCGGGTTCGCTCCTTAACTACTGACCTTTCGCACCGCCTAACTACATATTATACAAAAACTTTCTGTCTAACAGTCTTCAGAGTAACGATAGGTGGAAACTTTCGGCATATTTCCCCATTTTAGCGCAATCGCCGGAACTTTTCCCCATATCATACCCAAGAGCGTATTAGCCAGATTAAACAACCTCTTTTAAGTGGATTCCTAACAGCAAGCTGAAATAAAATAGACTTTTCGGGAAATCTAGCACTAAGTCTTCAATCCACCCCACAATTAACTAATTTTCGGGGAAAAAGTGCCTAAATTTTGCCACCGGCTGGCACTTTTTGAGGGACAAAAAAGCCTAAAAGTCTTATCCCACAAGGTTTTTAGCTCTATTCAGCCAAGCCTATTTATTGGTGTACTTGCAAATGAAGGACATAATGACCTAAAATCAGGTTATCTGACCATAATTCGTACTCTAGACGCAAATATTCGGGGAAATTATTCCCCTCTAATTGGAGACTACGGGTATAGTTGCGGAGGCGAAAAGCGTAATCCGGTTGAGGACTTTCGGCATTTAACCAGTAGCGACTGACACCAAAAACCCCTTGCTCCCAAAAATGACGATAGGCGAATTTTCCTTGGCCCTGCATGGTCATAATTACCCGATTGGCCGAAATTTCTAGCCAAATTAACTTATTTTGATTATTTTCGGGTTTAAGTGTCTCTATTTCTGGGAGAGCGACTGGTGGTTGATTGAGGAGAAGATGAAACCGGTGGCGATCCTTTTGGTAGAGGGTAGCGGCAGTGTCTAAAGTGGAGAGGATGGGTAGATCTGTCGAGAGCAGACAGAAGGAAACGGGACGGCGGTGATGGGCAAGCATAGACTAGACTTAATGGTGTCCTTATCTCCACAATAGTGGATTCTCCGCCCACCGCTACCGGCGCCGGAAATTTTTTTGAGAAAAAATCCAGAAAACACTTGCATTATTCAGGGACTTATGATTATAATTATTAATTGTGAGTAGCTTTCCTCGGTAGCTCAGTGGTAGAGCGGTCGGCTGTTAACCGATTGGTCGTAGGTTCGAATCCCACCCGGGGAGTTAATCAAAAATAGCAGCGGCAATAGTTTTTATTGCCGCTTTTTGATGTTTTTAACTAAGCTGTTGACTATCTAAATTACTCGTTGAGACTGTCTATGAGATGGGAGCGGGGGTTGGGGAAATGGGGAAATGGGGAATTTCAACTAAAACCCCAAAACCCTAAAACCCCAACACCTATCTCCTATATCTTATCTCCTGATACTAAATCCAGTTATTAAAAACTGATTATTTATTCTCCATTTTGCATGAGTGCATGAGTAGAAAACGGGTTTCTCCGAGAAACCCGTTTTCTGTGCGACTACTTAGAGAATTTCAGCGATCGCATTTTCTGGACCGACTAGGGAAATGTAGGGATTTTGAAAATATTTACTGGCTACCGATCGCGCTTGTTCGGGAGTAATCTGATTAATAGAATCCAAGAAAGTGCGATCAAATTCAATCCCCAAACCTAGGCTTTCATACCAACCGTATAACTGAGCGATTTCGGCGTTAGTTTGTTTACCGAGAGCATATTGACCCAATAACTTATTTTTAGCTGACTGTAACTCCTCTTCACTCAAAGTTACTTTGTATAACCTTTCTGCTTCCTGACGCAATCCCGACACTGCGATCGCTGTGTTTTGGGGTGCAGTTCCCATATAAATGACAAATTGGGAAGAATCGAGACGGGTGGGATAAAAAGCGGAAACATCGTAGGCTAATCCCCGTTTTTCTCGCAATTCCACGAATAAACGACTAGATAACCCGTTCCCCAGATAGGTACTCAATAATTTTAAAACGGCATAATCATCCTCTTGTACAGAGGAGCCGGGATATCCTAACATAACGATCGCCTGTTGACTAGCTTGGACGGTAGTTAAACAGGTGGGCTGAAAATCAAAAGCGGCCGGAGGTAAACTAGATAAAGAAAGATCGGGAATTGACCAACTGCCAAAAATTTCCGTTACTGCTTTTACTGCTTGCTCTAGGGTAATACGGCCAGAAAGACTAATCACCAGGTTATCCGGACGGAAAAAGCGACTATGATAGGCCAGCAGATCCTCCCGTTGCAATTGCGAAACCGTTGCCTCCGTACCCAATAAAGACATACCATAGGGATGATCTGGGTACATAGCGGCGCGTAATTGATTAAAAGCTACATTAAAAGGCTGTTCCAATTGAGAGCGAATGCTTTGACGGGTGAGATTTTTCTCTAATTCGATTTCTGGGGGTGGAAAACTGGGAAAACGAATAATTTCCGCCGCTAGACGCAGTATATCTAGAAAATCCTTTGTAACAGTCTTTAAACTAACCACAAAATAATCGGTCCCCGTGTCCGCACTTAAACCGGCCCCCGTGGACTCAACTCGATCAGCAATTTCTAGGGAAGATAACTTTTCTGTACCTTTAGTGAGCAGCACGGCCAAAAGACGAAATAAACCCGCTTTTTCGGTTTTTTCCCAACGAGTACCCGCATTTTTAAGAAAAATCCTCCCTGCAACCAACTCCACGGCCGTATTTTCCACCACTAAAAGAGTGATGCCATTTTCTAAGGTTAAGCGGTGAATGGGAGAAGCGGACATCGTTTATTCACAGGGTTGCATTATTGTAATAGCATATCGCTCCGGGGAGAGATACTGACGAGCGAGACGCTGTAGATCTGACGGTTGCAAACTTTGGATAACTTGGGGATAGATCGTTGCTAGGTCGGCAGCTCTCAGGGTTTGATAATATCCATAGAGTCCCGCTAATTGGCCCGGGGTTTCTGTGGAGAAAATATAATCGTTAGCTAATAACTGTTGAGTGCGGTGTAATTCTGCGGGGGTGACGGGATGATCGTGTAGATGTTGGAGATGTTCACAGATAATACCTTCAATTGTCCCGATTTGTGAGCTAGATAGCCAAGCGCCGATGGTAAAGAGACTGGAATCTCGTTGCAGGGAAAAATTACTGTTAATATCGAGGACGATTTGCGCTTCTTCCCGCAGCTGTCGCACTAACCGCGAACAGCGTCCCCCGGCAAGAATTACCGAAAGCAAGTCTAATCCAAAGGCATCTTCTAGGCGATCGCATCCCGGTCCCATCCATCCCATCAAGAGGCGAGAATGTTCTAGGTGGGATAAATATACTTGGGAACGACGAATTTCAATCATGGGTGGTTCGGCAGCCACTGGATTCCCAGGGGATTCTGAGGGGACGGGAAATTCCCGAAAAGATTGCCGGATAATTTCTAAAGCTGGTTGGGGTTCAATTCCCCCGATAATCGCCACACACATATTTTCTGGTTGATAATAGGTGCGATGGAAACAGCGCATTTGATTGGGGGTTAATTGCTCTAAACGGGGTTGATCGCCTAAAATAGAGCGTCCGTAGGGATGGTTTTGATAGATACTTCCGCAGAGGGTTTGGTAGGCAATCCAATCGGGATCATCATAACAGGCCCGTAATTCTTCTAAGACTACATCTTTTTCCCGATAGAATTCCTCATCGTCAATCTCAGCATGGAGGAGAATTTCGGCCAGATGGGGTAGGGTATGTTCAATTTGATCCACACTGGTGGTGAGATAGAAGTGTGCATAATCGTGACTGGTGGCCGCGTTAGTCATTCCGCCACAATTTTCGATTAAATAGTCGAAGAGTCCGGGGGGAAGTTTTTTTGTCCCCTTAAAGATCATGTGTTCGAGAAAATGGGCCATACCTAACCATGGATCGGGTTCAGCGATCGCACCTGCTTTCACCCACACATCTACTACCACCACAGGAGTCACTGGTAAATACTGATGAATTACGGTTAAGCCGTGATCTAATTGCCATACCTGAGCGGGAAAAGAACTTGTTTGACACTGCGCTATCGACTTGATCAATGTCTGTTAACCAGATTTTTTGTTAAATTCTATACCTAGGTTATCTTATTCTCTTGTCTGTTTAACCATTAAAAAACTTTTGTCATGATTTCTAGATAATTTCCCCAAATATCAGCCTTATCAGTGCTCCGTGATCAGTGATCAGTTATCAGTGATCAGATGTGAGTTTTTAGTGAATAGTATGACAGCCTTTCTCGTAAAGGTGAAGCACAAGCTCATTCTTGCTAATCAAGTATTTCAGATGCAAGAACGAACCTCATGTATCTGAGAGGATGTTTGAAAAGGGTCACAGGTAGCGTAGTCGTCTAGGCAAGCCGCCTCAACATGAGTCGAATCATGCCGAGATAAATAGGGTTTGCGGCAAAAAGCTTTTCCTAGGGGCAGGGGGGGTGTGGGGTTTTACCGATTTTGAGGTAGTCAGTTACCTAATTTTCAGGGAAAAAGTCCTGGAATTTTCCCCCCGATCCCCGCAACGGCTGGCACTTTTTGAGGTCAAAAAAGTCTAAAAGTCTTATCCAACAAGGTTTTTAGATTTATTCAGCCAGCCCTATATACTCATAATTGGACAAAACAAAAATCGCCCTGTTATCAAACGCGAAATACTTCGCTACAAAAGGGGTGAACACGGTAAACCTTTTCATTTTTTAGATTTTCAACTTGGTCAAGGATATGCTATTACCAACGAAGAAGATTTTAGTAAACCGGATAAAGAACTCGATCGAGAAGAACAACAGCTAGAATCTAAAGATATACTAGCAATTAAAGGATTAGGACAATTTCAACGTTTTCAAGCCGCTACAGCCTTTCGTTCTCTGATTGAAAATTGGCACGTTTCTGACTTTCATATTAGCGAAGCTAGAGGAAGTAAAGAAATATCTTATGCTGAACACTTATCCCCTACTGGCGACAATATAGCTACAGTCGCTCAATATATTTATCAACAATATCCCCAAATTTTTCAGCAAATTCTCGAAAAAATGAAACAAAGAGTTCCGGGTATTTCCTCTGTGGAAGCCAAAGAAACCGAAGACGGTCGCTTGATTTTACGTTTTCAAGATCAGGCCTTTAAAGATCCTTTTATTGATCGCTATGTTTCTGACGGTACTATGAAAATGTTCGCTTATTTAATATTACTATTCGATCCCAATCCTCATCCCCTACTCTGTGTCGAAGAACCAGAAAACCAACTTTATCCTACTTTATTAAAAGAACTAGCCGAAGAATTCGCCCACTATAGCGACCGGGGGGGTCAGGTATTTGTTTCTAGTCACTCCCCCGATTTTATCAATGCGGTTCCACTAGCTAGTATTTTCTGGCTAATTAAATCCCAAGGTATTACCCAAATCCATAGGGCTGCCGATAGCGAAATCCTCAAAAACTTAGTAGCGGAAGGCGATTTACCCGGCTATCTTTGGAATCAAGGTTGGTTTAAAGGAGTAGAACCCTAAGGAACTATGATATCGTATTTTTGTTAGAAGAGTCATCTATAAAAAATGTGTTAGAAGAACTTTTGCCTAAACTTATTCCCCCAGAAATCAGCTATATATGTATTAGTCATCAAGGTAAACAATATCTAGCCAAATCTATTCCTAGAAAACTCAAAGCTTTCAATAAATCTAGTCCCAATACCAAATTTATTATTGTCCATGATCAGGATTCTCACGATTGTCAAGAACTCAAAAAAGAACTAGGGGAAATTTGTCAAAATGCCAGGGATGCTCAAGTCTTAATTCGGATTATTTGCCATGAATTAGAATCTTGGTTTCTGGGAGATTTAGCAGCGGTGGCCAAGGCGTATAATTTAAATAGTCTCGGTCAAAAACAAAATAAAAGTAAATACAGAGAACCGGACCTGCTTAACTCGGCCAAACAAGAATTAACAAAGCTAGTGAAAGAGTATTATGCAGGAACCCACTCTCAACAGATTGCCCCCCATCTTTCCCTAACTGAAAATAAATCCCGTAGTTTTCAAACTTTTGTCCAAGGTATCAAAAATGTTGTGGAAATGAGACAACGCCCCAATCGGAACCAGAACTAGAATAGACCTCGACCTAATATAATTAAAAGCTTGTAAGCTCCTAACTAGAGTTGGCTGAAAAAATCTAAAAATCTTGTTGGATAATATCTTGAGGCTTTTTTAAAATCAAAAAGTGCCGGCCCTGGGAGTGAGCGGGGGGAAGATTTAGGCATTTTTGCGCCCAAAAATATTCCCCCCGGCAGAACCGAGGGGAAAGTGGGAAAAAACCGTTAGATTAGCAGTTTAAGGCTAAGTCTTGGGATTCTTTTTTCAAGAGATTAACGAGGGTTTCGTCACCATTCTCTTGAGCGATTTGTAAACGACGTTCCAGACGAAGACGAATATTGTTCAGATGGATGCTAGAAAGGGTTTCCTCTTGGACAACAACAGGGGGTTTGACAACGGGCAACGGACAAGTGTTCGGGATGACTTGCTCGGCAAAATGAGGACGGGTGCTGTAGGCAACTCCACGATACTGACGATGCAGTTTCGGTTCTAATTGGAGCATATGGCGAGGATAATGGTGATTCCAGTCTTGACCTCGGTATTTACCCCCGATATCTCCAGTCTTCATCTCCAAGGGGAGAGAATCCCTTTCGTACTTAACTCCTCGATAGGCTAACGTCATATCACCGACTCCCTGCAATGCTTTAAAGTGACTTTAATCCCCCTTGTCGTCCCTATATAGGGACAACAAATGAAAAGATATTATTTATTATTCTGTATCTATTTTTACATTTTGTTAGGGAAATTGAAAAAACTTTATAAAAATTTAATATTTTCTAGCTGGCGACAGTATCCTTTTCCGGCTGAGTTTGGTCGCCCGCCAAAGGAGCCTCTAGGGTTTTGAGGATGAATTTCGGGGCCAGAGGCGACCAAAGGAACCGCCATACCATGATTGTTTCATAATTTCCCCTTCCCTCTGGACCGACCCCGCCCAGAAAATCTAGCAACTTCGCCCATATTCCTGAAAAATGTTATTATTGCCAGCAAGCTCAATTTTTGCCGTTTTATATCTTTCCTTAACTTGAGCAATAGTATTAATCAAATCCATGGGGTATGATTGCCACATTCTAACCAAAATTTACCCTATTCAGGGATAAGATAGTGCTTGTGTCACCTAAACATTGATCTATGAGCGGCTTTATTATCAAAATAATCTTGATATCGGCTTTAATTTCCCTGGCAATTAAATATCTTGCCCCTTTATTATCGATCGCTCCCAGTCCTCTTAACACTTTAATTCTGGTTTTTACTCCTTTTCTGCTCACGGTTTTTGCCCTCTGGAGACGGACAATAACTGATTAGGAATTTTTCTCCTTACTCATCATGACTTTTGGCAGCAGCCTCGGTTTAGTTCTGTTAGTCTTTTGTCTGTTGATTCTCTGGCAGATTCGACAGATTCTCTTATTATTATTGATGGCGATTCTTCTGGCTCAGATTTTAAATTTGGCTGTGACTTGGTGGCAGCGTCATCACCTCAAGCGTTCCTACGCCCTAATTATCACTCTTTTTGGCTTCTTTATTGGTATTATCGGTATGTTTGTGGGGATTATACCCGCTTTAGTCCAACAATTTCGCCAATTATTTAGTTTATTACCCCAAGCTATAGAAAGACTCTGGGGACAAGTCCATAGTTTTGAGGATTATCTCGATCCTACTCTGGCCAGTGTCTTCCCGGACTTTAAAACGCTGCTGGCTCAATTACAACCCCTGATTAACCAAATTGCTGGCCGGGGTTTGAGCATTTTTTACGGTACTTTCGGCATTATCCTCAGCTTACTGCTAATTTTTGCCCTGAGCTTGATGATTCTCGCCGATCCTGCCGCTTACCACCGTTGTTTTCTGCGTTTATTTCCCGCTTTCTACCGTTCTAGGGTACGATCGATCCTAGAACAGTGCGATCGAGATTTAAAAGCTTGGCTGAAAGGGATTTTCTGTCATATGTTGATTATGACCTTATGCAGTTGCCTAGGTCTATCCCTGATCGGCATTCCCCTCGCTTTTTCCCAATCTATCCTGGCGGGATTTCTCACCTTTATCCCCAATCTCGGACCGCTTTTAAGCACGATTTTACCCTTTTCTATCGCCCTTCTGGAAGCTCCCTGGCAACCCTGGGCGGTTTTACTACTCTACAGCAGTATTTATCTGTTAATTCAATATTTCGACCATCATCCACCGCTGCCCATTTTAACGGTGCGGTCGCTCAAGCTTTTACCCGCTTTTACCTTGTTAGCCCAGTTGTTTTTTGCCTCGATTTTTGGCTTTTTAGGCCTATTTCTGGCGGTTCCCCTGACGCTTATCGGTCGTATTTGGCTAAAGGAGGCTTTGAGCGAGGATATTCTCAATCATTGGCGGATTAGGGATAAAAAATCTTAAACTGGGGATCTAGGATTCGAACCTAGGAAATGGCGGGACCAAAACCCGCTGCCTTACCGCTTGGCTAATCCCCATTGCACAGACCTTTTTAATATTAGCATTTATCTCCCTGGTTTTGTCAAGAAGTTTCTAAAAATTTTTTGCTTACTGTGGCATCCGAGGGTAGAATCAGGAGGCCGCCTGAGCCTCAAACTAAGCTATAGTGGGAACTACTGGTCTGTCAAGTTGAAGTTAGCCCAGACAATCATTGTCAAGCTGTATCCTTAACCAGAGAGCAGTCAAACTAGGTCCGTCTGAGGTGAACATCTCAAGCACGGTTCTGAATGGGGGGGGAGGTCGGCGATAATCTGATCAGTGGAGATTATTAAGTAAACAGTAAGTAGGTGGGTGGAATTAAATATAAGATCAACGTAGGTTGGGCTTCGGCCGTGAGCTTTTGCCGAACGGTTGAAGCATGAAACCCAACGCCCGCATAGTTTACGCTACTGCTAACCCATCCTACAAATAATTGTGCCTCCCTACTTAAAACCGATTAATGATAATCCCCAGGTTGACAATCTTGTCAAAGAAAGATTTGAGCGAGAGGCTGCTATCCTGGAAAAATTGAGCGAAAATAGTCCTCAAATTCCCAAACTATACGCTTATTTTGAGGAAAATCATCAATTTTATTTAGTCGAGGAATTTATCGAGGGGGAAACTCTCAGCCACAGAATACAGAGTAAAGGAGTTTTTAGCGATGATCAAGTCAAAGAGATTTTAGTTAGTATTTTAGAGGTTTTAATTTATGTTCACGGACAAAAAATTATCCATCGAGACATAAAACCCGATAATATCATTCTACGGATTTATGATAATTTACCGATCCTAATTGATTTTGGTGCGGTTAAAGAAACTAGGTTCTTCGGTTTGTGTTATGGGAACACTGGTTTCTAATTCGGGACATTCTCTTAATTCTATCTCTGGCGATCAAGCTACAGTGGATGTGGTGGTTACTGAAGAAAGAACACTCTATAACAGTCAGGGTAAAATTGATCGAAAAAATAGTGCTTTTACTACCTCATTGGTTCGCTATAATCTTGAAAATGACGAGGGAACATGGAAAATAGCTAACTCTAGAACTCTTAAAAATTTAGTTCGTAGATAAGTTAAATTAATTCCAAAAGGGCGAGAATAAAAATCAAAAATAGTTCAGATAAAAACCCATAGATACAGTCATTGCTGTTAGATTTTCATCTTTAGACAGTATTTATCAAGCAACCCTGAAGATAAAGGCAACCTAACCGATTCTATTCAGAATCGTCATTATAAATGTCTTGGAGAGTTTTATTTTCGTAGCGTTCCTGATCTTGATTTTTGCCGCGACGGGAAGGACGACGATATTTTTTATTAGCTAATTTGGGTTCGTAGGTTTCTTGACCTGCTTCTTTAATTTTTAACTTTAAACTTGACTCTTTTGTGCTAGTTTTCTGTAATGACTGTTCCCGTGCGATCGCCTCTTCTAAAAACTCTAAATAATGTTGGTAACGTTCCCAATCTCCCCTCACCACACAGTTAGGTTCTCGACGGTGAGTACAATCATTAAATTGACAATTTCCTAAAGCTAAACGCTGTCTCACTTCCGGAAAATAAAAAGTTAATTGTTCCGGTGAACAGTTAATATCCGGTTGGTTAAACCCCGGACTATCGGCCAATAAACCCCGATTTGGTAAAGCAAATAACTCCACATGACGGGTAGTGTGACGACCTTTTTGCAGTTTTCCCGACACATCCCCCACCCGTTGATTAATCTCAGGAATTAGGCAATTAATTAAACTCGATTTTCCCACCCCCGATGGACCGGCCAAGAGAGTGATTTTATGGTTTAATTGTGCCAATAAAGCCTCAAATCCCCGATTTTTCTCCACACTGACAAAAAAAGGCCGGTATCCCCAACCAGCTAGGCGATCGGCCCAGACCTCTATTTGTTCCGGTTCCCCCAGATCGATTTTATTGACACAGACCGCAATTTCTAAGCCTGTGGACTCGGCTTTCACCAAAAAACGACTGATCAGCCAAGGATCGAGGACGGGTTCAGCAAGGGCAAAAACTAGCAAAATCTGCTCGATATTGGCAACGGCTGGCCGATCGATCTCGGTACTGCGGGGGAGGACTTCTGCGATCGCACCCTGCCGATCATCAAAATTGGCTTCCTCCACGCGCACCCGATCACCAACCATCACCGATTGACCGATTTTTTGCAAGCGAGCGCGACGGGTACAGAGAAGATTCTCGCCCATAACGGGAGAATCCAAGCGTACCTGATAGAAATTCGCCTGTACGGCCACCACTGTGCCGTATAAATCGGTTAATTGTGCATCTACCATTTAGAAATCGGGGCGATAGACTTGGAGAACAAAAAAGCTATCTCGGTCCTCGATCGATTCTATCTGATAACCCTCCACTGTCAGGCTAGTGGGAACCTGTTCGATCGGTTCCCCGGCATCTAACCAGACTTCTAACCGTTCCCCGGCGGTCATTTTCTCTAATTGCAATTTTGTCCGGACAAAATTAATTGGGCAGGGAGTGCCGCGCAGGTCTAAAGTCATAGTTATTTAGGGTTTGTTGAAAAAGTTTCCTGGGGGCAGGGTGTGGGGTGTGGGGTGTGGGGTGTGGGGTGTGGGGTGTGGGGAGAATAAATAAAATAATCTCCTATCTCCTGACTCCTGAATACTGCCGACCGCCGACCGCCCCCTGCCTCCGTTATCCGACAAGATTTTTAGATTTATTCAGCCTGCCCTATTTATGGAAGATATTACCTAAAAATCCCTCGATGCCGCCTTTCCCCACGGTTTCCCCGCGAACTTTTGCTAATTTTTCCAGTAATTCCCGTTCTTCTCCGGTGACACGGGTAGGAATCGAGATTTTAACGGTAATGCGATGATCACCGCGACTGACGGGATTGCCTAATTTGGGAACCCCTTTACTTTCTAAAATCAGTACGGTGTTCGGTTGAGTACCGGCCGGGATAGTCAGGTCTTCTTGGCCATCTACCGTATTAACTTTAATAGTACATCCTAAAATCGCTTGGATATAACTGATCGTGATATCCGATTTAATATCATTCCCTTCCCGTTGAAATTCTGCATCGTTTTCCACGGTTAGATAAACGAATAAATCCCCCGGCGGCCCGCCTTTAAGTCCTGCGTCTCCTTCCCGGGCAACGCGCAATTTCATGCCGTTGTCAACCCCCGCGGGGATGGTAATTTTCAGTTTTTTGGTTTCCTGTTTACGTCCAGAACCGCCGCAAAGGTCGCATTTTTCCTCGATCACTTCTCCAGCACCATCACAGGTGGGACAGGCCGAAACCTGAGCAAAAGTACCGAAGGGAGTACGGGTGGCGCGACGCACCTGACCAGTACCATTACAAGTAGTACAAGTGCGGGAACTGGTTCCTGGTCTGGCCCCACTGCCTTTACAGGTTTGACAGGTTTCCAGATGGCGGATACGGATTTCCTTTTCGCCGCCAAAGACCGCCTCGCGGAATTTTAGTTTGAAATCGAGACGTAGATCCTCGCCCCGGATAGGGCCTGTGCGTCGGCGGGCGGCGGCTTGGCCGCCCATGCCCCCGAAACCACTAAAGATTGACTCAAAGATATCGGCGAAACCGCTCATATTGTCGGGATCAAAACCGGCAGGGCCACCAGAAACCCCAGCTTCACCAAAGCGGTCATAACGATTGCGGGTTTCTGGTTCCGAGAGAATTTCGTAGGCGCGGTTAATTTCTTTGAAGCGTTCCTCGGCTCCCGGTTCTTTGTTAACATCGGGATGGTATTTTCGGGCGAGACGACGATAGGCGCGTTTGATGTCTTCTTTGCCGGCATCCCGCGAGACACCTAGAATTTCGTAATAATCAGTGGGCATAGGGGGCTATGGTTCTGCTCGCAATTTATAAATAAAGTTTAAGTCTAGTTGTTACTTTAACAAACTATACATAATAGTTTAGTTGGGTTATCCCTACTATTTTTTGGGTGGGAGAGGGGAGCACCGGAGTGGGGAGTGGGGAGCGCCGGAGTTGGGGAGAAAAAAACTGAAAACTCACATCTGATCACTGATTACTGATTACTGATTACTGATGACTGAAAAGGCTGATAGCTTTTCCTTTTTTAATCTACGGCCTCGTAGTCACTGTCGATCGCTTCTGCCTCATTGTCGGTATTATCATAACTGCCTGATTCGGTGGATTTGGTTTCTGGATTGCTATGGGTTCTGGTTCCAGTACGGGGGAGGGTTGGCCTGTCGGCGATGGTATTTGGGGGGGCGGCGGCTTGGGTGCGGGTTGGTTGAGTTGGTTCTTGGGTGACGTTGAGCGGTTGAAGACCAGTACCGTTGCGGGTTGGGTTTTCTTTTTGTTTACCCGTGTAGATGCGGGTACCAATTTCCAGGACAATCTGACGAAATTCTTCCAGGGTGGTTTTTAGCTTTTCTGAGGATAGGGAGGGGTCGCGCAGGGCGCTTTCCAACTGTTGCCGCTTCTGGTCGGCTAGTTGCCGGATAGCGGGGGTGACCAACTCACTGTTTTCCCTAAGGGTGACTTCGTAGCTATAGAAAAGACTATCGGATTGGTTGCGAATATCGATCATTTGCCGACGATTGCGATCAAATTCGGCGTTTTTTTCGGCTTCTAGGCGCATTTTTTCAATTTCGTCGGTTTTTAGTCCTCCAGTATGGCTAATTAAAATGCTTTGTTCTTTGCCGGTGCCTTGGTCGCTGGCGGACACTTTTAAGATGCCGTTGACATCGATCTCGAAGGTTACTTCGATTTGTGGCACACCCCTGGGAGCGGGGGGAATTCCTGTGAGGAGAAATTTACCGAGGGTTTTGTTATCTTGGGCTATTGATCTTTCTCCTTGCAGAATGTGAATTTCTACTGAGGTTTGACCGTCGGCAGCGGTGGAGAATGTCTGAGATTTGCTGGTGGGGATGGTGGTATTGCGATCGATGATTTTGGTAAAGATTTCGCCGAGGGTTTCGATGCCGAGGGAAAGGGGGGTGACGTCGAGGAGGAGGACGTCTTCTACTTCTCCACCTAAAACTCCAGCTTGAATTGCTGCTCCTAAAGCAACGGCTTCATCGGGGTTGACAGAGCGATCAATCTGGCCCGCAGAAAAGAAACGGGAGATGAGTTGCTGTACGGCGGGCATTCTGGTGGAACCACCGACAAGAATCACCCGATTGATATCGCTAGGCTGTAGTTCGCTGTCTTTGAGGGACTGTTGTACGGGTTGGAGGGTTTTTTCTACTAATTCTCTGGTTAATTCTTCGAATTTAGCGCGAGTTAGTTCTATTTCTAGGTGTTTGGGACCGGTTTCGTCGGCGGTGATGAAGGGGAGATTGATTGAGGTGGTAATCAGGCTAGAAAGCTCGATTTTGGCTTTTTCTGCGGCTTCTCGCAGTCTTTGGCTGGCCATGCGATCGGTGGCTAGGTCGATGTTTTCTTGGTTTTTGAAGTTCTCGATCAGCCACTGCACTAAGAGGTTATCAAAATCGTCTCCGCCAAGATGGTTATTGCCAGCCGTGGCTTTCACTTCAAAGACTCCATTCCCCAGTTGCAGGATGGAAACGTCGAAGGTTCCTCCCCCTAGGTCAAACACGAGGATATGCTGATCTTCGTTTTGTTTATCTAAACCGTAGGCCAGGGCGGCGGCGGTGGGTTCGTTAATAATTCTTAATACTTCTAGCCCTGCGATCGCACCTGCGTCTTTGGTGGCTTGACGTTGGGCATCGGTAAAATAGGCGGGAACTGTAATCACGGCTTCTGTGATCGGTTCTCCGAGATAGGCTTCGGCATCGGCTTTTAATTTTTGCACGATCATGGCCGAGATTTCTTGGGGGGTAAATTCTTGCTCGCGAATTTTGATGTTGACGGTATCATCGCGACCGCGTTGGCAATGATAGGCGACTCGTCCCCTTTCTGCTTCGGTGTCTTGCCAACGTCTACCGATGAAGCGTTTGATGCTATAGACGGTATTTTCGGCATTAGTGATGCCTTGACGTTTGGCTAGTTGTCCTACTAGGCGCTGGCTTTTGCTGAATGCCACGATGCTAGGGGTTGTTCTTCCCCCTTCTGAGTTGGGGATTATAATCGGCTGACCCCCTTCGAGGGCAGCGGTGCAACTGTTGGTTGTCCCTAAGTCGATGCCGATGACTTTTCCCATGACAATCTGATAATAACGGTGGTTAATAGGATAGGATTGGCGACAAAAATTATCTCAAAATCAGGGATGGGCTTTTTGCCTTGTTTGACCTCTCCGCACCTTGGCTAATTCAAGTCTTAATTGCATGACCACCTAAAAGTATAGCGGTTTTCCCAGAAGTGAGTCCCGACTGAAACTCTGAAACGGCTATCTATCAATGGATTTCCTACACCTGCTTAGACTGAAAACCGCTATACCTTCATAGAATACCTCATTTGGGGTCTGATCGTCAAGACATTTTCGAGGCCGACAGCAATTCTCATTTTAAAAAGTAACAAGTGATACAGACAGAAACAAAGCTTTAAGCAAGCTACAAAATGCGCTCCCGCGAGTGCGACTGCATCGCAGAGAAATGCGGGATAGAGTATTTATACTCAAAATATTTGAAAGATGGGAGAAATCTAGAACAAAAGTTCTCTACATCAGAAAGAGAACCAAATAAAAATTGATGATTGTTGTCTGTTGAGGTAAA
>NZ_JACJQV010000051.1 GCF_014696875.1 Microcystis wesenbergii FACHB-1317 | reverse complement strand
TCCGAAAGTCCTTGACTTGTTTCAGTTTTTCTATTAAGCTCAACATATGTTTCAAAAGTTCGCGTTCACTTCTCATTTTACCTGACAGTGATCGCTTTTACTTTTGATATTCTCATGGGAGAATGAAACAGCCCTACCCCGACATCGGGGGGGCAGGTGGGGTGTGGGGTGTGGGGTTTTACCCATTTTCAGGTGGTCAACTACCTAATTTTCAGGGAAAAAGTCCCTAAATTTTCCCCCCAATCACTCCAATTGCTGGCAATTTTTGAGGGAGAAAAAAGTCTAAAAGTCTTATCCAACAAGGTTTTTAGATTTATTCAGCAAACCTTAATTAAGTGGTTATACGAAAATCAAGGGGAAATGCGTTTTAGTTCAGAAAATCGCTTATTCCTTGTACTCATTGACACCAGTGATTTTTCAAGTTCTTGGAAGCTCAAAAGAAACTTGGATATCTTAGCACCTGCAATAAATTCTTTTCTTGATGATTTTGGCTCAAGAAAAGAATCATATTTAACAGTAAATTTTAACTATCCTGGCAAACCACAAACATTCAGTGCATTAGCAGATATAATCTTTGTGGTAAAATAAATTATATCTTCCTAAAAACTACTAACAGCCGTCTAACAACCCCAATGCAGCGGACGATGAGAGTAAACTAGCGAGGAGACTAAGCTTATCTGTCGCCGCTGATTGGGAACGTTATGCAGCAAGGTGATCGGTGAGGTATTAAGGAGGAATGTGAGTATGCGCTCACTGAAAAAACTATTGAGTTGGGCTGAAAACAACAAGAAAACCGCGACAATGATGAACGCTTTACCTGTTGCAACTGCATGGGAACATTTTGCAGATCAAATTAGATATGAGATTGATAATATGAGTCAAGATGAAGATGAGGATAAAGTATTAAAAAGACTATTAAGATGGGCTGAAGAAAACAAAAAGCTCGCCAATTCCAATTCATCCCCTTATACCCTTGCTATTTCTGGGGCTTGGGGACAAGCAGTATCTGCAATTAGAGATGAACTTTAAAGATTTCTTAACTCGTCAATAAATTCGATGGATTATTGGCGACTTCAAAGATTGAATACTGATGCGCTATCCCTGAATAACAGATGTCCTGAGTCTGACGAAAGTTTTCTGAACATCGGTTAAAATAGAGAAATTGTAGTGTTTATTGCGATGAACCCATGACCAAACTGCTTCAACAGGCAATTGCCCAAATCCAGCAACTCCCACCCGAACAACAAGATGCGATCGCGGCTCGATTTTTGGCGGATTTAGAAGATGAGCAAAAATGGGAAACTCGTTTCGCCGCCACAACAGAAGAGCAATGGGATCAGATGGCTGCAATGGTACGTCAGGAAATAGCCAAAGGTGAAACCATGCCACTTGAGCAAGTTTTTCCAACACAAAAATGAAATCAAGTGTTACAAAGTCATTTCGTAAGCAGCTAAGTGATCTTCCTGTGTCGGTTCAGGAACAAGCCGATAAAGCCTACTCTCTTTGGCAGCAAGCTCCTTCCCATCCGAGTCTTCAGTTCAAACGAGTAAGCCAAAAACAACCGATTTATTCTGCTCGCGTCAGCATCAACTATCGTGTTTTGGGTTTGCTAGAATCCGATCATATTTACTGGTACTGGATTGGGGCACACGACGAGTACGATGAATTGCTGAAGCGGATGTAGTTTGAGGTGATTGGTAGTGACTCTGCATAACCAGGGCTTGCAGCGGGTGGGTACAGCACTCTGAATAGTGACTCGAAAACTCTTGCCATCGCTGAAGCCCAAGCCGTTATCTTGACAAGAGGGAAGAAGGATTTTATCAATTCCAACCATAACAATTGATGATAGATATATAGTGCTTTTGACGTTACTAAGGTATCGACAAGTTTTGCCAACAAGGGGCTTAAGCCCCTTGCCCATGCCTCATCCTAATAAAAACTGCTATAATGCTCAACGGATTTAGTCTCGGTGAAAATTTAACGGGAGAGATAGCGGCTTTGAGTGCGGCGGCACTTTGGGCGGTTTCTGCGGCGATTTATAGTCTATTAGGCCAGAAAATCCCGCCTTTATTGCTTAATTTTCTGAAAGGATTAGTCGCGATCGCTTTAATTGCCCTGACGCTGCCCCTTTCCGGACAATGGCGCGATACTAATCAACAAAGTTTGGTATTTATACTCTTGACAAGTGGCGCAATTGGTATAGGAATCGGTGACACGGCCTATTTTACCGCCCTTAATTATTTAGGACCGCGAAAAACCCTCCTCTTAGAAACCCTTTCGCCTCCCTTGGGGGCAATTCTAGCGGCGACTTTTTTGGGGGAATCCCTGAAAATATCGGCTTATATTGGCATTATTTTGACCATCTTCGGGGTTGCTTGGGTTATTTCCGAAAAAACTCCCGAAATCAATAGTCAACGCCCTTGGCGGCGAGGAATTGTCTGGGCTTTAATTGCGGCGATTTCCCAAGCGGTGGGAGCGGTTTTATCTCGTCAGGCACTGGTAGAGTCGGGAATGTCTTCTTTGCAGAGTACCTTTTTTCGTCTGTTAGCGGGGACGGGAATAGTGTTAATTCTGATGTTTTTTCGCCGTCAGGAATCATCACCAGCGATTAACTGGTCATTGCGTCTGATTGCTATTATTATTGTCACCGCTTTCGGCAGTACGTTTTTAGGGATATGGTTACAGCAAACTGCTTTAAAATTCTCTCCTGTGGGTATTGCCCAAACTCTCACCGCTACCAGTCCTTTATTTGTCCTGCCGATCGCTGCCATGATGGGGGATCGGATTAACTTGCGGGCGATTTTCGGGGTGATGATTGCTTTGCTAGGAATTGGGATTTTGTTTCAGTGATTTGATAGCTTTATCTCTACCAGTCACCGCCGCCGCCGCCACCACCGCTACTGCCGCCGCCGAAACCACCACCATCATAACCACCACCACCATAACCACCACCATCATAACCGCAACAGTCGCTATTCCCGTTGCTGCCACCACCGCGTCCACCTCGACCATTGCCACCAACGGCACAACGAAAACAAACAAAATCTAGAATTAACATCAAGGGAAAAGACACTCCCACCACCAGGATAGCCAAAACAAGATGAAGAATGGACATTGCGATTTGAGGCCTAAATTCAGTTTGTCGCAACCCATAAGCACTACGGAGAAACCCGCTTACAACTGTTACACCTGCTCGAATACCCTCTTCGTAGTTTCCCGTTCCGAAGCTGGGAATCATGTAGGTGTAGATAATATCCTTGACCTTAGCATCGGGTAAAAATCTTTGGACTCCATAACCGGTCTCGATTTCTATCCGTCTATCCTTGAGGGAAACGAGGATTAAAACCCCGTTATCTAGGGATTTTTTGCCGATTTTCCAACGATTAAATAGGGCTGTGGCGTAGGCTTTGGGGGTAGGATAGGGTAAGGTATCGGGGACGGTGACAACAGCAATTTCGGCGCCGGTTTCTGCCTCTAATTTGGCTATATCACCGGAAATTTGCGTAACAGCCGCCCGACTTAAAAGATTAGCTCGATCGCTCACCCATAATCCCCCTTGCGGATTTAGTGTCGGTATTTGTTCGATGGGAATAGCGTTGACTAAGGGGGGCAAAATAACAGGGGGAAGAGCGAACATTGTCACCAGAAAAATTCCTAGGGGCAAGGGGCGAATTTTAATCATTTTCCTGCTTCTCCGTCGGTTTGTAGTCTTGTTTTAGCAATAATGCGGGTTTTCTTTAAATCGCCCTCGCTCAATTCTTCTCCCACCTGTAAACGGGTGGCATTAGTTTGGAGGACAGTGGCGGCGTTTTTTTCTCCCAATTGTAGAGCGGTTTTGGCTGCGGTTTGTAGCATGGTGGCGGCGGCTGCTCGATCGCCCTGTTTTAATTTTTCTTCGGCGATTTGGGTTTGACGATATTTGGCTAAAGTCAGAATTGATTTCTGAACTTGCTCGTCTAATTGGGATTGATAGAGAGCTTGGGAGGTGATATCAAGGCTAAAAGTCGCAGTTTCTAGTCCTTTTTGACCGGAAGCGGGATCATCGTAGCGAATCTTCACTTTAGCTATGGTGTGAGTACCGGGGGGAATTTGGTCAATATAGAGATTGAGGAGGAGAATTTTTTCTTCATCTATCATTAAATCACCCAAACGGGTGATGTAAAAATTGCCCTCTTTTTGTAGGCTCATTTCTATGGTTTCCGGGGCAACTTGGGCAATGGGTTTTAAGTCGGCTAAATGAGTCCGAGCATCTAATTCTAATTGCAGGAAAGCGTTAGTTAACCGCACAGATTGCAGACGGTTAAATAGACGGGTAAATTCAATTAAAGCCTGTTCGGGTCTTTCGATATAGGATAAACTTCCGCCGGCGATATCGGCAATTTTTTCTAGGATATCTTGATTCCAACGATCGCCAAAACCGAAGGTATTTAAGGTGATACCGTACTCAGCCGCTACTGCGGCTAATTTTAAACAGCGTTGATTATCTCCGTGTTCATTTTCACCATCGGTAAGCAGAAAAATATGAGATACATAACCTTTGCTGCCGCTGGAACTTTCTTGGATACCTAATTTTATCCCTTCATCGATCGCCGTGCCTCCTCCCGCTCGTAATTGTTGAATTTTTGAGCGAATTAAGGTCAGATCATCCTGTCGCGATTGGGAGGGAAGAATAACTTTGGCGCGATGATCGAAAGCTATCACCGAGAGACGATCGTTAACACCGAGGGATTCTATTAAACTGAAGGCCGCTTTTTTGACCGTTTCTAGGGGTTTTCCCTGCATAGAACCGCTATGATCGAGAACTAAACAAAGATTAATTGGTAAATTTGTGTCAATCTGTTCACTGGTGGCGGCGATCGAGAGCATCAGTTGACGTTGACTGCTGGTTTGATTAGCATCGATATTACTGTCACTCAAGGCCGATTTTAGAGTTACCCGCATAAGAGTTTTTAATCGTGGTCGTTGATATTTATATTGTAATGAGTATAGTTAGATTTGTGCTTATTTTCCCGTCTGGCATCGAGTTAGACAAGTTCGAGCATTGGGTGCATCTCATTTTTGTCAATCTACGATGCACACCTGCGGTTGTTCATATATTGGTAAGTACCTAAGCAAAATTAATTATACATTTCGATAAAGCTTTTGCCTCTTGCCTCTTGCCTCTTGCCTATCTTCACTAGGAAATTTATTTTGCATGACTACTTAATAATTTAAGAGTCACTGATAATTCCCGATTGTCGATATTTCTACAAAGTTAAGATGCGGCCCCAGCAGTTCTTGTGGGAAATTTTACCGTAGCCGGTCGGACTTATTCTTTCGTGGAAGTCATGGCAAAATCTCTTGAATGCGAACTAAAGCTATTTACTTTTTTTGAGATGATAATAAATTGGAATCGATGTTGATCAGGGGAAGGGAGCCTGAACCAGTCATGACGACAGGAAAACGTCCATCCCACTTTTCGATTGCTCGTTGTTGTAAAATTTCTGCTGTTAGGTTTTGGCGCAATAGTTTTTGAGCTTCTGCCTGTCCCTTCGCGCGGTTGATTTCCGCTTTCGCTTCCTGTGCTGCTTGTTGTGCGCGAAAAGCAGCTTCTTGTGCCTTTTGTTCCGCTACTTGTTTGGCTTCAATCGCCGCGTTAAACTCTTCAGAAAAACCAAAATTAACGAGAGATACATCATTGATAATTATCCCATAACGTCTCAGTCTTTCGGCGAGGGAAGTGTCAATTTCACGTTTGAGTTCTCCTCGCTCTTGCAAGATATTTTGTACGGGACGTTGTGCTGTTGCCGCTTTGACAATTTCCGATACTGCTGGATTTATAATACCGGAGACAATCACATTGATATCCCCAACTTGTTGATAAATCTGATTAACTTTGTTGGGGTCGATGTGCCAGTTAACGATAATAGTTGTTTCCACATCTTGCAAATCTTTGGAAGATCCTTTTGCTTTTACTTCCGTTGTTTGTACTCGAACGTTGAGGGTCTTGATCTTGGTGACAATCGGTATAACGGGATGAATTCCTTCATCGAGGATTTGTTTTTGCACTTTGCCAAAGTACATGACAATGCCGCGTTCGCCAGTATCAATAATAACAAAAGGGCGCAGTATGGTAGTAATGGCTAATATTAAAATTCCCCCGGCTATGAATGGTATTATATTGCGATTGTAATTCATGACAACTCCTTGGATATTTGATCGGTTTTATCGTAGCACTGTTATTATAATCCTGTTTAAAAAGTATGGGAAAGTGGGGAGTGGGCAGAAACAATCCATAACTGAGTTTTTAAAGTTCGATTGGGAGTTAATAATACTATTAAAGGTATGAGGACTTTAACTAGAGGAGAGAAGGAAGGTGAGAGGAACGATTCAAGATAAAGCTGCGATCGCTTGTTCTAAAGCTAGGGAAATATGGGTCCAATGGGTTCCCCCCTGACAAAAAACGATATAGGGTTCCCGGAGGGGTCCATCGGCGGAGAATTCCGAGGTGCTACCATCGATAAACGTGCCACCAGCCATCACTACTTGGCTCTCATAGCCCGGCATTTGGGCAGGAATGGGATCCAAGTAGGAACCGATGGGAGAATAGGCTTGAATGGCTTTACAGAAGGCAATCAGCTTATCGGGGGAACCGAGTTTAATCGCTTGAATAATATCGCGTCGAGGCACAAAAGGAGCGGGATTGACCGGATAACCCAACTTATCGCCCACATAGGCGATTAAATGACTGCCTTTCATCGCTTCTCCCACCATTTGCGGCGCTAGAAACAATCCCTGATAGAGAAGACGATTTTGGTCAAAAGTTGCCCCTCCCTCGCTACCGATTCCCGGTGCTGTCAGACGATAGCAGGCCATTTCCACTAATTCCGCTTTACCTGCTATGTATCCCCCGGCCGTGACGATTGTACCTCCGGGGTTTTTAATTAGAGAACCGGCCATTAGATCTGCCCCCACGTGGGTGGGTTCTTGGGTGCTGATAAATTCTCCATAGCAATTATCGACAAAACAGACTGTATTCGGGTTTTGTTGTTTAACTATACGGACAATTCTCTCGATTTCGTCAATAGACAAACTTGAGCGCCAGGAATAACCGCAAGACCTTTGAATATGTACTAAACGGGTTTGGGGTTTAACTGCTGTTTCTAGAGCTAACCAATCGATCGCACCAGTAGAATCTAGCTCTAATTGCCGATAACTAACGCCAAAATCCTTTAAAGAGCCTTGACCACTGCCCCTAATCCCGATTACTTCCTCTAGGGTATCGTAGGGCGCACCGGCTACCGCTAACATCTCATCCCCCGGTCGAAGAACCCCATACAAGGCACAGGCGATCGCATGGGTTCCTGAAACAAATTGTACTCGCACCGCTGCCTTTTCGGCCCCCAGGGCTTGGGCGAACACTTGATCTAAAGTATCCCGTCCCAAGTCATCATGACCATAACCACTAACACTGGCGAAATGATGCACCCCGACGCGGTTTTCACGGAAAGCAGCGAGGACTTGACGGAGATTTTCCTTGACCTGTGCGTCAATTTCCGAAAAAATGGGCAGTAAGGCCTTTTCTGCCCTGTGGAGTAGAGAGGAGATATCCATCAAACAATAGACTGTGATATTTGTTACTATTTATTAAGCGTCAAAGTTCCCCCTGTGTCAAATCGAGACGGATAAGACAATGATGCTCTGTCTCCTGTTGTTTCCCTTTGGGTTATTCAATGACTGTTGCGACTTCCGAAAAACTTCCCATCGACTGGGTGACTCTCATCTACATGGCTTTTATCCACTTAGTGGCTCTTTTAGCCTTCTTGCCTGGCAATTTTAGCTGGGGTGCTGTGGGAGTGACATTAATTCTCTATTGGATTACTGGGGGTTTAGGAATTACCCTCGGTTTCCATCGTTTGGTCTCCCATCGGAGTTTTAAGACTCCCAAATGGTTAGAATACTTTCTGGTTTTGTGCGGAACCCTCGCTTGTCAGGGGGGTGCGATCGCATGGATAGGTTTACATCGTCTTCATCATAAATATTCTGATACTGCTCCCGATCCCCACGATTCTAATAAAGGTTTCTGGTGGAGTCACATGGGTTGGATGTTGCACGAAATTCCTGCTGATGAAGAAATTGCCCGTTTTACCCAGGATATCGCTGACGATCCTTTCTATAAATTCTGTCAAAATTATTTTGTTCCTATCCAAATTGTTTTAGGCTTAATTCTCTATGCTATGGGTGGTTGGCCGTTTGTAATTTGGGGAATTTTTGTTCGCTTGGTCTTAGTTTTCCACTCCACTTGGTTTGTCAACAGCGCCACCCACAAATTTGGTTATGTTAGCCATGAATCCCACGATAATTCTAAAAATTGTTGGTGGGTTGCTCTCCTAACTTTTGGTGAAGGTTGGCACAATAATCACCATGCCTATCAGTATTCTGCCCGTCATGGCCTACAATGGTGGGAAGTTGACCTGACTTGGATGACCATTCGTCTGCTGCAAATTCTGGGATTAGCTACTAATATTAAGTTACCCCCCAGCACGGCAACGGCGACAGAAAGTTAGTTTTATCCAGTTGTTAAATTAAATCTAGCCGAACTTATGTTTAAGTTCGGTTATTTTTTCTGCGACTTAACCCAAATCTGACGGCTTTTCCCACAGCACAACTGAGGAATATAGGTAATGCCAATCCTCCCCCAAAAAACGAAATCATTGATAGGATAAACTTGATTATTTCCCCCTCTGTCGAACATTGACTGGGGAAAGCACAACTCATCCCAAGAGCGAAGGATAACCAACCAAAAACGTAAACACACAGGGGAAATAAGAGGCAAAAAACCAGACCCCCCGCTAGACAGCCTAATCCATTAGCCTTTCTATTCGATTTCTTCTCTGTCACCATCTCTATCGCTAACTTTTTCTAAGCCTTAGCATAAAAAGGTCAAACTATCAACTTTTTTAACAAATGTTTAATATTTACGCTGATGTGCCGGAAAGACCCCGGAGAACGTATATTTAAAGCTAATCCCCAAATTATATTAAGTTTCTAATGAAAAAAATCTCGATTTTAGGCTCTACAGGCTCGATCGGCACTCAAACTCTCGATATTGTCACCGATCATCCCGATAAGTTTCAAGTGGTAGGATTAGCCACGGGTAATAATATTCAACTACTATCGGAGCAAATTCGGCAATTTCGCCCGCAAATCGTGGCGATTAATAACGAAAGTCAACTAGAAGACCTAAAAAGCCTAATTTCCGACCTTGACTATACCCCGATTATCCTAGCAGGAAAGGAAGGAGTAATCGAAGTGGCCCGTTATGGCGATTCCGAAAGCGTCGTCACGGGAATTGTCGGTTGTGCGGGATTGCTGCCGACGATTGCCGCTATTACTGCTGGTAAAGATATTGCCCTCGCTAATAAAGAAACCCTGATTGCTGGCGGTCCAGTGGTGCTGCCTTTAGTGGAAAAACACCGAGTTAAATTATTACCTGCTGACTCGGAACATTCAGCTATTTTTCAATGTTTACAGGGAGTTCCCACTGGGGGATTAAAAAAGATTATTCTCACTGCTTCTGGGGGTGCTTTTCGCGATTTACCCGTGGAAAAATTGCCGCAAGTAACCGTAGCTGATGCCCTCAAACATCCCAACTGGTCTATGGGCAGAAAAATCACCATCGATTCGGCTACTTTAATGAATAAAGGTCTAGAAGTTATCGAAGCTCATTATTTATTTGGTGTCGATTATAATGCGATCGATATTGTTATTCATCCTCAAAGTATTATTCACTCTTTAATTGAGTTACAGGATACATCGGTTTTAGCTCAATTAGGCTGGCCAGATATGCGTTTACCCCTGTTATATGCCTTGTCTTGGCCCGAAAGAATTTATACCGATTGGGAACCTTTGAATTTAGTTAAAGCTGGTAGTTTAACCTTCAAAGAACCCGATCATCAAAAATATCCCTGTATGGGATTAGCCTACGCAGCCGGCCGCGCAGGTGGGGCAATGCCAGCAGTATTAAACGCGGCTAATGAACAAGCGGTAGCGTTATTTTTAGAAGAAAAGATTAGCTTCTTAGATATTCCCCGGGTGATCGAAAAAGTTTGCGATCGCTTTGCAATTCATAACACTTCTACCCCTAGCCTAGATGACATTTTAGCCGCCGATAATTGGGCGCGTCAAGAGGTATCTAACTGTCTGATTGCCAATCCGGTCTAGATAGTCTAGATTCTGTAGGGATGTTAACTATAATGTCTCTACAGATATAGGATAGAAAAATCACTAATTTCGGCTATTTTTTCTAGTTAACTAGATTTATGATGATCATGACAAGGGTTGATAAGTAGCTGGTTATAATTAAATTAAAAATGGATTTTAGGTTCGATCCCCCCTGCCCCCCTTGATAAGGGGGGTGCCGATAGGCGGGGGGATCTGATAACTTTTAACGCCTACCTACTTAACCTTCAATAAACCTCTTGACTAATTAATTTTTGAGGGTTCAAAAACGGCAAAAATAAGGATTAAATTGCCTAAAATCCGTAAATAGACCATTTAATTGATTATTATTCATTCTTAATTCTCCTGACTACTGACTCCTAACCCTAACAACAATTTTTGATTTTTACAATGAGGTGTAATGACCCTGAAACTTGATCAAAAATAAGATAAAATAAACAAGATAGCGGTTATTACTTTTAATTTTCTATGGTTACAACTTCTCTATCCCTCCCCGAAATCGCCAGAGAAACCCGTCAAGCGAGTCGTCAACTGGCTATCCTGACTAACGAAGAAAGGAATGAAGCTTTAGAGGCTATTGCTGAGGCTTTGACTGCCAATGCTGATAAGATACTAGAAGCGAATATCGCCGATGTTCAAACAGCTAAGGCGATGGAATTATCCCCAGCTTTATGTGCGCGATTAGAGTTAAGTCCTGGCAAATTAAAAGCCGCTATTGCTGGGGTGCGAGATGTGGCTAAATTAGCAGATCCTTTAGCTACAATGCAAATTAACCGGGAATTAGATCAAGGTTTAATTCTGCGGAGAATAACCTGTCCTTTAGGGGTTTTAGGGGTTATTTTTGAAGCTCGTCCCGATGCTTTAATTCAAATTACCAGTTTAGCGATAAAATCTGGTAATGGCGTTATTTTAAAAGGGGGGAAAGAGGCGCTCCGTTCTTGTCAAGCTTTAGTAACAATTATTCATCAGGCATTGAGTGAAACTAAAGTTAATTCAGCGGCGGTGCAATTGTTAACAACAAGAGAAGAAATTAAGGAACTCTTAAAACTTGATCAATACATCGATTTAATTATTCCTAGAGGTTCTAACGAATTTGTTCGTTATATCCAAAATAATACCCGCATTCCTGTCCTCGGCCATGCCGATGGTATCTGTCATCTCTACATCGACAAAGAAGCCGATTTAAGCAAAGCAATTAGAATTACCGTTGATGGTAAAACCCAATATCCTGCCGCTTGTAATACCATTGAAACTTTATTGGTTCATCAAGACATCGCTAGACAATTTTTACCCGCAGTGGCCCAGGCATTAGAGGAAAAAAAGGTTAAATTATTGGGAGATGAAGCAACTCGTCAGATTATTAACGTACCATCGGCCACAGAAGAAGACTGGCAAACCGAATATAGTGATTTAATCCTGTCAATTAAAATTGTTGATAGTCTAGAATCGGCAATCGAACATATTAATTATTACGGTTCTCGACACACGGAAGCCATTGTCAGCGAAAATTTTAACACGGCCAAAACCTTTAGCGATCGAGTCGATGCCGCCGGAGTTTTTCATAATTGTTCCACCCGATTTGCCGATGGTTTCCGTTACGGTTTTGGGGCCGAAGTGGGTATCAGTACCCAAAAAATGCCCCCCCGGGGTCCTGTGGGATTAGAGGGATTAGTGACCTACAAATACCAATTAGTGGGAGATGGTCATATTGTCGCCGATTATTCCGGGGAAAATGCCCAATCTTTCACTCATAAGGATTTATAGTCGAGAAAAAAGCCGATGTTTACAGGATTAATTCAAGCCTTGGCAACGATTCGGGTCGTGGATACCGATAGACTTTATTTGTCTGTATCCTCTGATACAATTCTCCAAGATTTAATGATTGGTGATAGTGTGGCTGTGGATGGGGTTTGTTTGACAGTTGAGGAAATTCTCCCAGAGGGTTTTCTGGCCACCGCTTCCCCGGAAACCCTACAGCGCACTACTTTGGGACGAAGAATTCACACAGAAACCAACGTTAATCTAGAAACCTCTTTGCGGGTGGGTAGTAAAATCGGCGGTCATTTTGTCACCGGTCATGTGGACGGAATTGGCTGTTTAGTCGAATCGATAATCGTGGCTAATTCGTGGGAAATGACCTTTGCTGCCCCTAGTTCCCTAGAAGAGCAGTGGAATAACTACATAGCTCGTTATATCGTCGGTAAGGGCAGTATAGCTGTTAATGGCATTAGTTTAACCGTGGCCGATTGTGATGCCTACGGCAGCTGGTTTCAAGTGGCTGTCATCCCCCACACCTACGCCGAAACCAATCTTTCCCATTTAAAATTAGGCGATTGGGTGAATCTAGAAGGGGATATTTTAGGCAAATATGTGGAAAAATTGCTAGGAATGCGCTCTTATCACCCTCCTAGCGAGATTAGCCTAGAATTTCTGGCTGAACATGGTTATTAGTTTTCCAGAAAAAGCCTTTTCAACATATAAATTTATTGGCAATTTATCGATTAATTTTAGTTTTAAAATTGCCAACCTTCTCGCTCCATTAAACCCTGAACATTGGTACAATCGATAGAAAAGTGTTGACAGACTGTGGGGATTTTGGGAGCATTAGGCTTTAAGGCTTCTTCGGTAATTACGCAACCGTCTTTTATCTTGGCACAGGCAATAATAAATGGGTCTGCCACTGGTTTTCCTTGTAATCTTGCTTTTTGACTCACTAAATCCTTAAAGTTTCTTATAGAAAAAATTTCAGGAATAAATAAAGTTTCCTGAGCAGTGGGTGGTAAAAATATTTGTTTATTGGAGTCTATCCAATCTATAGCGTTTTTCAGTCTGCTGAGGTACAAAAGTTATGGGTTTTAGGCAAAAGTCAAAAGGGAAGAAAAATATGTGTACCTCACTAGCTTAGGAAACGCTATAAAACAAATTGTTGATTATTGCCATATTTTACTTCTTTAAGCACTTCGCGTACTGATTGTAGTTTACCTTCTGACACAAGCAAATCAATTTTTTGCCAAACGGTGGGAAAACTTTTGGGAAAATAGTTTCCTAAAACCTTAAAACTACTTTTGTCAAAAATGTAAACCATCAAAACAGTCCTTTCTTTAATAAATATTTTTCAAGTTCTTCCACCGTAGCAACTTTTTTAATGTTTAGATAATCAGCAACGCGCTCAATATCGTATTGGCCTTGATAGTATTTATTGAACACAAGTTTTAGGTAATTTTCTCCCAAATAGGTCGCCTGATTAGCATAGTAATCACCTCCAGATTTTTTATTTTTGTCCTGACTTTTTCCCACCTGCTCACTGTACCACTCCCTTACTTTAAGAGTATATTCTTTCTGAGAAATAAAGTTATTATCTAATAGTTTTCGTAAAACTACTTCTCGACTAACCTTATAATCACTGGAAATTTTCGAGATAATTTTATCGTTAACGTTAACGTTAACTACTGTTTCTCTGATTATCTCAGAAAAAACATGATTAGGAAGCAGAAACTCCGCAGCAAATTTATTACAAAATATCTCGATATATTTATTTTCTCCTTGCAAACTATTAATATATCTATCGTCAGACTTAGTAATTCCATTAGTCTGCAAAAGAATATGTGCTAATTCATGAAAAATGGTAAATATTTGTCTAGATTTTTCAGTGCTATTATTAAGATAGATGATCGGAAATTCAATATCTATCAAGCAAAATCCCGAAATTTCTCGCTGCTTAAAAGAACGCTTAAAAATAAAAATACCAGCTTCTTCCACGGCACTACGCCATTTTTTTAAGGCAGTTTCCTGATCATTCCAGGTCAGTTGTTCTTCTAGAGTAACGTTTAAATAATTTCTGATCTGTTCGGCTAATATCCTTAAATCATCCCTAGAGCTAACCGAAATATCCTGAAAGATTTTCTTGGTACTAGGATTAATACCATTATTAATTTCCTGTAGCGACAATTGCATCGCTTTTGCTTGTCGTAAAGCATAGATAGTATCGGCGGCCAGGTTTTCGATTTCAAAGTCTGGCAAAGTTCTAAATTCTTGTTTTTCCTCCGCTTCTAGGGGAGGTTCTGGGAAAAAGAATAAAGCGAGAGGACGTTTATATATTTCTGCTAACTTTTCCAATTGACTATAGGCAGGAAAGTCCTCTCCTGACTCCCATTTCTCGATAACAGAAACATCTTTTTTAAACTTGAGTGCCACAGACTCAAGAGAATATCTCGCCCTTTCTCTTGCCCATTGGATTATCTTGGGATTAACGCCTGTCAGTTTCTCGCCCATTAGTCGATCTTATCATCACGAGATAGAGATTTCTAGCTTGATTTAGATCATACAGTAGTTTTATTGTACTATATAATTACCCAAAATAGAGACAATGTACCGAGTTCTGGATAGGTCAGTGAGGGATTGATAACTTTTTCCTATATAAAAAACCGGTGAAAAGCTTGACATTAGCCAAAATCCCCAGACAATGTTAAGTTAAATTAACCAATAGCCGAGGCTTGTATTTAAGGAAAACCCCTTATGGTAGCAACACCAGTTCAACAGAAATACGACATCAAAGATATTAGTTTAGCCCCCATCGGCAAACAGCGCATCGAATGGGCCGGTCGGGAAATGCCCGTTTTGCGTCAATTAGCCGAACGTTACGCCATCGAAAAACCCTTTGCTGGACTGCGTTTAGTCGCTTGCTGTCACGTTACCACCGAAACCGCTAATTTGGCGATCGCACTAAAAGCCGGTGGCGCTGATGCGTTACTAATTGCCAGTAATCCCCTTTCCACCCAAGATGATGTGGCCGCTTGTTTGGTCGCTGATTACGGCATCCCCGTTTATGCAATCAAAGGGGAAGATAACGACACCTATCACCGTCACGTTCAAATCGCCCTCGATCACAAACCCCAGATTATCATCGATGATGGTTGTGATGTAGTGGCCACCCTAGTTAAAGAAAGAAGTCACCAATTACCCGACATTATCGGTACTACCGAAGAAACTACCACCGGTATCGTCCGTTTGCAAGCCATGCTCAAAGCCGGGGTGTTATCCTTCCCCGCAATGAACGTTAACGACGCAGAAACCAAGCATTTCTTTGATAATCGCTACGGTACAGGTCAATCTACCCTTGATGGTATCATTCGCGCCACCAATATCCTTCTTGCCGGTAAAACCGTGGTTGTGGCTGGTTATGGTTGGTGTGGTAAAGGTGTCGCTATGCGGGCCAAAGGTTTAGGCGCTAATCTAATTGTCACCGAAATCAACGCCGTGCGCGCCATTGAAGCGGCGATGGACGGTTTCCGGGTTATGCCCATGGATGAAGCCGCCAAAGAAGGCGATATCTTTATCACTGTCACTGGTAACAAGCACGTTATCCGGGCCGAACATTTTGACCAGATGAAAGATGGAGCGATTGTTTCCAACTCCGGTCACTTTGATATTGAAATCGACCTGCAAGCTTTAGGCGCAAAAGCCGATAATGTTAAGGAAGTTCGCAACTTTACCCAACAATATAGACTAAAAAGCGGTAAATCCGTCGTTGTTATCGGTGAAGGTCGCCTAGTTAACCTGGCAGCCGCCGAAGGTCATCCTAGCGCCGTTATGGATATGAGTTTCGCTAACCAGGCGATCGGTGTAGAATACTTGGTTAAAAATAAAGGTAAATTGGCCCCCGGCATCTACTCAATTCCCTACGAATTAGACCAAGAAATCGCCCGCTTGAAACTGCAAGCCATGGGGATTGAAATCGATACCCTCACCGAAGCCCAATTAGAATACATCAACTCCTGGACTTCTGGAACCTAATATCAGTTATCAGTTATCAGTTATCAGGAGTCAGGAGTCAGGAGTCAGGAGATTGCTTTTATTTATTCTTGTCACTCCCCAACTCCCTTTTTTTACTTTTAAACTGTTTTCTAAATCCTAAAAAATTATGACTGAATGGATTACAAATACAATGACTTCTATGGGCTATTTAGGC
The DNA here is from genome assembly GCF_014696875.1 of Microcystis wesenbergii FACHB-1317. Taxonomy (GTDB): domain Bacteria; phylum Cyanobacteriota; class Cyanobacteriia; order Cyanobacteriales; family Microcystaceae; genus Microcystis; species Microcystis wesenbergii_A. Next base: position 1,806 of record NZ_JACJQV010000051.1, on the reverse strand, counting down.
ATAGCTCTATTAATGTTTTTAGAGAATCTTTTTCCTCCTATTCCCTCGGAATTAATTATGCCCCTAGCGGGTTTTACCGTCCATGAGGGACAAATGCAATTTATTCCGGCAGTGGTAGCGGGGATTGCCGGAACCGTAGTCGGAGCGCTACCTTGGTATTATCTCGGTCGGGTTGTGGATGAGGAAAAAATCGAAAAACTAGCCGATAAATACGGCAAATGGATTACCGTTTCCGCTAAAGATATTCAAAAAGCTAATCAATGGTTTAACCGTCACGGTAGTAAAGCGGTTTTACTCTGTCGTTTGGTCCCCGGAGTGCGAACTTTGATTTCCCTACCCGCCGGGATGAATCACATGGCGATGATTCCCTTTTTAGTTTACTCCACCATCGGCACGACCCTCTGGGTCGTTTTTTTAACGGCAGCAGGTTACTTTTTAGGGAAGAATTACCCCCTTGTGGAAGAATATCTGGCTCCCGTCTCAAAAATCGCCCTACTTGTCCTGGTTATCTGGTTTATCCTCTGGATTATCCGCAAACGTAACCGCCGGTATGAGTAGGTGTTGATGATAGGTGGTGCGTTACGACGGATTGTCACCTTCCAGTCACAGCGGCAATTTTTGCCGTCTAACGCGCCCTACTGGATTGTTTCAGCTAATTTGGTGTATTAGAAAAATGCTATAAATTCTATAATCTAAGACTTTAAGCCGAAATCTATTGCCCTATTTTAGCTGAAACAGTCCACTACGTTTTACTACTAATCACGCCGGCTACTCAAGAGGGCCGTGATCAGCAAATAGGCCAGCGTCACCCCGATACTGATTTGGAAGGAATAGGGAGCGGCGCGGTATCGATACCAACTAGAAAAAGATTCAAGAATTCTCAGGGTGAACAACACCACCCAATTCAAGGAAAGCATTAGGAGGTAAAAAAACGCCCCGACTCCCAACGACTGCACAAACCGATTTTTTAATAAATCCATAGCCCTAACCAAGTTAACTATAACTCTTGCAAATTAATTATATGTTATAATCATGGGTTAACTAATTTTCCCAAAAAAATTAGCATTACTTTTCTCCATCAATACTAAACACAAGCACGATACTGAAAATGATAGGAATTAGACCTCGACGGTAATGATTCGGTAGTAGTGCCGTAGCCCTCTTGCTTACCTGGTATGAATTGTGTAAAATATTTATTAATAAAAATAATTGGAACCCGCTCAGTCTTTAAACCTCTAGCTTGATTATGACTTTTCTGATAAATATCTTTTTCTGGCTCCTGTCTGGCTTACTCAAATATCAGTCTAGCACCGAACAAAGTACCCCCCCTAGTTCACCTCTATTCCCCTGTCCTAATTGTGGTTCTCACCATAGGATCAAGAATGGTTCTATTCATAATGGAAAACCCAAACGTCAAGGTAAAGAATGTGGTCGTCAGTTTGTGATCAATCCCACTAATAAAACCGTCTCTGACGAAACCAAACAATTAATTGACAAACTCTTACTCGAACGAATTTCCTGACGAGGAATTGCCAGAGTAACAGGGGTAAGTTGGTCATGGTTACAAAACTATGTCAACAATAAACTGGCGGCTGTCCCCCGTCAAATAAAGGTTTCGGACAAACCAAAAGGTAAATTGGTTATAGAATGTGATGAGATGTGGTCTTTGGTTTTTTCTAAGACGATAAAGGTCTATATTTGGTTAGCTATCGATAGAACTACCCGAGAAATAATTGGTGGTTATTTAGGAGATAGAAGCCGTGAATCAGCTAAAAAGCTCTGGAAAAGTCTTCCAGGAGTTGATCG
>NZ_JACJQV010000050.1 GCF_014696875.1 Microcystis wesenbergii FACHB-1317 | reverse complement strand
GTTCCAGAATCGACTTTTTATCGCTCTCTTAGCTACAAAACTCAACAATCTTGGAGTCGTTCAAGAAGAGTTGTTACCAAAGTTTGTTATGGTAGTAAAGGATTAAAAATTCGTCATGTTGTCACATCTTTACCAGCTTCAAAAATCCTCCCCTCAAAGCTTTATACAGACAAATATTGCCCTAGAGGAGAAATGGAAAATCGTCTTAAAGAACAACAACTAGATTTATTTGCTGACCGGACTTCAACCCAGACATTCGAGAGTAATCAATTAAGACTTTGGCTATCATCAATGGCTTATGTCTTGATGCCGGCTTTTCGTCAAAATTGCTTATCTAAAACCGCTTTTGCCCAAGCAACAGTAGGAACAATTCGTCTTAATTTTCTGAAATTGGGGGCGAGAATTACTGTGAGCGTTAGAAGAGTTTTAATCGCCATCGCTAGTTCTTGTCCTTATCAAGATATTTTAGTGATAGCTTACTCCAGAATTCAAGGACTTCCTGCTCCTGGATAAGTCGAATAGTTCTCAAAAACAACCAAATAATTTTAAAAAGGGCTGTTCATAAATTCAGCCTGTTTTATCATGAAAATTTTGAATAATTGACCAGATTTTATCGGTTGATTCCGCAAAAATTTGGCCAGTTTTGTCGAATTATCCCTCGGCAACCTTCAGAGTTTTTCTTAATTTTTAAAAACACAACTCTCAACCTCTAAATTAGGTTCTCAATTCAGTTTGTGAGAAATGCGGGTATAGCGGTTTTCACAGAAGTGAGTCCCGATTGAAACGCTGAAACGCCTATCTATCAAGGGATTTACTATACCTTATTAGACTGAAAACCGCTATAACCCAACGGTTTTCATCTGATAGTTTTCCGCCAAAGGGGAGTTGAAATGATTCGGGTTCTGATGGAGTTGCGGTGGCTATTCGATACATGTGTACCAAAAAAAGTGCCAGGCTTTTAGGGTATTTTACCTTTTTTGCTGCCCTTTTTCTAGACTTTATTGAGTCGAAACCTTTTTCCTATCGGCATTTCAGACTTTTTCGGCAAACCCTAGGTACTTACAAAAGTTTTACCCTTGCCTAGATACTGTTCAGAGTCTGGGATAGGGGAAATCTTAAAAAAGATACGGGAAAAAAAGCTGTTCTTGAGGGCAATAGTCCAGAATGGCAGGTAAGACCAAGTAAAAAGGATAACCTTTGATTACGTTTTCCTTTTCGGGAGCCGGTCGTCGGTCGTCAATACCAAATTAGGTTATACTTCATCTTTATGAGAAGGGCCGTCAGTTGATATTACTGCAATCTCTAGCCCAAAAATCGGCGCATAATTAACAAAAACTAGATTTAAGGTAAAAACTATGTGTTTAGGCATACCGGGACAAATTACAGCAATTATTGATGAAAACCATCATCTCGCTCTCGTCGATGTGGGGGGTGTAAAAAGAGAAGTAAATATTACTTGCATTGTTGATGAAGACCATCCCGCTAATACTTGTGTAGGGGATTGGGTATTAGTTCATGTGGGTTTTGCTATGAATCGAATTGATGAAGATGAGGCGCAAGAAACCTTAAATTTATTAACACAATTAGCGGAATTAGAGGCAGAATTTAATCATAATTAATGTTCTTAAGTAGTCACATACTAAATTAATTATATTGTCTATCTTAAGAAATGTAAATCACGGCAATTATTACTGACGACCGACAGCTAAAAATTATAATTAAAGGAGATAAACTATGAAATACGTTGATGAATTTCGTGATCCCGTTAAAGCGTCAGGATTAATTCAACCAATTGAACAATTATCGATAAGAATCTCTGAAAAGCGGGGAAAAGTTACTAAAATTATGGAGGTTTGTGGGGGTCATACCCACTCAATTTTTAAATACGGTATCGAGGCAATACTTCCCGAAACTATCGAATTAATTCATGGTCCCGGATGTCCCGTTTGTGTGATGCCGCGAGGTCGTTTAGATGATGCCATTTTTCTCGCACAACAACCGAACGTAATTCTGACAACTTTTGGCGATACTATGCGTGTCCCCGGTTCCCATTTGAGTCTGCTGCAAGCGCGAGCAAAAGGTGATGATATTCGCATGGTTTATTCTCCTCGCGATGCCTTAAAAATTGCCAGAGAAAATCTCGATAAAGAAGTAATATTTCTAGCATTAGGTTTTGAAACCACCGTTCCTAGCACAGCTTTAACTGTTTTAGAAGCGCAAAGAGATGGTATCACTAATTTTAGTTTATTTTCTAATCATGTGGTGATTATTCCCGCTCTGAAAGCTTTGTTAGATAACCCAGATTTACAGTTAGACGGTTTTGTTGGTCCCGGTCATGTTAGCATGGTCATTGGCACAGAACCCTATCAAGTTATTGCCCAAGAATATCATAAACCTGTGGTAGTTTCTGGGTTTGAACCTTTGGATATTCTCCAATCAATTTGGATGGTATTAAAACAATTAGATGAGCAGAGATGTGAGATCGAAAATCAGTACGATCGAGTGGTACAAAATCAAGGAAATAGAGTCGCTTTATCGGCAATCAAGCAAGTTTTTGAACTGCGGGATCAGTTTGAATGGCGAGGTTTAGGAGAAATTGCTCAAGGAGGGTTAAAACTGCGAGATGAGTACAGTAATTTTGATGCGGAGAAGAAATTTACTTTACCCAATCAGCGTGTTAAAGATCACAAAGCTTGTCAGTGTGGCGAAATTCTTAAAGGTGTTTTAAAACCCTGGGAATGTAAAGTATTTGGTACTGCTTGTACTCCCGAACATCCCATCGGTACTTGTATGGTTTCTAGTGAAGGTGCTTGTGCCGCTTATTATAAGTATGGTAAAAATCAGTAAATTTTTTTTACTGATTAGGTTCCTTTCCAGTGAGAAAACGCTATAATTATTACCGGAGGAAATTAACAATCTCTCGGTAATAAAAAAGATGAAAATCAAAAATAATCTGGGTTTATTTGGCTTAACCACCTCTCTACTGCTAATTATCACTTCGGAAATTGTTCTTGCTTCCCAAGAACAAAGCCTAGAACTGCAACCAAGTCAACCCCCCAGCGCCGATTTTTTCAAACCCGTCACCAATCTAATTAAAGATTTAAACCATCAGGGAGTAACTATCACCGATCCCAATGATCCCATGGCGGTGCGCTACCGAGTCAATTCCCCCTGTCGCGGTTGTTCGGTTTATCTAGGCACGGGAGTTGCCAATCCTCGCACCCAGACTAATAATAATGGCATGGGAATCAATTTTGGTCTTGGTTTCACCATGCCTTTTTCACCCTAAATACCGATGACATATTTACGCCATTCGTGATTGTGATTGCCCCTGGTGTGCTTTAATAGCTCAAAGTGGAGACTACTGTAGGGACGACGCGGCTGGGCGCGTAGGGACATATTGGCCTCTTTTGGTGTACGATTGCCCTTATGCACATTACAACGCACACAAGCCGCCACTAGATTCTCCCAGGTATCACCCCCTCCGCGAGAACGGGGAATCACATGATCGATGGTTAATTGTTCACCTCGGTAGAGACAGTATTGACAGGTGTGATGATCTCGTTCGAGAATATTACGACGGGTTAAAGGAATTTCCTTGTAGGGAACACGGACGTATTGCCTAAGACGGATAACAGAAGGTAGGGGTAAGTCACGACAAACCACTTTTCCGTTATGTTCTAGGGATTCAGCTTTTCCTTTCAACAATAAAACGATCGCGCGCCGCCAACTGGTAATATTTAGCGGTTCGTAGGAGGCATTCAACACGAGAACCTTGCTCATAGGTGTCTGGAGATCGCTTGAATTTACCCCGAATGGTAACACAGATCCCTGGGATTGGAACCTATTATACTCAATCCGTTGAGTATAGATCTGGCAGGATGCGTGTTTGCGGTTACTAATTCTGATGAAAAACTAAAATTAATAATCCGCGCCCCACGCCCAAATTTATCATCAAATTGGTGCGTTACGTTGTCAAATATCATCTTCAGTTAATCCTGAATCTTTGAGAATACCTTTTAATGTTCCTATCGGTAAATCTCGATTTCCATGTATTGGTATAACAATAATTGCCGAAACATTTTCTTTGGTATAGATATAATGACTTCCTTTAATTCTTGCCAATTTCCAGCCAAATATTTCAACGACTTTACATAATTTTTTTACCTGAGATTGACTTCATACAGAAATCTCCACTAATTGCTGATTCTCTTTTCGATCAAGTAATTTTTTTTCATGAGAAACTTCTAACCAGCCTTCTATTGCCTCTTTAACCATGACCATCAAATCATCATAATTTTCTGCCCAAGTATGACAACCAGACAAAGCTGGTACAGTTGCACACCAAACATCATCTTCTTGCCAGACAACCACTTTGATATTCATAATAAATATTTTTTATTGACTGAGATTTATTTTAATAATAACATAAATTGTTTTTTTGTGTAAGCCTGATCTTGTAGGGTGCGTGTTTGTGGCGATAATCTCTGACAAAAAAACAAGTTATACTAAATCTGGTTATTAAAGACTGATTATTTATTCCCCTTTTTGCCTGAGTGCATGAGCAGAAAACGGGTTTCTCCGAGAAACCCGTTTTCTGTGCGTTACTCAACGGATTTAGTATTAATAATCCGCGCCCCACGCACCAACTTAATTATTAAATTGGTGCGTTACGCTTTGGCTAACGCACCCTACGATTTATGTTTCTGTTTGTAGCGATTATCTCTGAAAAAAAACCTAAATTAACAATCGGCTGTAACAGAGCAACTTTATTATTAAATTGGTGGGCTAATTCTTTGTACCAATCCCATCACACAAATGCCTATCCTCCTCCTTAACACCAGAATTAGGATTCGCCAAATAACCTCGTATCCAATCGCAACTACGCCCCATTAAAGCATCTAAATCCCAGTCTGTTTCTACATTCCAGAGTTTGATAGTCCCGTCATCACTACCGCTCACCAATGTCTTGCCGTCGGGACTAAAATTAACGCTTCTGACAGGGTAATAATGCCCCTTGAGGGTGCGGATTTCCTTGCCTGTTTCTACATTCCAGAGTTCGATGGGTCCGTCCCCACTACCGCTCACCAAAGTCTTGCCGTCGGGACTAAAATTAACGCTGCAGAAAAGGCCTTCTTGTTGTGTTTTTTGCCAAGCCATCAAACCCGATCCCGTACTAACCACCAGCGCCACCAAGGAACCCGCAGCAATCCTCCAAGTGGTTCTAATTTCCCGCCGCCTGGGGGCTGCTTCGGCTTGTTTCATACGTTCTCGTTCCTGAAGACTCCGCTTAATAAAATCCTGTTCACTTTGGCTAATATCTTCTGGGCGTTGCTTCAGTTGTTCTTCTGCCTCCGCCAACGCCGCCCCGCGCAACCATGAGCCTTCATCCCCCTGCGTCTGCTGCCATTGCCCCATCGCCCCCCGCAAACGCTCCTGCCAAGCGCGAAAAATCCTGTCTGTGTCCAGACTAATATTTTGGGTGATAATTTGTTGTCCACCGGGTTGTTCTTGGAGCTTGTCTAGTAAATCTTGGGCTAATTTAGTGATTTCATGATCTTTATCAACCCCCGCTTCGACAATTTTATCTTTTAACAAACCTTCAGCTTTCTTGATATCCTCTGGTTTTGCCTCTACCATTGCTTGTGCCAAAGCATCATTAGCAAATTTACGCTTAATCAAGGTTTGAAAACCTTGATATGCATCTTTAACGCCTTTTTCCGCCGTGTCTTTAGCCGCAGCAACCGCACCGGCAGTCAAGGCGGTGACAATCAGAGAAATTGGTTCCATTGTTTGATACTCCCAATAAAATATTGCTGATTCAATCTTAGATCAAAACAATTTTTAATAGTAAGCTTGCCGCTCTTGTAGGGTGGGTTAGGCGGCGATAATCTTTGATAAAAAACTCAAATTAACAATCCGCCGTAACACATCAACTTTATCATTAAACTGGTGCGTTACACTATCGAAGAGCGCACCCTAGTATTTATGTTTTTGTTTGAGCGCAATCGTTTATAATCAAAATATCATTATTTTGGAGTAAAAGAAAAATGCGTAAACAGACCATTCAATATACATCATCTTTAGATGCTTTGATTGCTGTTGCCAAGCGACTTAGCGTCTATGAGAACCAACATAAAATGGATTCCGAAGATTTTTATAAAGAATACAATCAGGGAACATTGTCAGATGATCTAATATTTATAGAATGGGCAAACGATTATCGTCATTACCTTGCTTTGCGTCAAGAATTAGAACAAAGATTAAATCATGCTGCTTAAACTTTTATCTGATTACCTCAATCAAGTAGAGCAAGCAATTGTGCAGTGTGAAAATGCCTATGTAGAACTTTATCAAGAAGAAATACTGACATCACAAAGAGCCAATTTAAGAATTAGGTTGCGTTTCAATCAGACCCATTTATTAGAAATAAACGAAGCTATAGTAATCACAGACAATTACTTAGAATTCCTAGATTATCGTTACCATTTCCAAGATGAAAAAAACAACCTGGTTTTTCGTTATGATAGTACCCCTCACTTTCCCAATCTCTCTACTTTTCCCCATCACAAGCATTTACCAAACGATGTAATTAGTTGTCACAAACCTGAAATTACTCAAGTCTTAAAAGAAGCAACAGAGTTATTGAGGTGAATAAAACCTATTTAATGCGATCATCTGATCTTGTATATCTTGTAGTGCGATCGCTGGATCTGGTAGGTTGGGTGATCGGTACTCAACCCAACATCATCCCCAGGATGCTCTAATCTTGTGTCGTGATCTTGTGATATTTTGATTGAGAGTGCGATGTTGAAGGCACTGCGTAGCAGCACGCTAATTCATAAATTATCGAATAATTCATAAATTATCAAAGGAGATTGTCATGAAAGGAGAATTCACCGCCATCATTGAAGCAGCAACAGAAGGGGGATACTGGGCGATTTGTCCTGAAGTCCTAGGTGCAAATGGTCAAGGAGAAACCATTGAAGAAGCCAAAGAAAGCTTAAAAAGTGCTATTCAACTAATTTTTGAAGATCGTTTAGCTGATATTCGTCGAGGACTACCAAAAGAAGCGATCGAGGAGACAATTTCCATTCCATGAAACGTAAAGAATTAGAAAAAAAGTTGCGGAAAGCTGGTTGTTATCTTAAGCGAGAGGGTGCTTCTCATTCTCTTTGGATTAACCCTCAAACTGGGGTCATTGAAGCTGTACCGCGACATACAGAAATCAAAGAATTTTTAGCACAAAAAATTCTCAGAAACCTGAATGCCCAATAGTGCGATCGCCTGTCGGTGGGGTTGAAGTGCGATCACTCTTGTGGGTGGGGTTGGGTGTGATCGTTTTTGTGGGTGGGATTGAGGGCGATCGTTTTTGTGGGTGGGATTGAGGGCGATCGTTTTTTGAGGGATGGGTGATCGTTGTTTGGGGGGGGGAAGGGCGATCTGTTAAAATTGAGAGTTGAATAGAGCAAATTTTAAATTATTAAAGCAAAATCGATGAGAACCATTCCCGTAACCTTAGAACAGCTGATTTCAGCAGTACAACAATTGTCGCCTGATCAACGAATTGCGATCGCCTAATCGGAATGATCCCGCGCCACCAACTGGTAACATTTAGCGGTTCTTAGGAGGCATTCAACAGGAGAACCTTGCTCATAGATGTCTGGAGATCGCTTGAATTTACCCCGAATGGTAGTACAGAGCCCTGAGATGGGAACCTATTATTCATTGTTGGGGAAGTGGGGAGCTTTTTTCAGTGATTCAGTAAATAGCCTGTCCTCTGGGGATGATGCCAAATCCCCTCATATTTCATCTTATTGCCAGCCGACTCCCTGATCACTAATTTTTGATAAGCTAAGAGACAGTTAATTATAATTTCGTCGTCAATCCTATGATTTTGCCAGGTAGTACCGTTCGAGTCAGCAATCCCGATGATACCTACTATAAATTTGAAGGTTTAGCCCAGCGTTTAAGCGATGGGAAAGTGGCCGTTCTTTTTGAGGGGGGCAACTGGGATAAGTTAGTCACCTTTAATCTCTCGGAATTAGAAGAAGTAATTATTGCCCCGGCTAAAGGCAAAAAATAACCATGCGTCCACCCTTACCGCAATTGGCCATCGATAACCGCCATCCCGATCATATCGCCGAAGTTATCGAGACGACGACGACCGAGTTTTTAGCGCAATGTTTGGAACCAGAGGAGTTAAACTTTCCTTTTATGCCCGCTTTTGGTAGTTGGGTAAAAGCCTACGATGAAGAAACGGGTAATAAGATTTTTGGGATTGTCACCTTTGCCACCACTGCCCCGATCGATTCGGTACATCGCGCTAGAGCTTTGGGGTTATCTTTGGCTGAATTGCGGGAACAACAGCCGCAGATTTTCGCTATGTTAAAAACGGAATTTCGGGCAACTATTGTCGGTTTTGAAACCCTGCCGGGACAAGTTAATGGCAATGGTGCCGGGCGAGGTTATATCTATCAATACATTCCTCCCCGGCCTCCACAAATTCATCAGGCGGTTTATCAATGTGAGTCGTTAGAAGTGGTTTATTTTAGTGAACAATTAGACTTTTTAAGAATTTTATTACAGGTCAAAAATACTCCCGTGGAAGCTTTGGCAGCTGCTTCTATCCGTCAGATGTATCAATTGCGTCAAGCCGATCGACAATGGTTAGTAAATGTGGGCAGACAGTTAAGTGTTTTACTCAAAGATGATTACGATCGCTTGCGTTATATTCTTAGTCAAATTCATATTCACGCTTAGATTATTCGGCTATCTGGGCGCTATTAGAGTAGTGAAAATCCCTCACTCCCTCTTTTTGTGTCCTTTGTGTCTTTGTGGTTAATAAAAAAATCAGCAACCCTTGGCTATTCTCGCAAATGCAGTCGATAGCCTTGAATAGAGATTCCTTCTAGGTTCAAAAATTGGTCAAGTATCATAAGTAGGGTTTGCGGCAAAAAGTTTTTCCTGGGGGCAGGGTGTCGGGTGTTGGGGTAGTGGGGTGTTGGGGTATTTCCCATCTCCCTAAATCCCTGTCTCCTGACGACCAACTCCCCAAAAACTTCACCATTAAGATAACTGCTGTACTTTAGGAGCGACCGAGAAAAAATTTTCTCAACGTGCCTTTACCCCAATAGCGATCGATTTCGTGCCAGAGATTGTGGAGACAAAAAACCACTGCGAGACAGAGAGTAACCGCAAGGATTTGAGAGAAACTTTCCCTTTGCCAAAATTTGGCCATTGCCTCCGAAATTACCCGCGTTCCCCGATAAGCTTCCAGAAAACCCTCGATCGAGCCGAGAATCAGTGCTGCTAGGGTGTAAACAAAGGTTCGATACAGAACGCTAAGGTAACGGGGTCGATTTTCTAACCATTCTAGCTTCATGGCTGCGTCGAGAATGGCCACGGTTTTTGCGGCAATGATCGCCCCTAAGATCGCTTTACCCAAAACGTAGGTGGTAATCGAATACTCTTCCAGAAATAATTTCATGATCAGAAGAATATAACCGAAAGCCAAGAAAAAAAAGAGGGCAAGAGAACCGATTTTTTTTAATTCCTTTTTAATTGCTTCCATTGATTTTTTTTGACATTTTCTTCCAATATAGCGGCTGCGCTGCCGGATAGTGCCATAACTATAGCTATAGTTAATTATTTATTGCAGCTATTCTCTCAACTCTACCAGCAAGTTTGATCGCTGATAACCGAACTGATGCTTGAAACTAATTACGGCTTGATTGTCGATAAAATGAGGATTACCGAGGGGATCGACGGCACTGAAAGCGTAAAAATAACGGCGTACTAGGGGCGGAAAATCGCTAAAATCGAAGATTGTGTCACCTTGGGCTACATCTGCCCAAAAATTTCGTAATTTCGGGGCTAATTCCTCCGCTAGACTCACGGGAAGATTGAGGGGATGGCAAGTTAATAAACGCATCATAAAAGGATAAGAGCGATCGCCTAACCATTGCCGAGAAATAGCGGGTAAATTCTCCCATCCGGGTATATTTTGCAAATGAAAGGATTCTATGGCTAATTCAACCGTGTTTTCGCAATATTCTAGCACCCGGTAGGGATGGGGATAACTGACGAGGGAACCGGTGGTAATTTCATAGATACCTCTAGTAAAAGCCAGATCCTGCACGTGGAGATGGCCGGTAATCAACAATTTTACGCCGTTTTCCTGTAGTATATCGAGCAGTTCTACCGCATTAGCCAACATATAGCGTTTACCTAATTCATGATTGCTTTGTCCGGGTAAATGCTCGATCACGTTATGATGGATCATCACCATCACTAGATCGTTTTTTAGCGCGGGTAAAGTCTGTTTTAACCAATGCAATTGTTCTGCATCTAAACTGCCAATTTGTTTACCTTGCTCATCGAATTGATTAGAATTCAGACCGATTAATTGCACTCCGGGTAAAATTTCTTTTTGGTAGTATATTTGTTCGGGGTCGCTGTAACCAAATTGTTGATAATAAAAGGGAAAATCTGCTAAACCGATCTGGTTTTCCGTCGCGGTTAAACTCAAAACATCATGATTACCCGGCACCACATAGACGGGGAAGGGTAAAGTGGCTAAACAATCGGCTAACCAACGATGATTTTCTGGTTCACCATCTTGGGTTAAATCGCCAGCAATCAGCAGAAAATCGAGGTTAAGGGTGATGATATGGTCTAAAACAATTTTTAAAGCGGGAATACTCACTTCCACCAGATGAAAGCGATTAGAATGGTTCAAAATGGTTGTGGGTAAAGCGATATGAGGATCGCTGAGAATGGCGAAACGGAAATTCATCGCATTGAATTGGGCTAAATATCGGTAAACTAGATCGATCGAGGAGAAATGAGGAGAAAATATCTTTGGCTAAAGTTCGCGTTCGTCAGCACGTCAATCCCTTAAGTCATAAATATCGCCATCCGATCGCTCCCCCCGATTGGAATCAAGTTTATCAGGATATGACGCAACCTCTCCATCTTGACATTGGTTGTGCGCGGGGTAAATTTTTGTTACAAATGGCCCAAGTATATCCAGAAATTAATTTTTTGGGGATTGAAATTCGTCAACCTTTGGTAATTGAAGCGAATCAGGAACGGGAAAGGTTAGGATTAAGTAATCTCGCTTTTGTTTTTGGCAATATGAATGTTGCCCCAGAAATTTTACTGCAATCTTTGCCCGCAGATAAGTTATTTTGGGTGTCGATTCAATTTCCCGATCCTTGGTTTAAACAGCGTCATAGTAAGCGTCGGGTTGTGCAGCCGGAATTAGTCATAGCTTTGGCTAAATATATGGTAGCTGGGGGCTGGGTTTTTTTACAGTCGGATGTGGAATCGATCGCCCTGGAAATGACGGAGAGATTTCAAGCACATCCCCATTTTGTTCGGCAACATCAAACCCCCTGGTTAGAGGAAAATATTTTCCCCGTACCGACGGAGAGGGAAAAGTCCACTTATAATAAGGGTCAACCGGTTTATCGCTCGCTTTTTCGAGTTCGGTAGCTTCAGCTAAAATATCTTGGCACTGTCTGAAATCATGGTTATAAATCTCGACTCACCCCTAATACTTAAGGATGATAATCGCCCCCCTGTCTCTCAATTGCTGGAATTTCTCTTAAGCAAAGAAAAAACACTAAAAAAACTAAAGAAAATCTTACTTTTGAGGCTTTGGTCGGTACTTGGCGATTATACTTTATCACAGGAACTCAAAAAGCGAAAAAGAGAGCGGGAATTGTTTTGGGTAAGGGGCGCTATCTACCATCCTGGTTAAAAATTACCATCTCTTACCAAAGAAATGAGAGCTTAGAACTGGGAGAATTTATCTCTGGAACCGTCAGCAATCAGATAGTTTTAGGGGCGGTAAAACTATCCGTAAGCGGTCCGGTTAAGTTTTTTCCTAAAACCCGTCTTCTCGCCTTTGATTTTACCCGGCTCAACCTAACTCTATTTAACCGCTCTCTCTATTCAGGTTTTATTAGAAATGGCCGGGTAAGTGAAGCGAATTTTTATCAGGAAAGTATCAAAAAACAGGCATTTTTTGCCTATTTTCTGATCACAGAAACAATGATGGCAGCCCGGGGACGAGGGGGAGGATTAGCCCTTTGGATAAAAGAGATAAGTGAGACAAAACTAGCTGAAAATAAGTTATTAGAGGAGAAATAGATGGGATATTCTATTGAGGTAGATGGGACAAATTTTGACAGTGAAGTAATCGAGAAATCCTATCTAAATACGGTGATTTTAGACTTTTATGCTCTGTGGTGTGGACCCTGTAAATTGGTAAAACCGATGCTAGAAAAACTGGCAAGCGAATATAATTTTATCCTGGCCAAAATAGATATAGATAAAAATCCCGAATTAGCCGAACAATACGATGTAGAAGGAGTTCCCGATGTGCGAATTGTCAGCAAGGGAGAAGTGTTACCCTGTTTTGTCGGTGCTTTGCCAGAAGAACAAATTAGAGACTTATTTTCCCGTCTCGATTTAAAATCGGAATTAGAAACAGGATTAGCAGAAATACAAGAAGCGATTGCCCTCGATAATTTGCCCGCAGCTAAACAATTATTTGATCGTCTTTTTCCTAAATATCCCAACGAACCACGATTAGTTATTATGGCGGTAAAATTTCTCATGCGTCTAGAAAAATGGTCTGATGCTTACCGATTAATCAGTGCTATTAAAGAAGAAAATCCCCTGATCAAAGGTTGGAAAACTCTCCTAGAATTTCAACAGTTAAAACCAGAAAATAATCCCCTCGATGCGATATTTTTGACTGGGATTAATTCCGCATTAAAAGAAGATTATGCCGCCGCTTTAGATAAACTGATCAGCGTGGTGGGAGAAAGTAGAAAATATCGTCAGGATGGGGCAAGAAAAGCCATGTTAGCCATATTTCAGATTTTAGGAGTTAGTCATCCCCTCACCCAAGAATACCAAGCAAAGTTAACATTTCTGCTCTACTAGGTAGGGTTTGATGAAAAAGCTTTTCCTGGGGGCAGGGTGTGGGGTGTGGGGTGTGGGGTTTTATCGATTTTCAGGTGGTCAACTACCTAATTTTCAGGGAAAAAGTCCCTGAATTTTCCCCCCCGATCCCCGCAATGGCTGGCACTTTTTGAGGGGAAAAAAGTCCAAAAGTCTTATCCAACAAGGTTTTTAGATTTATTCAGCAGACCCTAAGTAGGGTTTGCGGCAAAAAGTTTGTTGGTGGGGTTAGGAGTCAGGAATCGGTCAAAACTAAAGCAATTCCCCGGTAATTTCAACAAATCTATTCCTCGAATTTCTGTTGACAACTGCCAGGGAATTGCTAGAGACAAGACAGTTTATTTGTGGCGAATCATTTCATAGAGGGCAACGTATTCTTCCCCAGGGCGATTCCAAGAGTAATCGCATTCCATACCTTGAATCGCTAATTTTTGGAATTCTTCTGGTTGAGTGTACCACAATTCCAATGCCCGGGACATGGCTGATTCGAGGGCATTATTATCGGGATCAAAAAAGACAAAACCATTGCGTTCTTCCGGTTTGTGATAGGTATCATAATCGCGATCAAAAACCGTATTAACTAAACCACCAACTCCCCGGACAATGGGAACAGTTCCATATTTTAAGCTGATTACTTGTGTCAGTCCGCAGGGTTCAAAATTACTGGGAACCACAATCATATCAGCCCCCGCATAAATCAGGTGAGATAATTCCTCATTAAAGCCCAATTCAATATGAACATCAGGGTTATTATTGAGGTGATTTTTCTCATGCCAGAACCAGTTATTAATTAACGATTCGGTGGCGGAACCTAAGAGGACAAATTGCGCCCCGCGAGCTAAGGCATAATACATGGCATGGTGAACTAAATGTACGCCTTTTTGGTCATCTAAACGACCGACATAACAAATTAAGGGTTTTTCTGCCTCATCTCTTAACCAGAGTCTTTCTCGCAGTGCCTTTTTATTGCGTGCCTTCTCGGAGAAGTTATCAATACCATAGGGTGCAGGAATAAATTTATCTACTTCCGGGTTCCAGATATTGTAATCTAAACCGTTGAGAATGCCAGTAAATTTCTGTTGATGCTGGTGAATTGTATGGCCTAAACCGTAACTAACATCGGTGTGGTGTGCTTCCCAAGCATGGTGGGGTGAGACGGTATTGAAATAGTTGGAAAAGACGATCCCACCTTTCATAAAATTAATCACAAAAGGATTGAAGTTATCGCGCATTCGGGCATAGCTAAAGTAGTAAGTATCGTTATTTAATCCTGTTGCCCAGAGAATTTCCGCACCAGCAAATCCTTGATGTTTAAAGTTATGGATGGTGTAGAGAACGCGCTGATTGCCCATACCATGATATTTATAAATTTCAAAAAGTAAGGGCGGAATTAAACCGGTTTGCCAGTCGTGACAATGAATTATATCGGGACGTTTATTACTTCTGAGCAAAAATTCTAAAGCGGCTTTAGAGAAGAAGGCAAAACGCATATTATCGTCCTTACAACCATAGTAAGTACCGCGATTAAAGAAATTATCCCCCGAATTGGGTTGAATAAAGAAACACAAGCGCCCGTGTACCCAACCACAAAAAACGTTACAGTGAATTGCCCCACCGTACCAAGGCACCCACAGGTCCCGATAAGCCTCGTGTAAGCCCCAAATTTGGTCGTAGCGCATACAATCATACATGGGTAGGATTAGCTCCACGCAATGACCCCGAATTTCCAATTCTCGACTCAATCCATATACCACATCCCCCAATCCCCCGGCTTTAATCACCGGGGCGCACTCAGAGGCAACCTGAACTATATACATATATCAATAACTCCCTCGATTAATCTACAGGTCAGCTAGAAGCAATTTTTACAAAAGTATACAAGCTTCTGTGATTAAATGACTCGATCGAATTAGTTGGGGGTTGGGGGTTGGGGTGTTGGGGAAGTGGGGTGTTGGGGAGAACAAAGCTGCCTTTTGCCTTTTGCCTTTTGCCTTTTGCCTTTTGCCTTTTGCCTTTTGCCTTTTGCCTCCTAAAGATTAACAGCGTTTTAACTGTCCTAGGAGCAAAATCACCTCATCGATGCCGTTTCTGAGGGTGGTGGCGGGCTGATCGCTGTTATTTACGGTTATGCTAAAGATTAGGGGTTGATTGTCGGCGGTTTCTAGATAACCGGCGAGAGCGATAACTCCGGTTAAAGTCCCGGTTTTTGCCTGTAATCGTCCTTCTAGGGGAGTCTGGCGGAATCTATTGGTTAAAGTGCCATCAACGCCGCCAATGGCTAAAGAACGCCGATAATCAGGATTTTCTGCCATTAGTTGTAAAATTTGACCTAAAGTCTTGGGTTTAATTAGGTTTTGTCGTGATAGCCCCGAACCGTCGCCGATTTTATAACTATCGCTGTTAATTCCCAGTTTTGTTAAAGTTTCTTGCAATCCCGAGACACCGCCGAGCATTTGTAGTAGGGTTTCGGCTAGTAAATTATCGCTATTTTTATTGACTTTTTCCACCAAATATGCTAGGGGTTCTGATTCTAAATTGGTGATCTCATAGCCGAGAATCTGTGAACTAATTTCTGCGTTTTTAACGGTAATTCCCGCTTTTTCAAGGATATTACGCCAGTGAGCGAGGAAATACTCCGAAGGTTGAGGAATAGCTAAATTAAAATCATCTTGACTATCAATCGCCAGAGAACCAGTGATAATTAGGCGATTATTGGCTAAATTGCCCTTAATTGCCAGAGTATTCGGGCTTCCTTGCGCTGCGGTGCTGGTTTGATTCTCAATTAGCCATTGTTTAGCGGCAATGGGATCAGACCATTGTAAATCTAAGCTTTGCCCCAATTGTCGCGGTAAAAGCTTTAAAGTGACGGAATTTTCGTTTAAAACCAAGCTAGAAGCGGGTACAGCATAGTCAAAAAAGACATCTTCCCATTCCCAGGTTTTTTGACTATCGGAGACGACAAAAGGACTAGCAACGACAATTAAGCGATAAATTGAGTTAATTCCCTGTGCTTTTAACTTTTCTGCGAATTTTTCTAACTTTTCTGTGGTTATGGTTGCATCTCCCCTCCCGACTAAGGTTAAAGTTTCTAAATCGGGGGGGTTGCCCTGGGCTAAAATGGGGGTTTTCAGACGATAATCGCGGTTAAATTTGCTGAAAGCGGCGGCAGTGGTTAATAATTTCGCAGTAGAAGCGGGAGTAAAAAAGTTATTTTCGTGGAGACTATAGAGATTTTCCTGAGAATTAAGGGATTTTACGAAAATTCCCCAATAAGCGCCTTGATAATCGGGTCGGGCCAAAATGCGATCGATCCTGGTGGCTAAGTCTGCTGGACAGATAAACTGGGAAGGGGGGGAATTGTCTTGACTGATGGGGGTTGCGAGGGTGACGGGATGGTTTACCCAGAGAAATAGGGAACAAGTCCCCAAGAGAAAAGATAATTTCGAGCGGCGTGTTAGCATAGAATTAAGTCTTGGCAGTAGGTAAATTGACTCTAATTTAGCAGCATTAGTGACCATATTCTGCTAGTTACTCGATAGATTCAGTTAGGGATTGATCCGAGATATTCGCTCCCCTTTTTGCCAAAAAAGTTTCTTGATTCCGTCAAACTTCTATTCATTTGCGAGGATATTTTTATGAGTTATGATTTTGATTTATTCGTGATTGGTGGTGGTTCTGGGGGTATTGCCACCGCTAGACGGGCTGCCGAATACGGGGCAAAAGTGGGATTAGCAGAATACGATCGCTTGGGAGGAACCTGTGTTAATCGCGGTTGTATTCCCAAAAAATTAATGGTTTATTCTAGTCGTTTTCCGCAACTATTTAAGGATGGGGAAGGTTACGGTTGGAGTCCAGTAGAGAGTCAGTTAAATTGGCAAAAATTAATTAGTGCCGTTAATCAGGAAACTATACGTTTGAATGGCATTTATCAAAAGATGCTCGATAATTCTCAAGTGACGATTTTTCCTAATTATGCCAAGTTTATTGATACCCATACCCTAGAGGTGGGAGAGGAGAAAATTACTGCCGATAAAATTTTAATTGCCGTGGGGGGACATCCCGTTAAACCCGATATTCCGGGGATCGAACATACGGTAGTTTCTGATGCCATGTTTCAACTGCCAGAACAACCGAAAAGAATTATAGTTTTAGGGGCGGGATATATTGGGGTGGAATTTGCTGGTATTATGCACGGATTAGGGACAGAAGTGGTGCAGTTAATCCGTAAAGACAAGATTTTAAGAGGTTTTGATGAGGATATACGCGATGAGATTCAAGCGGAAATGATCCGTCAGGGAATTAAAATTATGCCCGAAACTTTCCCCACTTCGATCGAGAAAACTGCTGAGGGTTTAAAAGTACATATTCAGGGGAAAGAAACCGCAGAAATGCTCTTTGTTGATGCCCTAGGATTAGCCGCTACTGGAAGAATTCCTAAGCTGGAAAAATTGGGATTAGAGAATATCAATGTCGAGGTAAAAAAAGGGGCAATTGTCGTCAACGAGTATAGCCAAACCAGTGAAGATAATATCTATGCCGTGGGTGATTGTACCGATAAAATTAATTTAACTCCCGTGGCGATTAATGAGGGGCGAGCTTTTGCCGATACAGTCTTTGGTAATAAACCCCGGTTAATGAGTTATGAAAACGTTCCTTCGGCAGTATTTTCTACTCCTGAAGCTGCGACGGTGGGATTAACGGAATTGCAAGCAAAAAAACAATATGGTGACACGGGGATTAAAGTTTATCGGTCTAAATTCCGCCCTGGTTACAATGTTTTACCAGACCGAGAGGACAAAACTTTGATGAAATTAGTTGTCCATCAGGAAAGTGGTAAAATTCTCGGAGCGCACATGGTGGGAGATCACGCTGCCGAAATTATTCAAGGAGTAGCCATTGCCGTAAAAATGGGGGCGACAAAAGCCGATTTTGATGCCACTGTCGGCATTCATCCCAGTGCTGCCGAGGAATTCGTCACCATGCGTTAATTAACAATTTTAGGTGTGTTAAACCAACCTAACACACCGGAGAAAATTAACCCTTTTGGCTATTGACAACTGAGCCATTTTGTGATGGTTTTTCGGTTAATTTTTGAGCAAGATTTAAGATATCGGAGGGAAGCATAATCACGGTACTGGTGTTATTTTCCGCTCCAATTTCCGTTAACATTTGTAGGCGGCGTAATTCCAAAGCGGCGGGGTTTTCCATGATTAATTGGGAAGCTTCCGCTAATTTTAGGGAGGCTTCCTGTTCTGCGGCAGCTTTAATCAAACGGGCCCGTTTTTCTCGCAATGCTTCCGCTTCCTTGGCCATAGCTCGCTGCATACCAGTGGGAATTTCCACATCTTTCATCTCCACCCGTTCGATATCAATGCCCCAGGGTTCGCTAATTTCATCGACAATTTGTTGGACCGCTTGATTGATTTTGTCTCGTTTTTGCAAGACATCATCGAGATGATTTTGACCAACTACATTTCTTAAAGTGGTCATGGCCGCTTGATAAACGGCCGCGGGGTAGGATTCGACTTTATTAATCGCTTTGCTAGGATCGATAATGCGATAGTAGAGAACCGCATTAACCTTAATTGTGACATTATCGGCGGTGACAGTTTCTTGCGGGGCGATATCGACGGTTTTGGTGCGAATATCCAGCTGCATTTTTTGGTCAACTAGGGGAATGATCCAGTACAGTCCGGGGCCTTTGGTGTCTTGATAACGCCCTAGACGAAAGATAACACCACGCTGGTATTCTCGATCGATTTTAAAGCCATTTAACCCCAGAATGCCCGCTATCAACAGCAAGGGTGCTAGAAATTCCATATTAATTACCACTTATCGGGTTCAAGTTAATCAGTGTGCGGTGACATCTCAATTGCCATCTCCTCGCTCCTGACCACTAATACATTCATTCTAGACAGTAACCGGGCTGTCGGGGAAACTCATAACGAAATATTACAATTTTTAGGAATTGCCCACCCAGCAGGGATGACTCGACTTCCAGACCCCGACCTGAGATAAACTACAGAATGTTATCAGAATTTACCTTGATATTATGAGCGTAGTTAGCCAAGTCATCCTCAAAGCCGACGACGAACTTCGTTATCCTAGTAGTGGTGAACTACAGGGTATCGGGCAGTTTTTAAAAACCGGTGAGCAGAGAATTCGCATTGCCGAGACTCTCGCTGAAAATGAGAAAAAAATCGTCGATCAGGCTCAAAAACAACTGTTCAAGAAACGTCCCGATTATAGAGCGCCGGGGGGTAATGCCTACGGTCAGCGTCAATATAATCAATGCTTGCGCGATTATGGTTGGTATCTGCGTCTAGTTACCTATGGGGTATTAGCTGGAGATAAAGGACCGATCGAACAAACCGGCCTGATCGGGGTCAAAGAGATGTATAACTCTCTTAATGTTCCCATCCCCGGCATGGTGGAAGCGATTCGTTGTCTCAAAGAGGCCGCTTTAGCTCTTTTGACTCAAGAAGATGCCGTGGCAGCAGCCCCCTACTTCGACTTTATCATCCAGTATATGTCCTAAGCGATCGGGACAACTCCACGGGCCTGAAGTCTGAAAAGGGGCAATTTTCCCCTCTTTCAGGGTTCAGGCTTGACTTTTTTCAGTGTTGCCAAAGGCACGGCGTAGCCGTCCAGTAAACAGTAATCAGTGATCAGTGAAAAGACAGTAGGAAACTGCCATTTAATACTGCTTACTTAATACAGACTACTCACTGATAACTTACCCACTGATAACTGATAACTGATAACTGATAACTGATAACTGATTATGTTTTGGCGCATTGTACTACTTACTTTTCTAATACCATCGGTCTATGGGGTGTTTGGCTGGTCGATCGCCCATGAGCGTTTATCATGGAGTGATTGGTTACTTGTCCGCGGTGATGAGATGAATTGGACTCTCACTAGCGAATGGCTAGAAATCATCATCTATATCCTAGCGGTAGGGGTTATCCTCTCAATTGCCCTAGGATTAACTCTGTTTAGTCACTTAATGCCGCTATTTTTCCGCAGTTGGTTTAAAAACGATATTAGTGCTGTATTATCAATTCTCGGCTGGTCTTTGGCGGTAGTCTTTATCTTCCACAAGTGGGCGGTATTTAGTCGAGTTTTAATCCTGTTAGCTGCTGCTATCCTCGGTCGTCTAGAACTTCAGGAAGCAGGTTACAATAGGTGGCAAGTTTTCCTGATGATCACCATTCTCTGCTTAGGTAGTTTTGGCTTGGGAATTTGGGCTTATAATCTTTGGGGTCACGAATTTCATCGAGTTACTACTGATTAATCTTATCTCTAATCTTTAAAAAGTATGCCCAAAAAAAATAACGATACGCTCAAACGAGTCTTAATTGTTTCCTCTGGTTTAGTATTTCTGGCTTTAATGGTGGTGCCAACTTTAGGTTTATTAAAAAATAATAATTCTAATTCCCCCCAAGGCAATCAACCTGGGCAAGAGGCAACTATTCCTCCCGAAAAATTAGAAGAAATGGTCAAAGGTTATGAGAAAATTCTCGAACGCGAACCAGATAACCCCACTGCTTTGCAAGGACTGGCCCAAGCTCGCTTACAGTTAAAAGATTTTATCGGAGCCAGAGAACCTTTAGAAAAGTTATATCAAAAATATCCCGATAATCTGGAAGTTATGCTAGTTCTTTATGGAACAAGATTACAAACTCAAGACGTTTCTGGAGCCAAAAGTATCCTAGAAAAGTTAGTCAAAACCTATCCCCAAGAACCGAAGTTTAAGGAAGAATT
Source organism: Microcystis wesenbergii FACHB-1317 (assembly GCF_014696875.1). Classification (GTDB taxonomy): domain Bacteria; phylum Cyanobacteriota; class Cyanobacteriia; order Cyanobacteriales; family Microcystaceae; genus Microcystis; species Microcystis wesenbergii_A. Next base: position 45,971 of record NZ_JACJQV010000050.1, on the reverse strand, counting down.
AACTCGTTTAAATCAAGCGATTGCGGAGGCTTCCAAACAGCAACCCCCAGAACCTAAAAAGTAATGAAAAAAGAATTAATTATTGAAGCTGGGCGAAGTGAAAGACAATATTGGCGGGATTTATGGCAATACCGAGAATTATTTTATTTCCTGGCTTGGCGCGATATTTTAGTTCGTTATAAGCAAACTTTTATCGGCATTGCTTGGGCATTACTGCGGCCATTTTTGACCATGTTAGTCTTTACTTTTGTCTTCGGTAAATTAGCCCGTTTGCCTAGTGATGGCGCTGCTCCCTATCCAATTTTGGTCTTTGCGGCGGTCTTACCCTGGCAATTTTTCGCCAGTTCTCTTGCTGAAGCTAGTAATAGTTTAATTGATAATGCTAATCTAATTTCTAAGGTATATTTTCCCCGGTTAATTGTTCCCACCAGTGCCGTTATTGTCAGTTTCGTTGATTTTCTGCTTTCAGGAATGATTCTGTTAGGGTTAATGGCTTGGTATAATTTTTTACCTAGTTGGCGCATTTTAACCCTACCTTTATTCATTCTCATGGCTTTTGCCACCTCTATGGGTGGGGGTTTATGGTTATCAGCATTAAATGTTCAATTTCGCGATTTTCGTTATATCGTTCCCTTTATCATTCAGTTTGGGCTATATATTTCTCCCGTAGGATTTAGTAGTAATATAGTTCCAGAAAAATGGCGTTGGTTGTACTCTCTCAATCCCATGGTGGGAGTCATTGATGGTTTTCGTTGGGCGATTATCGGAGGTGATGCCGGCATCTATTGGCCCGGATTCCTGTTATCCTTAGCCCTAGTCGTTCTCTTGCTGGTCAGTGGTATTTGGTATTTTCGACGACTAGAAAAAAACTTCGCCGATATCATCTAACCCTGACATTAGCTAACTTTGTTAGATCAGAACTTTTTTAAGAATTATGATCGGCCTATAATAATAACTGTAGTCACCCCTATCCTTTAGGGACAATTCTTGGTTTAGGGTTGATGTCCTTCAGCGCAAGCGAGATTGGTTATGAAAATTAGCGAACTAGAAAACTACTTGGCTCAGGTTAAGTCAGAGATTGGTGACATCGATATCGTCTATCAATGTCGCAACCAGCACTATAGTTGGTTGGACAAAATTAGAAGCCATCAACTGAAAGTGTTAAAAAATACCGCCGACACTAAATTATTGATTTCTCTGCAATAGCCATTTTCTCTTGCTAGATGCCGGTCAGGTAATCCGGTCCGCCTAATCTGCTTAACAGTTTATCTTTTCTTCCCTGTCGATAGGTTCTTAAACCAGCCGCGTCGCCAAAAGAAAATGATTAAACTGAAAGCAACGGTTAGCATCAACCCCCAGACGAACCCATAGCCCCAATACCATTCTAATTCAGGCATATTATAGGGAGATTTATCAGTATCAAAGTTCATGCCATAAATACCGACAATGAAGGTGAGAGGGATAAAAATCGTCGAGATTACCGTTAAAGTTTTCATAATCTCGTTCATTTTATTACTCACGGAAGACAGGTAAAAATCCATTAAACCATTGGCAAATTCTCGGTAATTTTCGATAACATCGAGGATTTGTACCACATGGTCATAACAGTCCCGTAGATAGGGTTTAATCGTTGTATCGATGACAATATACTCATCGCGTAAAAGGGTATTGAGGGTGTCTCTTTGCGGCCAAATTGCCCGTCGCAGGGAGAGTAATTCCTGACGTATTTGGTAAATTTTTGATAAAGTCTGTTCCGTGGGACTAGCTAAAATTTCGTTTTCTAACTCCTCGATTCTTTCTCCGTAGGACTCTAAAACAGGAAAATAACCGTCAATAATGGCATCCCAAATTGCGTAGGCTAAATAACCCGATTTTTGCTGCCGGATGGAACCTTTATTTAAACGGATTCTCTCCCTAACTCCCCCTAAAGAATCGTATTGTCCTTCTTCCTGCACGGTTAAAACATAATTCTTACCGACTATTAAACTGATTTGTTCTAGCAAAAAACCATGAGGATCGATTAGGATGGCCATTGGCACTATAATTAAAATATAATTCTCGCATTCTTCTACTTTTGGTCTTTGGGGAATACTGACTATATCCTCAAGGGTTAAGGGGTGTAAATGAAAAATTTCCCCCAACTCTTGCAGTTTATCTTCATTACCCAAACCGACGATATCAATCCAAGAGATGGAATCATTGGATAAATATTTAAGACAGTCTTGAGGTAAGAGATTATTAACTATAGTGGCTTGTTGGGGGTTATAATTAATTAAAAATATCTCCGTAGCAACGGCATTTTCATCGATGGTGATTAACCCTGGCATCGTCCCGGGTTGGTTATAGTGATAATCGTAAAGGTGGGGTTTTGTCTGGGAGGATTTTCGCCCTTTTTTATACCTGATTAATCTTTTGTTATTGCTCATGGTTGAGATCGATCGCTGTTGACCTTTTTATTAACATTGATCGCTCAAAAATGCCGCAATTTTTAGCTAACTTTAAGATTAGCCAAGATTGTTAAAAAACGAATATTAAACGTAAATGCCAATTATTAGCCGTTTCCCTCTCGATTTCGATGCGACGGATAAACTCGCGAAAATAAAAACGGCGCTCGATTTCCGATAAATCTCGCCAAAATTGCGGAAAAGCAACGGCACGAGCGATAATAGTCAGGTTATCGGGGGGTAATTGGTCTAAACGTCCTTGTATCTGTGCGATCTCGTTTTTCAGTTTATAGGACCTGAGATTAGCCGTTTCTTGATCTAAAATTCCCGCCGCTTCTAGGGAGGGCAATTGCGACAAAATATCGTTTTTTTGCCCTATTTCCTCGCTCATTCCCCGTTTGATCGCCTCTAAATCCGGTAAAGATATCTGAGCGATCGTCGCTGGTAGGTCTTGACAAATGCGCTCGATTGTGCTATTGAGAATTTTTTCATAAGCGATCGCCGAACATTTTTTTGTCCGGGGACATTGCAAAGGTCGCAAATAGAGGTATTCTGTGCCTTTTCCTCGCGCTGTCACTTTGGTAATCGTCATCCCCGATTGACATTGACTACAGACGACTAAACCCGCTAAGGAGCGCGGTGCGCTGGCACTGCGGGGGGGTAATTTGCGATTATTTCTCAGGATGCGATCAATCTGGGCTGCTTCTTCCCGGGAGATAATCGGGGTGTGGGTATCGGGGATAATATCTTGACCGAGATAGCACAAATCGCCGCGATAAACGGGATTAGTTAGCCATTTATGGGCAGTAGCTACCGATATCTTTTTGCCGTAGCGTTTTTCTAGATAGCGCACCGTGGAACCCAGGGAAGCGGAAATCAAAAAGCGATCAAAAAAGTCTTTGACTACTGGTGCGGTACTGCGATCGAGTATATAACGCTCCTTGCCACGACGATAACCGTAGGGTGCTTTTCCGGGGGGAGGCAAAGCTTGCAGACGATTGTGAGCGTGACCTGCTTTTAAACGATTACTTAGTTCGTTTTTTGATATTTCTTGCAGAATCTTGGCAAAATTCAGCTTATAATCTGGGTCTTCTAGGGCAATTATATCTATGTCGAGGGCTTCTAAGGATTGTAAAATTTTGCTAACTTCCGTGCCATTGTCTCCCAATTCTGCTATGCGACGCAGGATCAGCAGTCGGGGGGGAGTACCTTGACAATCGCGGAGCAGTTGCTGCCGTTGTGAGCGATCGCCAAAATCCTGATACACTTGTTCGGGAGAATAGGCCCAAATCGAGTTATCCGGGGAACTATCGAGCAGGGGGTTAGTATAGGTGTAGGCGATAATTTTCATGCTTTTCCCAAATTCTTGTCTAGATAAGCTGTTAAGCATCGATAACAGTTATCTTAATGGTGAGATAGGAATTTTTCGTTTTGGGAAGTTGGTTGTAGATACCTGTTTGGTGTTACGATAACTTACGGTGTCGCGATTATAACTCGTCTAGAGATGTGAGTAAAAGCGTCTATTCGTGATAGTATGTAGTTAGACTTCGACCATTTGGGAGAGGCAAACTATGATAGATTATAATTTAGATGCGGCGCATAGCATTCTCTATATGCAACCTAAGTCTGCGCTCGCGGAGGAAGATTTTGTTAAAATTGCGGCGGCAGTGGACCCCCACATTGAAGCCACTGGTGGCCTTGCTGGCGTAATCATTGAAGTCCCTACGTTCACTGGTTGGGAAAGTTTTGGCGCCTTGGTCGCTCATTTCCGGCTGATACGCGACCATCACAAGTACGTCAGTAAGGTGGCCGTAGTGACTGATTCGACTTTGGTTAAACTGATCGAAAGTCTGGCTTCCCACTTTGTCTCGGCTGAAGTCCGGCAGTTCCCTTGGGGGGAAACAGAGGTAGCGACCCAATGGATATTAGGCGACTCCTGATTCTCTTACCGTACAACAGACATCTTCACCAATTAACCTCAATCTAGCCTCAATTTTGGAGATGTCTAATACAGGGTTAGACCGATGGAGAGAGAAACCGAATCATGCTTCGATTTCTCTCATTGCTTGCTCAATTCCTTCTTTAACTTTGCTCAATCCAGTCAAAAAGTATTGCCAATGACCGTGTTTGCCACCGGCATTAATGGCATTACACCAGCGTTTAGCCGCTGCTTCCTTCACTTCCCTCAGTTCGTCCCATCCTTTAGTTTCTAAAATTAAATAGTTAGATTTAGCTGTCTTCAGACGGATAATAAAGTCTGGGATATAATCGTGGTATTCCCCATTATAAAAATAGGGAATAGTAAACCCTAAGCGTTCATTTTTAACAAAGGCTGCAGTGGCGGGATGATTGTCAATAATATAGGCGGCTGCCTGTTCCCATTGCTCAGTATCAGCCACCACACAGTTAAGGTGAGACTTGACCACCTCTCTCACTGGTTTGCCGGTGAAGAAGTTAATATCATCGGTTGAACCGTTGCCTAGATGTGCCTCATATTTGGGGATTTCTGGGGCTTCTCCGGCGCCGGTATCGGGACAAATGGACTCCGAGAGTTTTTCAATTACCCAACCGTAATAGGGGGAAAGAAACAGATCGAGAATGTGAGCGGGTTCTACTACTTTAACCTTTTCAGTTAGGTAGCGATCGCATATTTTTCTTAATTGGGGAAACAAGACATGAGGGGGTGCTTGACATTGCTCGGTTTGGCAGTAAGTGCGAGTTAAATCGGCCGCTAATTCAAAGACTAATTCTTGTAATCTTTTTCCCTGACGGTAAGGGTTGAGATCAAGGCTTTCTAGTTTGCCCGGACCAGATAGGCTATGACGACCTTGGTTATTAGCCAGAGTAGCTTTAACTTGGACTTCGGGGGCAATTTTAAAGGGGTTGATTTCTAAAGCGGCGATGGCTGTCCAATCAACGGTGACTCGGTTTTGTACGGCTTGGGTATAGCCTTTAACTCTGGGAAATTCTAGGCGATATTGGGATTTTTGCGGCACTGAGTAAACATGATAGCGTTTTTCTGGCTGAGGTTTTGCCCCTTGGGGATTAGCTTTAAAGGGAACAACTTCAAAGGGAACTCCGAAAATTGTTGAGGTTTCTTCGGCAAATTTGTTATCCTCGGTGAGGTCATAACTGCGCCTTCTTAACCCCCTACCTACCACCTGCTCACAGAGTAATTGGGATTGAAAGGGACGAATCCCAATAATATGTTTTACGGTGGAACAATCCCAACCCTCCGTAAGCATTCCTACAGAAATTACACATTTTATATCGCGACCGGGGGGGTGAAGCGGTCTAGCTAATTTCTCAGCTAGTTGAGCAAATCCTTCGGGATAAATATCGCGTCCTTGATCATCTTTTGTCCATTGAGTCTTACCAATGGTGTCTAAAGTCAAGCGCATCCATTTACTTTCATCGGATTTACTTTCACCCGATTCTAATTCTTCAACTACCTTAGAATCGACTCTAATCGTGTTAGTTTCTCCCTCGCTATTACGAAGCGATCGCAGGTTAGAGGAGGGTAAATCATCTGGTTTGATATCTTCTGCTATCCATTCATAGAGACATTTAGCAATCTTGGTATTCTTACAGACAATAATAAATACAGGCGGTCTGGGATCATCGGAGGCTGCCCATTCTTGTTTGATTTGTTCCCACTGTCCCCCTAATAAGGTGATGGGATGTTGCACATATTTGAGGATAGCTTCCGGTGTAGGATTTATTCCTTTACCCCGTTCAGATCGGGTCATTTTCTTCATTAACCATTCCCAGATATTAAAGTAAGCTAAATCTGAAACGGCTGCGCCGGTGGTATCTCTAACGGGTAATTGAGGAATTTTAACTAAACCTGCTTCAATGGCATCCATTAAACTAAAATCACTGACAACCCACTCAAAGGGTTTATTAGTATTCTGTTTAGAAGATTTTAAGTAATAGGGAGTAGCGGATAGATCCACACAGAAATTAATGCCTCGATATTTGTTAATTCTATCTAAACCCTCCAGCCAAATCGTGGCTTCTTTTTCTTGATATTTTTCCGATTCTTGCTCATCGCCAGCATCATTTTTATCTGGAGATATCCGAGATATCCGATAAGCATGATGCGCCTCATCATTAAAAACTAAAATGTTACCTTTATTCCCCACTTCTTGGGTTAAGATTCGTTTAATCCAAGCGGCATCACTTTCTAAATAGCGGGTAATTTCTACCTTAACTTCTTTAAGATTTCCCTGTGTATCATATTTCTCCCCTCCTTCAGCGACTTTTAACCGACCTAATGCGATTTGCTGTCCTAAAGTTTCTTGGGTTAGATATCTTGTTCCCCTAGCAGTTTCGTTTTTAGCGGCAATCTTAATCACTTCGGCGGCGGTGGTTTTGACTCCCACTTTCACCACTTTGGCAGTGTCATTACCGGCAGTGGCAGGCGCTCGCTTTTCAAAAATATGCCAATTTGTCACCAAGACTTTACCCTGTCTCAGTTTGTCCATCAGGTGAGAGGGTACGAGGTCACGGGTACGGTATAAGGAAGCTTCGCCGTTGTCGGGGTTGAGTTCCTGCAATCTACTTTTAATGGTGATATTGGGACAGATAATCAGGACAATATCGGAGAATTTAGCGTTACTGCGATCTGCTACTTTGTTGAGGATCGACCATGCTGCTAACATCCCCATCACTGTTGTTTTGCCGCTTCCGGTTGCCATCTTACAGGCGTAGCGGATGAAAGCTTTCAGGGTGGTATCAATGGGGGTATCTTGGGGAATATGAATCCCTTGGCGAAAGTCGGTGCGAGATTCAATTAGGAAAATGATGGTTTCTACTGCTTCTTTTTGAGCAAAAAATAGGCGATGTTCTCTTCCTTCTCGGTTCCAATAGTCCAATAGTTCTAAGGTAGTACGACTGACCCCGGGATAGTTTTCGTTTCTCCATTCTTTGACTTTGTTCCTGATGTGGTTAACCAAGGTCATTTCATAACCAGGGAAAAATTCATCGGGGGGTGAAAGTTTGAGAACTTTTCCTAATTCCCATTCGCTGTCACCTTCCCGGGGGGGATAGACAATAGCCGGTCTTCTCCCTTCTTTTAATTCTGGTTCATAACCTTCTCGGATGAACCAATAACGGGAGGGTTCATCAAAGGGGGAATTAAGGATAGGTTCGTTGACTTCGTAGGACATAGGGTTATTTAGGGTTTTTTTCTTATGTATTAACTCAAGGCAAACTCGGTTAAACTGCGTTTATAGGGAGCCTGAAAACCTAAGACTATATCTTGTTTGGGAACACCAGCCGCGATTAATTGATTGGCAATGCCGATTTCTGTTCCATCTCTTTGAATCCAGATTTTGTCATCTTTTATGTCAAGATGAATAATCACACCATAGATTCGCTTTTGCTCTTTCCACCCAATATTTAAGACTTGGTAATGATGGCGTTTTGTGTCAAAAATAAGTTGATTTTCTGTGTCATTTTTGCTGTCATTAACTGAATGTTGGGTGAGAATGTCTTGAATCAGTTGAGAGTATTTTATTCTTTCCATAATACCACCTCTTGTTTGAGAGAATTAAAGATTAAAAGTTTAATTTTATATTCGGCTACAGCGTCTTGAATAAATTGACGAGAGAAAAAGTCCTCATAGGTATCTTGAGGAATGGCTAGATAAAGAATCCTTTCGGGTTGTTCCTGTTTTAATGCTAACCGATAATTGAGGATTTGTCCTAATGCGAGATGAAATTCGGTGACTTCAGATGCGCCTAAAAAAGATTTAATCTCTAGGGCAATTTTTTGACCTGCCTTTTCGGCGGCAATTAATCTTTCCGCGCCTAAATCGATGTAAAATTCTACGTCATTGACTTTAAGATAAAGGGGATCATGGGTGATATTCCAGCCATCTTTTTCGAGGGCAATACACACAGATTGATGAAAAATATCTTTGGCTGACATAGAATTTTCTAAGTATAAGCAAGCTTGATAAACGGCTGATTTAACTTCATCAAGGGTTCATCAAAGGGTGAGTTGAGGATGGGTTCGTTGACTTCGTAGGGTAGGACATTTCGATTTTTGATTTTTGATTTTTGATTTTGGATTGATTAATTTTCTAGCAAGTTTTGAGGTTGTCTCATATTAACTCCTTTTTAAGCAGCTCGAAAAGGAATATTCTCAAGGATGACTTGGGGTACATTTCCTGTTCCTAAAACATCTTTAGCGTCGAGAATTTCAATGCCAACTAAAAGATCATTATCACCAAGGTTTAAGGTGATTTCATCGTTTAACTGAAGATTTCGACATTCATGTTTTCCCTCTACAAGTCTAATATAAAGGGCATCAATTTCTGCATCGTAGCTAATTTTCATTTTGTCTCCTTTAAAAATAGTAGGTGTAATAAGTTTTTTCTTTGTTTTTATCGCACCCTAATCACAAAATAATCTATCTAAATTGCGATACCCGCTAACAATTCTCAGGACAAAAATACCATCATCATGAACATTATAAAAAATGATGTAATCTCCTACTAAAAATCCCCTTAAATTAGGTCTAACTTGTTCATATCGTTTTCCCATATTAGGAAAATTAGCTACTAATTTACATTTTTGACGTATGGCATCAAACAGATTACTAGCAGAGCGTGGATTATTTCGAGCCAGATAATTACAAATTTCATTAAGATCATTAATTGCCTCTTGGGAGAATTGATAAATTGCCATTATTCTAAGCCATATTCTTCTCTTAATCTTGTTTTTAACTGCTCAAAAACTAATTCCCCATCGGTTACATTACCCGCTAAAATTTGCTCGGTTGCACTATCAATTTTTTGCCGTAACTCCTCTAATTGAGGATTAGTTTCCTGACCATCTTCTGCTAAAATAATAATTTCTACTCTTTGACCGGCTCGAAAGGGTAAATCGGATAAAATCAACTGATGCGATCGCTCAATTGTCAGATATTTTTTGTAAGCATTCATATTAGTTTTCCTTTCTTTAACTCAGCTAATTTAAACTCTTAACCACTAACAACTCATTCCCCCTATCATCAATCACCTTAACGGCAATTTGCCGATGTTCTCCCACGGCAAAAGCTGCGCTGGTTGTCCCTGCTAGATGTTCCCAGACCGATTCCTCATAGGTTCCCTTTAAAGCTTTCTTAATCGAATCCCAAGCGCCGGTACGGGGAAAAAATGCCTGATTGACGTGGAAACATAGGCCGTTGTAGTCAGTATCGAGAAACCAAGCGGGGACATTCTTACCCGGTTCTGAGTCCACTTTCATTGTAACCGGGTCAAACACATCCAAACCCAATAACTCCACTTGATATTTACCCTCAGGGATGGGATTAATCCTAATCTCTGGCAGTCCACAGACGCTGAATATCTGGGAACTCCTCATGTTTTTGAGTAAATCCCCCATCAGCAGGTCTGGAGTTGCTTGGATGTAAGTCGCGGGAATCCCCACCGTATCCTGACAGTGTTCTACAAACTGACGAGCGCTAGGAGCGATCGCAAAGCCAAGGACGAACAGATGAGCGTATTGTTTATGATAGGCTTCCCCAGCCGCTCTGTAAATCGGCTGTTCTGCGATCGCTCCGTTCTCTGGTCCGAATAGAAACGCCACCGGTTTCTGGGAGAGGGGAAGCTGATTCAGGTTTGCTTCTAGGGCCTCATCTACCACCTCCCCCAAGGTAGCACCTTCTAAATCACTAGCTTTGACCATTGCTTCGGCCGATAGATTCTGGGTTCGCGTCGGCTGTCGCACGTTGTTTAGGGTGATGGTGCGGTTCCCAGACAGACGCAACACGGGAGATTTCCGCAGAATTTCCAACATCCGTTCTTCATAGGGACCGCTATTGTCGATTACCACCGCTGCGCTTTCCGGTTCGTCTTCCATCTCCACCGGAGGCGGTATGGTTCCCTCGATGGTGAAGGGACTACACACCCGCACAATACTGTTATCTACTTCGGGACGGTCAACTAAGATTTCCGATTCGGGGGGTTCATTGTTAGCGATACTTTTCAGGGTGATGTGTGGGACTATTCCCCCAATTTCTTCCCCTTTACTGTTCTGTTTTCTCTTGTAGATAAAACCCCCCGTCGGTGAGTTATTATCTTTCAGTTGATACCAAGGAAAGGTGGCGGTTAATAGTCTCTGTCTGGCTAAGGCTAAGGGTACTCTACTGACATCACAGGTTATCCATCTTCTCCCCCATTGTTCGGCAACGTAGGCGGTTGTCCCACTTCCACAATTATGAACGGTACAAACTTCAGTAATAAAAGAGTGGACAGTTTCAATCTCTAAATCATAGACTGTTTCCGTCGTTATTTCCGATTCTAAATCTTTAATTTCACAGGGTATTTGTTCCCTGCCAAAATAAACAATATCACCGATTTTTAAAGTATCAGCCCGTCGCCATTCTTTGTAATGATCTTCTGAAGGTTCAACCGCAGCCAATGTGGCTTTAATTGTCTCTAATACTCCCGCCAAATTATGATAAATTTCTTGATTATTGAATCGTAAAATAGTTAATCCCAAATAGTTTAAATAAGTATCTCTTTCTTGGTCATAAACTATCGCATCTGGCCTATAATGGCTATCTCCATCTACTTCAACAATACAACCCTTTTCTCTTGCATAAAAGTCGGTAATATAACGTCCAATAGGATGTTGACGGCGGAATTTAACTCCTAATTGATTTCCTTTGATTTCTTGCCATAATTTAGCTTCGGCTGGAGTCGCTTCTTTTCTCATTTCTCTAGCTAAACCAAAATTATTTTTAGGAATATGTTCCCAATTGCGATCGCCTCCATAACCGATTGTCCGTTTTTGACATAAGACTCGATGATCTCCCGTTACCCAGAGGATTTGCTGACAAAGGTGGTGACGAATCCCGATCATTTTCCCTTGATGGGTTTTGCTGATAGTACGAAGAATCCGATGAGGTTGCAGATCGTGTCCGATGACATAATCTCCCGGTTGTAATTTTTCTATTTCTAAAGCCTCTAAAGCCCCTAAAGCCCCCCCGATGTCGGGGGAGTTGGGGGGGTAGCTCCCCGGTATCTGAGAGTTTACCCCCCCCTGCCCCCCTTGCCCTCCTAAAGCCCCCCCGATGTCGGGGGGGTTGGGGGGGTAGCTCCCCGGTGTCTGAGATTTTACCCCCCCCTGCCCCCCTTGCCCTCCTAAAGCCCCCCCGATGTCGGGGGAGTTGGGGGGGTAGCTCCCCGGTATCTGAGAGTTTACCCCCCCCTGCCCCCCCTTCAAAGGGGGGGAGTTAGTTGGTTGGTGGGGAATAAGGATTTTTGTACCTTTTCTTAGACAGGTGATATCTAATACTAAATCGCCGGGGTCGGTGGTCATTAATAGACAGCGTTGGATGACTTTATTTGATGTTTGAACTACATAACTAGCTTGATATGCACCTTCTGTATCATTCCAAAAATTAGTAATTCTTGAAACTGGATAATCATCATGATACAAAACATAAGTCAAGGCTTTACTTGTTTCATAAAGACGATTATATTTAGCTAAATTATCCATTCCTTCTTTATTAGTGCGCCAGCTTTTTCCTGTACCAGGCGAATATTTAGTTCCGTTAAATTCAAAAACAAAATCACCAGTAGTAAAATAACCACTTGGCCTTAAATCTAAAGGGATAAAAACTTTACTACCTTCAGGTATTGTATCAGGAGTATTTCTTTCTTCTGTTGTCATTGTGCGTCTTTCTCCATTAGGTAACTCGATATATCTCCAATGATGATCTTCTCGCCAGTCTTTAAAAGCAAATAAAGAATGACATTTTAAATTTTTAATACATTTTGCATAGAAAATAATATGATCCCCTACTGTTTCAATAGTAGATGTATTACCCATTGTCATTTTTTTTTGTTTTATAAGTAATATTTGCTACAAAATTCTCCCCCCCAAAAACCTCATCCATCAATTCCCGAACATGATGAACATTCTCATCGGAAATCTGCACAAAAACACTACCGCTATCAGTCAACAACTCCCGGGCCAACAACAAACGATCGCGTAAATAACTCAGATAGGAATGTAACCCTAATTCCCAAGTATCTCGATAAGCTTGCACCATCTCTGGTTCGCGGGTAAAATCATCGTCATCGTTGTGTTTAACGTCGCGTTTCCTCACAAAAGGTTGAAAATTAGAACCAAATTTTACGCCGTAGGGAGGGTCAATATAAATCATCTGCACCTTACCCCCCATCCCCTCGTATTGCAGTAGGGAGTTCATCGTCACCAACGAGTCACCGAGAATCATCCGGTTTACCCATTTATCGTGATACTCATAAGCTCGGAGAATCTGGTCAGTAATTGACCATTTAGGGTCATTAAATAGATTCAATTGTTCCCCTTTTTCCACCTTGTGGGATTTCAGGGTTTCAATAATTGCCCTAGTGGATAAACGTTCATGGACAAATAGAGGTAAAGTTGGCACTTGAAAAGATAACCTTTCGGCCTTTCCTGTCCAATTTAAAAACGGTTCACCGATTGCCTTGAGTTTACGCGCTGCTATTTTGGCGGTTTCTAAATCTTCTGCCGCGAGAATTTGCTCAATTAAGGCCTCAGCTTCTGCTCGTGCGGGGTTTTCATCCCAGTTTAACTCCGGGGACAAGGAGGAATCATAACGATAGGTGACAGGGGGTTTTTTCTTCTTGAAGTGGGGTTCTGTGCCAATATCGGGACGCTGGGGATGTTCCTCGCCATGGTTGTAACTTTTGGCTTCCGTTTGCTTGTTCGTCTTCTTGGGCATTAGCAACTCTTCCTCCATGGCGAGGTCAATCTTTATTTTAACCCTTGAATAACCCCAAGAGGGCTGAAAAAAAGCGAACTTCTCTAGGGAGAAATTCGCCTTAATTTCCAGAAATTCTGAATTTATTAATTAGGCACGAGCTTCGAGACGACCATAGAAAATGCCGCGAATTTTCACTTCTTCAGCATCTTTTGCCCCTAAATCGGTGTCGGAAGGCTGTTCACTTTCAAAAACACCAGCAAACTCGCCAGTAGAAGCGTCAACTTTAGTCACCTGTAAAGACATAGTACCTTTACCCAGTTCCGTCGCTTTGACGTTAGCACGCTGGAAATCTTGACTATCAGCACTAGCGGGTAAAGCGACAGCGTTATCATAACCCGTCACCACACCCCGACCTTTGGGATCTAAGAAACCAGCGCCACGATAGGAGGGAACTTTAAAGTCGCCTTCAAAATCGGTGGAACTGTTAATCGAGTTAAATCCGGCTTCGGTTTTGCCGGTGAAACCTTTAATGGTAAAGAAGAGGGGAACTCTTTCACCTCCGGGTAATTGTACGGTAATGGGTTGGAAATCAATACCGTCTTCTTCCTTGAGGGTTAAAACACCGTCTTCGCCTACGGTTAAGGTCGCTGTCATCTGTTCTAAACTGGTGGTATCTCTGGTTAAGAGTTTACCCGGGATAAAGGTGGCCGCTTCCCGCTTATTAATGGGTTCACCCTTGACAAAATATTCTTGGGGTTCTAGGCATAAATCTGTCACCACATAACTTTCGCCGCTTTCTAAGGGGAGAGTACCCCGGGTAAACTCGGAAATCTGGGGACATTTGTTAGCTAATCCCGTGTTTAAAATTTCATCATAGGTTAGCTCGTTTCTATTCAGGACGGCACTAGGCGCGTCGCTACAAGCTGTCAACACCCCTAAGCACAAGGCTAAAAAGGCAACTAACAAGGCACGAAATCTCATCTATGTCAACCTCTCTTTGTCAATCTTTACAATTACTACCCTTGATCCATAGCCTGATGAATTATGCGCCAATTCACCGAAACTCAGTTTATCAAAGATCCGTGACCATTGAGAAGATGGGAGACAGGAGGCAAGAGGCGGTCGGCGGTCGGCAAGACCCCCCCCAACCCCTAGGGTCGTTTCATTCTCGCAAATGTCATTCAATCAAATCCTTATCTGGCAAGGTTTTCAGTCAATTTCTCAGAACAAATATCTGAAAAATTTTTAAAATGCCTTGCTTTGCTTGCCCCGTAAGCGATTGAAGACAGACAAACAAGGAATCAAACTAGAGAATGAATCAGCCCTACCCCAACCCCCCCGATGTCGGGGGGGCAACACCCCCTCAACCCCCCCGATGTCGGGGGGGCAACACCCCCCCAACCCCCCCGACATCGGGGGGGAGGCTCTAAGTAACTGATAACTGATGACTGATATGATTGGTGTGACTGTTTTCAGGGGCAGAAATTTCGATGAATAGCCGATTGCCGGGAGATAATAGCCAATTAGATAGCCAACTAGATTCCCTTGTAACGACGGTGACAGCGATCGCCGAAGAACAGCAGGGAGATTGTAACGGTTTGTTAATGTTGCTGCGAACTTTAGAAAATTTACATCGGCAAATTCGCGAGCAGATGTTCGAGCCATCATTACCCAATACCCGTAAGGACTTATACGGATTACTCCGGGATATCGAGGAAACCGGGGGATGGCCCTATATAGAACGGATGAAGTTACAAATCTTAATGGAAAAATTATTAGCCAGTGAAGTCGGCGCGCTCGATTCGGCGGCAAAAACCGATGATCGGGAAAAATGAGTTTCCAGAGGGTACGGAGCGGGTTACAGTATTGGGAAAATGGATATTTTAGGGGTAAATCATGACCACCGCGAACCCGATTAAATTTGGAACCGATGGCTGGCGCGGGATTATCGCCGCCGATTTTACTTTCGATCGAGTCGCTCTGCTCGCTCCCTTGGCGGCTCAGGTTTTAGCGGATAATTATGGTCAGATCACGGGTTCGCGGACGATGATCGTCGGCTATGATCGGCGGTTTATGGCGGAGGATTTTGCTCAAACTGCGGCGGAATCGCTGCAAAAAGCTGGTTTTGATGTGCTTCTCTCCCAATCCTACGCTCCCACTCCCGCTTTTAGTTGGGCAGCTCGCTCAGAAAATGCTCTCGGTGCGATCGTGTTAACCGCCAGTCATAACCCGGCTAAATATCTCGGTTTGAAGGTTAAAGGTTATTTTGGTGGTTCTGTCTCGCCGGAAATTACCCAACAAATTGAAGCTTTATTGTCTAATCCGCCGCAATTTAACGCCAATGCAGGTAAATTAAGCACTTTTGAGCCTTGGTCAGGTTATTGTCAGGGTTTACGCCAAAAAGTTAATATTGCCGCTATTGCCAACGCGATCGAATCGGGACAACTAAAAGTTTATTCCGATGTCATGCACGGTGCGGCGGCTACCGGTTTAGAGCGTCTTTTGGGGGTGGGAATCACGGAATTACGCGGCAATCGCGATCCTTTGTTCGGTGGCGGCTCTCCGGAACCTTTGCCGAGAAATTTGACGGAAATCATCGATAAGCTGGCTCACAGCGCAAATTTAGCCCCTTTGCGAGTAGGTTTGGTCTTCGATGGCGATAGCGATCGAGTGGCGGCGATCGATGGTCGGGGGAATTTTTTAAGCACCCAAAATCTCATCCCGATTTTAATCGAGCATTTAGCCGGCAAAAAAGGAATGAGAGGGGAAATTGTGAAAACGGTGAGCGGTTCCGATTTAATCCCCAAATTAGCCAGTTTATACGGTTTATCGGTCTTTGAAACCCCGATCGGTTATAAGTATATCGCCGATCGAATGTTGACCACTCCTGTGTTAATTGGTGGGGAAGAATCGGGAGGTGTCGGTTATGGTAGTCACATTCCCGAACGGGATGCTTTATTATCAGCTTTATACGTTTTGGAAGCAGTGGTAGAATCGGGCCAAGATCTAAGCGATCTTTACGCGCAATTACAGGATAAAACTGGTTTTTATTCTCAGTATGATCGTATTGATTTGCCCCTAGCTAATATGGCAGCTCGCACTCAGTTAATTACTGCTTTGGATCAGGAACCCTTAAGGGAAATTGCCGGTAAACAAGTGACTGATTGTAATCCTATCGACGGTTATAAATTCCGTTTAGAAGATGGGAGTTGGTTGTTAATTCGCTTTAGTGGTACAGAACCAGTTTTGCGTCTCTACTGTGAATCTTCAACCCTCGATCGAGTTCAGGAAATTCTCGCCTGGGCAAAATCTTGGGCTACCTAATAGAAAACGGGTTTCTTGAAGAAACCCGTTTTCTGGAATTGAATGGGGAAATAATATATAGGAAGTAACAATAAAAGAGACTTTTGAGAATGAATTTACCTTAAAACTCCACAGAAATTATCCTCTTTTGAGCTGCCTTTTTCTTTTACTTGGGGATTTTACCTAAATCTGCAAAATAGAGTATAACTCAATCTAGATTAACTATTATCGAAGCCATCATGACAACTAAATCAGAACTCTATGAACAAGATTTTCAATTATGGCTGATAACAACAATAGGTCAGTTAGAACAAGGAGATTTTCAGGCATTAGATGTATCTCATTTAGTTGAGGAGTTGAAAGAATTGGGTAAATCAGATAAAAATGCCCTGGAAGGAAATTTAATGATTTTGCTGGCTCATTTACTGAAATTAAAAGTACAATCCTCCGCCCCTGAAAGCATGAAATCTAGCTGGTATAGCTCCATTGTCGAACACAGGGAACGAGTTATCGCCTTACTAGAAAACACCCCTTCTTTGAAATCTCATTTAGCAATCGCCATCGATAAAACCTATCCTAAAGGTCGCAAAATTGCCATCAAGGAAAGTAAATTGGCTGACTTGGGAATTGCGATTCCTCCAGAGGAAGCATATCCCTTAGACTGCCCTTTTTCCTTAGAACAGATTCTTGATGAAGATTTCTATGGCTGATAATTCATAAGTAGTCGTGCAAAATTAATTTCTTGGTTAGGATAGGCAAGAGGCAACCCCCCCTTATTAAGGAGGGATTAAGGTGGGATCGGCACCCCCCCTTATCAAGGGGGGCAGGGGGGATCAGAGGCAAAATCTATCTTCAATTTAATTATGACTACTTACATTCAGTGCAAAATTAATTTCTTGGTTAGGATAGGCAAGAGGCAACCCCCCCAACCCCCCCGACATCGGGGGGGCAAAGGGTTTCATTCTCTGAAATGTCATGATCTCAAATTCTTATCTGGCAACGTTTTAAGTCGATTTCTCGGAAATATATAGCTGAAAATTTGTCAAAACGTCGTGCTTTGTAGGTTGATTTATGAATCAACCTACTATGAGAGCAAAAACCTGTACTCCCCTGCTCCCTAGCTTACCTCATCAGCGATTAAGGGTAGCAAAAAACAGAATTAGATTCGGAGAATGAATCAGCCCTAGGAGCAAGGGGGGTGGGGGAGATTCAGCTAATTTAAGGGTAGATGGTTAAAATGCGTCTTAGCATAGCTTACAAGCTTTTTTGCTCAACCCTAGTTAATCAGCCTGCAAAAAATAAGTAAAAATTATAAATTTAAGATAAAAATTAAAATATTTAAATATTTGGGGCGATTAGTTAAATGTAACAAGTAAGTTACAAGATTTTGATTTTCCCAGAATTTGCCAAAATTTGGCTGTAAATCGGGGTTGCCTACATTTATTAATCTGGTATGATCATAGTATGCTGTGGGCTTAGTTTAACCGTTAAGCCTTAAATCAACGCAAAACCAAGGCAATCAGGGTACTGTATCGATTCTCTTGCCCAAAAAAAGCCCCTAGTGGTGACATTTCTTTATGTGACAATTTTTGAATTTTTGTAAAGGCTATTGACTTAAAGCCAGAATTGTGTAAGCGTCCCCGCTCCCAAGTCTGGCACTCATAGACAGTCAACAGCTAATCAAGTTGGGAACTAGGAGTTGACTTCTCCTCCTAGTCCCCTGTTTTTTAGGATATCAATTGCGATTAAGGTACTTCAGTCCAGCGCCTAAGCCTCCCAACACCAGCAAACTCAGCACAGTTGAGGGTTCGGGAACAGATGTCGGTGGCGGTGCCATCGGTCCGGGGGCAGAAAAGTTAGAAATCGTCACACTAGCCCGTCCGAAGAGGTTGTCCGTAGTGGCAATACGGAAACCGAAACTGTCGCCAGCTAGGACGTTAAACGTCGATGTCCCGTTTTGGACAACACCTCCCCCACCATTAGTTACTTGGGTGAAGCTGCCGTTGAGCAGATATCCGAAGGGATCGAAGAAAGGGTCATCAGCAGTAGAGTAGTTCCAATCAAACGTCACCGTCCCAGCCGCAGCCGCAGTGGTGGTGTAGTCTGTGGTTCCAGGCACGCCAGAACCATCGTTCCCCCCAGTCAGGCTAATGGACGCGGGAGCGCCGCCGGTATTAACCGACCCGTCGGCATTACTATTGGTAAATGTCCAATTAATGGGATCGTAAGCGTCTTGGAAACCGAACACTGTTGCGGCACTAGCACCAGAAGCAGCGGCTAGGGTGAGGCTAACAGTAGTGACAGTCATTGCGGTCTATGACCGCAATGACTCGAATAATTTTGGCGATTTGGTGGCCATGGCCTTGGAAATAAATTAATGTACCCCTTAAAGTTAAGGTTGATCGAAATATTTTTCAAGAGGATTTTTTATAGAAATATTCAATCCTATAGCGGTAAGCGCTTGAGTGAGATACAAACCAAGCTTTGCCTAGCATGGTTTATAGCTCGTGACACTGTACCTCATACGACTGCACACCGCTATATCTATATAGATAAGTAAATGGTTGGTTCTCTTATTCTTTGTGTGATCGGTGTAACTTATATAGTAGCGATCGATCTTTGTGTCCTTTGTGTCTGGAGTGGTTGGTTTCACTCATTCGCCCGCAAATCTACTCGAATCTGGCGCTGCTGATTTTTTATCTCAGTTTGAAGAGGGGCTGAAAACTGGCGCAATGTGGACATCGATCGAAAGACTAAGCTAAACTGGTAATGACTATGTATTAGGGCGGAGGTCAACGGACGCAACTATGGACAATTTGGAGGTAAAACAAAAACCGATCCGGTGTTTAGAAGATGCGATCGAAAGGTGTCAAACTTTAGGAATGCGGGTTAGTCGTCAGCGTCGCTATATTTTAGAATTGCTGTGGCAAGCGCGGGAACACCTATCAGCGCGAGAAATTTATGATCGTCTCAATCTGCAAGGAAAAAACATCGGTCATACCTCAGTGTACCAAAACCTAGAGGCCCTATCGGGTCAAGGCATTATCGAATCTGTGGAACGCTGGGACGGCAGACTCTACGGTAACATCAGCGATTCCCACAGTCACGTCAACTGTCTGGATAGTCAAGAAATCATCGATGTGCATATCGAACTTCCCCCGGAATTAATTAAACAGATCGAGGCATCGACGGGGGTAAAAATTACTGATTATCGCATCGATTTCTATGGCTATAAAGAAAACAAATGAGCCAGATCACTGTATAATTGGCCCTGTGAATAGTATCCGTTGACAGGCTGCAACTCTTGTGATCGATCGCCCTCTCACCCTAATTATCATCGATAATGACCCGATTTACCGCTTGGGTCTGGTGCAGGCATTGTTGCAGATAGAAAATATCACTATCGTCACCGAAGGGGATTTAGAAACAATTTTCGCCTTGACTCTGAATCCCTCCCCCGAAATTATCCTCATCGATCCTCTCTTTGATTGGTCCTACTGTGAAATTCTCCACTCTCGCTACCCCGAAAGTAAAATTGTTCTATTAACCTTTCCTCTCGATTCCAGGCAGCAACTAATCGCCAGAGAATTAGGCATCGCCGGTTATATTCCCAAAGGCACAAACCTAGAACAATTTATCACTATTTTAGGACAAATTTCCCGGGATGAATCCCATGATGTTGTCCCTTCTGATCTCACCATTGCTACCCGTGCAAGTTTAGCTCCTAGTCATTGGTTAATCAGTGCTGGCAAAACGGGATTAAATCGCATCGAAAGTGAATTACATTTGATTGATCTCCATCTTAATCAACAGTCTTTATCCGGCTTTGATCGCTTTTATTGGCAGGGGAGAAAACGAGAACTTTTAGCAGCTCTATGGTTAGTCAGAAAACTAATTCCCCTGGAAGGTAGCTATTACAATTCAGCTTCAGTCACACCCCCGGTAATAATTAACAATATCGATCGGGAATTACCAATTTTAAGCCGCGAGCGTCCCCTCTGTGTTTCGGCGGTTTTTGAGTCCACTTTAGCAGTCATTCGATTGCCTTTAATTAATAGAACCAAGATTAGTTTTGAAATTGATGTTTTACAGGATAATCGGCAGCGGGAATTATTATATTTAGTTCTCGATGAAATTCGTAAAAATGTTGATGAGATGAGATATTTACAGGTTAGCAGCGGGGAATTAACCAGTCGCTTAAATCTGATTATTTACGATATCTGGGAGAAAGTGACCCGTAAATTTTTAGAAATTAATGCCTCGGTTTATGAGGAAATTAGTAAAAGCAGACTTAACGAAATTATTCGGGAAGAAAGAGAGGCAATTCAAACAGAAATCCTCAATAAAATTCCTTTTACTCTTGACTTATTTTCCTATTTAGTGTACGAAAATAGTTTAACTATTGACGGAGTAGAATACCGAGCTAATGCTCCTGAAACTATTGCCAGAGCCGAAATTATCCTGCAAAATCTCATTCATAATATTGCCAATGCAGTGACGGTAATTATTCTCAATAACTTCTCGGAATCGGAAAGAATCAAACAAAAACTTTACCAGTCAGAATTTCTCATCGCCAGAAAATTAGCTAAAATCCGCAATGAATTATCTTGGAAATACCGACGGCAACAATATTGGCAAGAACCTAAAGATATCTTTGAAAGTCAATATCAATTATTTCACTATAGCGAGGGAGAAATCCAATCTCTAGCCATTTATTCCCCCCGACAGGAAGAATTAAATAGTTTAACAGGCATACCCTGGTTAGCTTCGATCGCCTTAGAATTAAGAGACTCTTTATCTCCTCGTTTACGCGCTTTTTTTCGGGTGGTGGGTAAGGGAGTAGTCTATATTCTTATCCAAGTTATCGGTAGGGGTATTGGTTTAGTAATTCGCGGGGTTTTACAGGGAGTCGGTAACACTTGGCAGGAAGTAAAAGGTAAAAAGTAGCTGATTAAGAATCTGCTAAGTCGGTATTTTTAAGGGGAAACTCTCTTTTAAAATTGGGCGTTACTTTCGATTTTATCACTCAATCCAAGCTTTTGGGGGGTTCTACCCCCCAAACCCCCCGTTGGGGGCGTGGCGCCGCCCCCAAACCCCCCGCGCATTAGCTTTTCGGTGGGATGCTTACAGCCAGCTGCTGATATATCTGTAATAATCTAAGAGTTACTAATAATTGCTGATTGTCGGTATTTCTGCAAATGCGAGATGCACCCTAATAAGTAGTTGTGCAAAATTAATTTCCTATTTTAGTTTTTAGTTCACTGATAACTGATAACTGATCACTGATAACTGATCACTGATAACTGATAACTGATAACTGATAACTGATAACTGATAACTGAAGTGGCCCTAACTTTTACAATTCCTTGTCAAAACTGTATTTATCGCGAATCTGTCCGACAAAAAACTGTCCTTTCGATGGTGCGGACTGAAAATCTTTATATACTGCCAAAGGTAGATCATGATAAAGATAGATACCACCGTGATTAAATTCCACTTTCAGAATTTTTTTTTCCTCATCGTAGTCAAAAGATTTAATCGCTGTACTTTGACTTTTTAATAAGGGGAAAGCAATCACATCGCGAATACTGGCAGAATCGGTTAATAACATGATCAGGCGATCGATGCCAATTCCTAAGCCTCCCGTGGGGGGCATTCCGTATTCTAAAGCGGTTAAAAAGTCCTCATCAACTCCCTGCGCTTCCAAATCTCCAGACGCTTTTTTGAGTGCCTGTGCTTCCAATCTTTGCCGTTGATCGATGGGATCGGTTAACTCAGAAAAACTATTAGCTAATTCCCGTCCAACCACATATAATTCAAATCTTTCCACGAGGTCAGTTTTTGAGCGATGGGGTTTAGCTAAAGGGGAAATTTCCACGGGAAAATCTAGCACAAAAGTGGGCTGTATTAGGGTTTCTTCGACTTTTTGTTCAAAAGCTTCATTTAAGAGCTTACCGATGGTTTTACATTCCTCTGGAACGCCAATGCCGGCATTTTCTGCGGCAATACGAGCCGACTCGAAATCATCAAAACTATTAAAGTCAACCCCGGTTATTTCTTGGACTAATTCGTGCATGGTCACTCGTCGCCAAGGAGGAGTTAGGTCAATTTCCCTGTCTTGATAGGTGATTTTCAGCGTACCTAAAACATCTTGTGCAGCATTAACAATAATGTTTTCGGTTAACTCCATCATGTCATAATAATCGGCATAGGCCTGATAGATTTCGATGGAAGTAAACTCGGGGTTATGTTTAGTAGAAACCCCTTCATTACGAAAAATTCGGCCTAACTCAAAGACTTTTTCAAAACCACCGACTATTAATCTTTTTAGATGTAACTCGGTGGCAATGCGGAGATATAACTCCATCTCCAGCGTATTATGATAGGTGATAAACGGTCTAGCATCGGCTCCTCCCGCTTCACTTTGTAGCACGGGAGTTTCAATTTCAATAAAACCTTCTTGGTCTAAATATCTCCGAATAGAAGCAGTAATTTGGGCGCGACGGCGAAAAGTTTGTCGCACTTCGGGGTTAACAATTAAATCCACATATCTTTGTCGATAACGCTTTTCTACATCGGTTAAACCGTGCCATTTATCTGGTAGAGGTAAGAGGGATTTGGTGAGAATTTCGTACTCGTTTACATAGATAGATAATTCGCCGCGTTCTGTGCGTTTAATCGTCCCTTTTGCCCCTAAAATATCGCCTGTATCGGTCAGTTTAATCACCGTGTTAAAGGCATTCGGCACGGCGGCCATGGTTTCACTAATGCGTTTTTTATCGAGGTATAATTGAATCGTTCCCGTTTCATCTTGCAGGTTAAAAAAGGCTAGTTTACCCATAATTCTTCGGGCAATAATCCGACCAGCAATGGCTACTTCTGTGCTAATTTCTTCCCCCGGTGCTAAGTCAGCGTACTGCTCTTGTAATTGTTGAGCATGAGCGGTAGATTTCCAATGGTAAGCGTAGGGATTTAAGCCAGCTTTTTGCAATCCTGCCACTTTTTCTAAACGAGCGGACCGGATTTCTTCGAGGGTAGAGGAGGGTTGATTTTCAGGATTTTGTGCTTGAGATGCCATCGTTTTCTAAGAGGAACAATTCTGGGGAATTTTTAGGTTTTGGGTTTTGGGGTTTTAGGTTTTTAGGTTTTTAGGGTTTTAGGGTGTTGGGGTTTTAGGGTTTTAGGGTTTTAGTTGAAATTCCCCCACTTCCCCACTTCCCCACTTCCCCAGTTCCCCAGTTCCCCAGTTCCCCTAATAACAGTAATTATCGTCCCATTTCTCGCTTTAATTTTTTCAATTCTTCTTCCATTTCCCATTCTTTAAATTTTAGATCGAGATTATCGTAGTTCGAGCGCTGATAGTCCGATTCTTGGGGTTGATCCCAAAAAGTGGTTTCCCAGTCACGGGACTGATTTTTAGGGGCTTTTTCGGCTTTAATTTGCACTTCTTGACGACGTTGTTGGACCTGTTGCAGTAACTCTTGGGATTGACTCAGACGTTTTTTCACCCCTTCCATCCGTCCCCAAAGTTGATTACCCTGACGAAATAGGGCCGCCTCGCGTTCACTAGCAGCCTTCAGCAAGTCCTGCCGTCCAGCGGCCTTAGCCTTATCAATTCTAGCGTGCCAAGTTTGGATATCTTGGGCAGTGGCCAAAATTTGCTGTTCGAGACGTTGACGCTCATTTTCTAGGGCGCTAATCAGTTTAGCAGTATCGCGCTCCTGTTCGCGCAGTTGTTCCACCAGCGCCTGTAATTCTAATTGGGGATGACTTCTGAGAAATTCTTCCAGTTGGGTTTCAAGAAAGCGACTGACATCATCAAATAGATTGCCCATCTGTGCAATATCCTAAATTTTCAATTAAAGTCTAGGAGCGATCGATTTTAATCCCCCTCTTTTTAGCATAGGCTAGATCAACCCTAGATTTAAATATATTTGGCAAAAGTAGTACAAAGATGTTATTCGGCTGCCGGTTAGGGACGGGGAAACCAGTATAATAAAACTAGAATAATATTTCCTGAAAAACTCTTAATTGTTTGACTTAAGTGACAACTTCACCAGCTTGGACAGAACGCATCGGTTATCAACGGGATTGGGTGTGGCGCGGTTGGCAAATTCGTTATAGTTTTATGCCAGCAAAAAACCCCCAAGATGCCGATAATCCCCCTTTAATTTTACTGCACGGATTTGGAGCGGCGATCGAACATTGGCGCCATAATATTCCTATTCTCAGCCAAAATCATCGAGTTTACGCAGTAGATTTATTAGGTTTTGGTGGTTCGCGTAAAGTGCAGGTTCCCTATACCGTTAATCTCTGGGTGGAACAGATACACGATTTCTGGCAAACTTTTATCAATAGACCGGTGGTATTAGTGGGAAATTCGATCGGTTCTTTAGTTAGTATGGCCCTAGCGGGTAAATATCCGGAAATGGTAGCCGGATTAGTTATGCTCAGTTTACCCGATGTCAGCCGTCGGCGGGAAATGATCGCCGATTGGTTATTAAATATCGTCACTCCTATCGAAAACTTTTTCACTTCGCCTTGGCTATTAAAACCGATTTTTTACTATCTGCGTCGTCCGCAAGTCTTGAAAAAATGGACAGGAATCGCCTACGAAGACAAGAAAGCAGTCAGCGAGGAATTAGTACAAATTATCGCCGCCCCAACCCTAGATGAGGGGGCAGCCGAGGCGTTTATTTCCCTGGCACAAGCTGTTAATCATCCCGAATATTGTCCACCAGCCAAGTTAATTTTACCACGCTTAGAAATCCCGATTTTATTATGTTGGGGCAAACAAGATCGCATGGTTCCCGTCCAGTTAGCCCAGGGTTTTGTCTCCCTTAATCCTAGGATAAAATATGTAGAATTTGCCCGGGCCGGTCATTGTTTACAGGATGAATGTCCCGACCGTTTTAACCCAATTTTATTAGAGTGGCTAGAATCTGTTCCTGTTCTTTGAGATGAACGTAGGTTGGGTTGAAGCATGAAACCCAACGTCTGCTCCTGTTACGCTACCCCTAACCCATCCGACAAATAATTGTGCCTCCCTACTTAGAATCTGTTCCTGTTCTTTGAGAGAATAGGGAGAGTGATTGTTGGTGATAGTCCTATGCAAACCTTGGAATCGACGCTCAAACCTCCCGCAACTGCCTCCGAATTCGACACCACGATTCACCGACGCAAAACCCGTCCCGTCCGGGTAGGTAGCGTTACCATCGGTGGTGGTCATCCCGTGGTCGTGCAGTCGATGATTAACGAGGATACCCTTGATATAGATGGTTCCGTGGCCGGTATCCGTCGCCTCCATGAAATCGGCTGTGAAATTGTCCGCGTCACCGTGCCGAGTCTGTCCCACGCCACCGCTTTAGCTAAAATTAGGGAAAAACTGCTCGCCACCTATCAACCTGTGCCGTTAGTAGCCGATGTACATCACAACGGCATGAAAATCGCTCTAGAAGTGGCCAAGCACGTCGATAAAGTGCGGATTAACCCCGGTTTGTACGTTTTCGAGAAACCGAAAGCCGACCGCAGCGAGTACAGTCAGGCAGAATTTGATGAAATTGGCGAAAAAATCGCCGAAACCCTGAAACCTTTAGTAGTTTCCCTGCGAGATCAAGATAAAGCGATGCGAATCGGCGTTAACCACGGTTCTCTGGCCGAAAGAATGCTCTTTACCTACGGTGACACCCCCGAAGGAATGGTACAGTCGGCTTTAGAATTTATCCGCATCTGCGAATCCCTCGATTTTCGCAATCTGGTGGTTTCCCTGAAAGCTTCCAGGGTGCCAGTTATGGTAGCCACCTATCGTCTCATGGTTAAGCGCATGGACGAGTTAGGTATGGATTATCCCCTACATTTGGGGGTTACTGAGGCAGGAGATGGGGAATACGGACGAATTAAATCCACTGCCGGGATTGCCACTCTCTTAGCGGACGGTATCGGTGATACGATTCGCGTTTCTCTGACGGAAGCTCCCGAAAAGGAAATTCCCGTCTGTTACAGCATTCTCCAGGCCCTGGGACTGCGGAAAACCATGGTCGAATACGTCGCCTGTCCTTCCTGTGGTCGCACTCTTTTTAATTTAGAAGATGTTCTGCAGCAAGTGCGGGCAGCGACTCAACACCTCACCGGACTCGATATCGCCGTTATGGGTTGTATTGTCAATGGACCAGGAGAAATGGCCGACGCAGACTATGGTTATGTGGGGAAACAGGCCGGTTATATTGCCCTTTATCGCGGTCGCGAGGAAATTAAACGCGTCCCCGAAAGTGAAGGTGTAAGCGAGTTGATTAATTTAATTAAAGCCGATGGCCGTTGGGTAGAACCTTAATTAGTTTTACCGGTAGGGGTTGACATCTATTCAACCCCTGATAATCAGCTATAATAAAAAGCTTGCTAGAAATTGCCGCCCCAGAGAGTTCATGCTACCTACACGCGATTGTGTTCGTCAAACCCCCGCTTACACTCCGGGAGAACAGCCCCAAAGCGCGGGATTTACCAAACTTAACACCAATGAGAATCCTTATCCCCCACCGGCGGAAATTTTTGCCCACCTGCAAGAGCAATTAGAGAAAGTCCGACTCTATCCCGATCCTATCTCCAAAGAGTTACGGCAAACGGCGGCGGAATTATACGGCATAACAGCCAATCAGATAATCGCGGGTAATGGCTCCGATGATATCCTCAATATCGCCCTGCGAACTTTTGTTAACCCTTGCGAAAGCGTCGCTTTTTTAGATTTAACCTATTCCCTTTACGAGACAATTGCCCGGGTACACGGGGCAAATATTATCGAATTTCCCACTAATGATAAATTTGCATTGGCAGGACCGATTATTTGTCCGGAAGCTAAATTAATTTTTCTGGCTTCCCCTAATCCTCCCCTCGGTAAACATCTTGAGCGCGACTATTTAGAAGCAACCTGTGCTAATGCGTCAGGATTGGTATTAATTGATGAAGCTTATGTGGATTTTAGTGATGACAATCATCTCGATTTTCTCTCCCGTTACGATAATGTCATCATTAGTCGCACCATGTCGAAAAGTTATAGTTTAGCGGGGTTAAGAGTCGGTTTCGGTTTTGCTTCGAGGGCAATTATCGAACAGATGGATAAGGTGCGTGATTCCTATAATTTAGATCGCATTGCTCAAACTTTAGCCACAGCAGCTTTAAAACACCATAATTATTTTGAGCAAGTTTGGCAAAAAGTCCGTCAAACCCGCAGCCGTTTAATTACTTCTCTGCGCGAGTTGGGATTTATTGTTTTTGACTCGGAAGCTAATTTTATCCTCGCTTCTCCCCCGCACATTAGTGCCAGTGAGTTATATAATCAACTCAAAGAGCGTCAGATATTAGTGCGATACTTTAAACATCCTCGCATTCAGAATTATGTGCGGATTTCTATCGGAACCGATGGGGAGATTGATCGCCTTTTATCTGCTATTCAAGAGATTATGGGAACAAATTAATCTCGATTTACGTCAGGGTTTTATTAGCACTTGAAACCCTGATAACTTCTCGAAAAAAAGGCTAGATCGATCGGAACAAAGCAGCGACAAACAAGGGTCTAATGGCCTGTCGTTTCTCCCGATTACTAGCCTTGGCTATCAAGATTATTAGTCCCACAAAAGGATTAAATACCAGCGCACAAATTTTTGAACTTATGCAAGTTTATCCTCAAGGAATCACAGTTCAAGAATTGAGCCAACGCTTAAATCGTCCCGTTTCTATGCTCAATCTTTGTCTAAAATCTTTGGTTGCTTCTAAAAAAATCGTGGCCAGAAAAAATCATAATCAGTGGGTTTATACTAGACCTCTTGTAAAAATCAAAAATTGTTGTTAGGGTTAGGAGTCAGTAGTCAGTAGTCAGTAGTCAGGAGAATTAAGAATCAATCATAATCAATTAAATGGTCTCTTTACAGATGTTAGGCAATTTAACCATTATTTTTGCCGTTTTTGAACCCTGAAAAATTAATTATGCAAGAGGATCACTGTTGATAAAAAAGCTTAGTTTGTCCAGATAAACATAATTAAGATATAGAAAAAGTTTTGATTATTAACCCTATTGCTGAATAACTATTTTAGGCTGTAGGTAGTATTCATCTTCTCTGCTAACTATCTCACCAATGCCGAGAAATTGAGCTTCTAAAGACTCCACAGCAACCAGAGAACCGCTCATAACATTTGTATCGGTGAGATTAATTTTTCTGCCGTGAAACCAATCGATAACTCTCTCTGATGTCAAAGAAATCCAGTCTAGATGTGCCAAGGCAATGCGAGGCGAAATTAAACCCTCGGAATTAGCCATTAAAGCTTCCAGATTAATACTATCAGCTAATTGAAAACCACAGCTTTCCGTGCGAGTTAAACTGGCTAAAGTGCCACCGACAGCTAACACCTTCCCCAAATCTCTGGCCAGGGAACGAATATAAGTCCCCGATCCACAGTGAATATCTAGCTCTATTTGCGGAAATTCGCCCTCTAACCAGCCTAAAACCGTAATTTGGTCAATTTTGACCTGACGAGGCTCCACTGCGATTATTTCCCCTTTGCGCGCCAATTCGTAGAGACGGCGACCATCCTTGTGAATAGCACTATACATCGGCGGAATCTGGGCAATATTGCCGATAAATTCCGCTAAATGGGGCTTAACTGCCTCTAAAGTTAAATCGCCACAGGGACAAGTGGCGATCGCTTTTCCCGTAATATCATCGGTATCGGTGCTGAGTCCTAACTGGATTTTTGCCCGATAAGCCTTATTTTCGGGTAAATAGGGCAGTAATCGGGTGGCAGCACCGACGGCGATCGGTAAAACTCCCGTAGCCATAGGATCTAAAGTTCCGCCATGGCCGACTCGTTTTGTCTTCAGAATTTTGCGGACTTTGGCCACGCAATCGTGAGAAGTCCAATCGGGGGGTTTATTGAGATTTAAAAAGCCAAACATTTGATCAATTGTAGGGTGGACTTGTGCCACTATAGGTCAGACTAAATCCTGTTTAAAAGGTATAGGAGAGTGGGGAGCTTTTTTCAGTGATCGGTCAACAGTAAACAGTGAACTGAAAACTCATATCTGATAACTGATAACTGATCACTGATCACTGATTCAAGGCTGATAGCTAAAAATCTGACGTATTATATAATTGCATAACTTCGCTTAAAGGTAAACGGGAACGAACACCTAGGGAAAGGTCAGAAAAATGACCAAGATCATAATGATCAACGGCAGCGCGAGCAATCATAGCGGCGTTATCGGTACAGAGTTTAAGCGGCGGAAAATAGACGGTTAAATGATGATTTTTGGCGGCAGTTTGCAGATGATTTCTTAAGGCACTATTAGCAGCCACTCCTCCCCCGATCGCGATAGTTTTTAAGCCATAATCTAAGGCACAATTGATTGTCCGACGGGTTAAACTTCTGGCTACCGTATCTTGAAAACTAGCGGCTATATCAGCTACAGGTAAATTATCTGGCTCGAATTTCTCTACTAAGCGCAAAACAGCCGTTTTTAAACCACTAAAACTGGAATCGTAGGCATGAAAACCGCCGGTTGGTAAAGATATTTTACCTTCAGGTAAGGGAAAAGCTTGGGGATTACCATCTTTAGCCATGCGATCGATTATCGGACCACCGGGATAACTTAAGTTTAATAATCGTGCCACTTTATCAAAAGCTTCTCCGGCTGCATCATCTCTAGTGGTTCCTAATTGTTGATATTTGCCGCAGGCCTGCACATGGATTAAACTGGTATGACCCCCGGAGACTAAAAGAGATAAAAAGGGGGGTTTAAGATCGGATTCAGCGAGATAGGAAGCATAGATATGACCTTCGAGATGATGAATGCCGATAAAGGGTTTATCGTGGATAATAGCCAGGGTTTTGGCTGCTGTCATTCCCACCATTAAAGCACCTACTAAACCGGGAGCAACTGTGGCGGCTATTCCATCAATTTCTGACCAAGTTAACCCCGTTTCTTGCCAAGCTTTTTCTAGACAAAAATTAATGGTTTCTAGGTGTTGTCGGGAGGCCATTTCTGGCACAACACCGCCATAGAGACGATGGAGATCAATTTGAGAAGAAACCACACTACTCAACACCAGGTTATTGTTAACAATAGCCACAGCCGTTTCATCGCAACTGGTTTCGATCGCTAAGATAATTGTCATAAATTAATCAGTAAATCGTCAGACACCCCCCTTATTAAGGGGGGATTAAGGGGGGATCCATCTTTAATTTAATTATAACCACTTACTTAATTTTGCTTAGGTACTTAATTAAAATTAAAGTTATCGTTCAACAATTTCCATAGCCACCACCGCCGGGAGTTTCAATAATAAAAATATCACCGGGGTTCATTTCTACAGTAGCAGTGCCGGGCAATTCTTCGATAGTTCCATCGTTTCTTTCCACGGCATTACGTCCTATTTTACCGGCTTTTCCTCCCGCTAGTCCAAAGGGGGGAATCAGGCGATTACCCGACAGAATATTAGCAGTCATAGCCTCTTGAAATTTCATTCTTCTAATCACACCATCACCTCCAGAATATTGTCCCTTGCCGCCACTATCGGGGCGAATGCTAAAACTTTCTACTAACACAGGATAGCGCATTTCTAATACTTCCGGATCAGTGAGACGGGAATTAGTCATTTGGGTTTGTACGGCAGCAGTTCCCGCAAAATTTGCCCCCGCACCAGAACCGCCGCAAATAGTCTCATAATATTGATATTCTTGATTGCCAAAAGTGAAATTATTCATCGTCCCTTGGCTGGCTGCTTGAATGCCTAAAGCA
Source organism: Microcystis wesenbergii FACHB-1317 (assembly GCF_014696875.1). Taxonomy (GTDB): domain Bacteria; phylum Cyanobacteriota; class Cyanobacteriia; order Cyanobacteriales; family Microcystaceae; genus Microcystis; species Microcystis wesenbergii_A. The sequence continues at coordinate 14,708 of NZ_JACJQV010000050.1, read as the reverse complement.
CCGTATAAAGTATTAACTATTGCCTGGGAAGTTTCCACATTTCCCGCTACCACGGCCGCCGGATAAACGGGATTAAGAAAACAGCCAGATGGGATAATTAAATGGAGGGGTTTGAAACAGCCAGCATTTAAAGGAATTGCCTCCTCCACAAGGGTACGAAAAACGTATAAAACCGCCGCTCTTGTCACTGCCAGGGGGGCATTAAAATTATTATTTAACTGGTCAGATGTGCCAGTAAAATCGATGGTTGCTTGACAATTATTAATATCTATGCTAATTTTTACCTTGATGACAGCACCGTTATCCATATAATAAGTAAATTCACCATCTTTTAAGACAGATATAGCTTTTCTCACCGCTAATTCGGCATTATCTTGAACGAACTGTTGATAGGCTTTAACCATAGCTAATCCGTAGCGATCAACCATATTATGTAATTCTCTTTCCCCCTTGGCATTGGCGGCTATTTGTGCCTGAAAATCGGCAATATTTTGGGCGATATTGCGAGCAGGAAAAGGACTATTAGTTAAGTGATTAATTAATTCTTTTTCCCGAAACTGTCCCGCCGCTACCAGCAAAAAGTTATCGAATAAAATTCCTTCTTCGCTAATATGGACAGAATGGGGAGGCATAGAACCAGGGGTAATGCCACCGATATCAGCTTGATGTCCCCGGGAGGCAAGATAAAATAATATTTCCTGATTTTGGCGGTCAAAAATAGGACTAATTACTGTGACATCCGGCAGGTGAGTACCGCCATTATAAGGATTATTGGCTAGATAAACATTCCCTGTACGAATCGTCTCCCCTTTATCCTGAATTAAACTTTTGACACTATCGGACATAGAGCCTAAATGGACGGGAATATGAGGAGCATTAGCGATTAAATTTCCTAACTCATCAAAGATAGCACAGGAGAAGTCTAGGCGCTCTTTAATATTGACACTTGCTGCCGTATTTTGGAGAGTAATACCCATTTCTTCGGCAATAAATTGATAGAGATTTTTAAATATTTCTAGATAAATAGGATCGGCAACGGTAGTTATTTCTGTGCGGTGAGAATTGAGAGGGGACATAGAAAAGTCAGTTATCAGTTATCAGTTATTAGTTATCAGTGATCAGTGATCAGTGATCACTGATCACTGATAAGTTATTAGTATATCCCCTGCCAAAGTAAGTTATCGAGCCGCTATATGGCTAAAATATCGAAAATATCAGATAAATTTGCCATAATTTTCGTTTTTATAGCATTATACTTGTCTCTTGTCTTTTTTCTCCTCCTGTCTCGGAGTTTCCTGTCTCCTCACCTAACGGAAGCTTTTTGATTTTTGCAGGAGAGCTACTGATACGGGCTGACTGATATATAATCGCAGTCAGTACCAGAGGGTGAATTATGGATAAAACCAGCTTGATCGATAAAGTGCAACAAATGGCTAATAAACGCGATTATTTACTGCAATTGCGCGATCAACCCGACATTGGGGGGTTGAGATTGGATGTCAATCAAGCTCTTGAGGAGTTGGATGAGTTACTCGATGAGTTTCAAGCAACTTTTCCTGAAGAAAAACTTAGTTAACTAACCGACTCGACTGAATTGGGGTTTGTCCGATTGTGCTAATTTTCCCAAGTCATCGATCGCTTTGAGCTGCTCTTGGGAAGATATATCTTTAGTATCGGCTCGATTTTTTTCCAAAAACCCTTGACAAATGGCGAGACTTGCTTTATTGTTTATATATAATGGGAATCCGTGCGCCCATATATATAGGGTTTTTGAGGGAAGATAAAAAAGAAAAAAATAGCCTCAAAAATCGGGTTGGGTAGGAATAAGGATAAAGGTATGAAGACGGAAAGTTTCTCTATAATTAATAGTTAGCTAGCCACATGTACCACAAAACGTCCGTCGTCGTTCTGCTGATCGCCGCCATAGTGGCCGGTTGCAACCCAATCGGATCCAACTACGGCGGGCCCCTGTCGCAACCTAAGGACGAAATCAAAACAACCGTTGTGATGCCCGTTGACTCGCTTTACTGAACCAATCGTCCGAATGCCTCGCACTTCACCGTTTCCGATGGAATGCAGCCGGGGATATACCTGCTTAACGCAGCAGTTAACCCAAGCGCTGCCGGATATGTGTACGCAAGGGTCTATGACGTGAAATCTGGACAACGACTATCCGAGGACGACCTGACGAGGAGTTCGATACGCCATGTGGGCTTGTCTGCCACTGGCAAGACATTCTTTCCATACAATGCTGAGGTGGTCGTGTACGAAGGAGACTGGAGCAACAAATACGAAGCACGGTTTGAGCTTTGGTACAAGCCGGAACAAGGAGATGAATCAAAGGTGGCGGAAACAACCAGAATGATCAACGGCTGGGAACGCTAAGATCGTCAGCTAACAAGCCAATGCACCCGATCGGCGAAGTCGGGCGTTTTCAAATGGTCAATCTCTCGTCGCCGCTGCCAGCCTGTTGTTGAATGTCTTGTTCGTCCCGCTGCCGGTCGGTGGCCTCTCTAGAATCATCTCACCATGACGACAACAACTCTGACTCCCGCGCCGGCTCAAGCGGCAGAAAATTCCCCAGAGCCCCCTGAGCGGGTAGATTGGCAAGTCGCCCATCAAATTCCGGGGCGGCTGCGAATTCGCATTCCCCGCCTCAATTGGGATGACGAATTTGCCAGACGCTTACAGCGATCGCTGCTGAGAACCACTGCCATCAGCGAGAGCCGCATCAATGCCGCCGCCTGCTCCCTGATTGTCTCCTACCCGGCGGAAATGCTGTCAGCAACGGCCATCCTAGATTACTTGCAAGCGGCCATCCTAGTGGCCAGCCGGGAAAGAGAGCCAGAGGAGGCCGACCGAGGCAATCAGGAGACTTGGCCAACTTTAGGGCTGCCGGCCTTAACCCTAGCCGTGGCGATCGCTGCTGCTCCCCTAGAACTGCCCTTCTCGATTGTGGGGGGAATTGTCCTTGCGGCTTCAATTCCTCTCTGGCAGAGGGTTGGCCAAGCCCTCACCCAGCAGGGACAAGTGACAATAGACTGCCTCGATGCCCTCTGGTTGAGCTACCAACTGCTCCAGGGCAACGGTGTAGCTGGCGCACTCGCCCTCAATCTGGCGGCAGTGGGAGAGAGCCTGCGCCAGAGCAAGCTCCAACAGCTAGAAGACGAGCTATACCTGCTGTTCGAGCAAGAAGATGCAGAAATCCACTGGCTTTCCGACCGGCAGCGGTTCGCTCCCGTTCCCGAGGCAGATCGAGAAGGGTGGCTAGATTCCGTCGAAAAAACCGAACTACTCCAGAACCTCAAACCCGTCGCCCAAGGAGCGATCGTCCCCACTTTGCTCCTGAGTGGCACTTGGGCAATCCTGACGGGGGACTTGGGGCGAGCGAGTGCGGTGTTACCCCTCGACATCGGGGTTTCTCTGCGGGGCGTTACTCCCTTGGCAGTGGTTTCGGCCCTGACGGCGGCAGCGCGACAAGGCGTTTACATCCGCAATGCCAGGGTACTGGAAAAGTTGGCTCAGGTGGATACTCTGGCCTTTACCTGCGAAAGTTTCCAGGACTTGATTACCCCGGAGCTGCTGGTGAGTTGGGGCATCCCTTCTGAGTGCATCCACTTCGCCACCGATGCGGCTGCTGTTGAGTGCCTCCGAGAACAGTTGCGCCGCCAAGGTAAGCGGGCCGCTTGGATAACCGACAGTGGTAGTGATTGCTTGGCTGCCCAGGAGGATCAGGTGGTTATTTCTCTAGGGAGAGGGGAATTTGCAGCGGCCGCAGATGTCATCTTCCACAGCCACGATCTCCAGCCCCTCGGCTACACCTTTGCCCTGGCGAGGCATACCTTTGCGACTGCAGACAGGAGTTTGGCGATCGCTACTCTGCCCAACCTGTTAGTGGTGGCAGTCGGGGCATTTTGGGGACTCAACCCGGTGGCTGCCGCTGCGATCAACGGTAGTTCAGCCATCCTCGCAGAACTGAACAGCCTGCGCTCCCCGAAACCTAACCCCTTTTAAATTGGTGCGTTAAGCTGTTCGTAATTTATAGTTATTTCAAATAAGAACGAGACAATAGTCGGCACAATAAGTACGAACCCACATTCCGCACCCTCAACTGTCACATTGGCCGTCCCCCTCTAGAGACTTGAGTAAAAAGACTTAGCTGGTGAGGGTTTTCTCTGCGCCCGCTAGGGGGGTCTTGAGACCCCTAATTAGGGCTTGCTGAATAAATCAGATAGGAAAAAGTTATGATGCTAAGGGTAAATTCTGTTTCTTCAATGATAAGTGATTCTGTTGATAATTTTTCATTATTAATAAGTCCCGAAAATATTCCCGTTAATTAGCTTTAACTTTCTGCCCGATTGTATCGGCAGTGGTAGTAGAAACCATGGCCGCCATAACTTGTTCGGGGGAAACCGTAAAAGGCAGACGATGAATGTCCGAATTAGGCTGACAGGCAATTGCGGCCGCGTGGCGCAATTGGGCAAGGGAAACATCTTTTAATCCTAAATCCTCTAGGGATTTAGGTAACCCAATTTGTTCATAAAACTGGATTAGTTGCCCCCGGGCCGATACTGCTAATTGATTACCCAAAACTATTTCCTCTAGACGCAATTGGGCGAGAATGCCGTAGGCGACTTTTTCCCCGTGGAGCGCGTGATGGCAAGCGGGAATATGGGTTAAACCATTATGAATTGCATGGGCGGCCACGGTACGACAATTAGCGCCCCCTAAACCGCCGATTACTCCGGCTAATAAAACGGTGGCATCTACCACCTGTTTCCAGTCCTCCCCGCCGATATTTTCCAGGGCTGCCGGGGATTTTTGGAAAAGAATATCCCGCAAAACCCGGGCCTGTTGGACAGCGGCAATGATTAAGGTTTCTGTGCAATGACCGCTACTGACGGAAGCTTCGTACCATTTAGCGATCGCATCGCCAATACCGGCGATTAAGGTTCTTTTCGGGGCAGTTTGGATAATACCATAATCGAGAATTAATAAATCCGGACAACGGGCTAGGGACAGATCGTAAAGAAACGCCCCCGCGTCAGAATAGACGTTAGATAGGGCTGTCCAAGCGGCACAGGTAGCGGCGGAGGTGGGAATCGTGGCGATCGGCAAATGGCACTGATGGGCGAGTAATTTGGCCGTATCGAGGGCTTTGCCGCCACCCACACCGATGATAAAATCTGCCTCGTGACTCTTGACAGATGCCTTTAAATATGCTAGGGAATTTTCCGAACAATCGGGGGCGTAACTGTGATAGCTAGGAGTGAGATTTTTTAGGGGAGATGACAAAAAAGCTAAATTGCGATCGCCGCCCACCACCAGGGGACGTTTACCCAAATCCGCTAACTTGCCGGTGGATTCTTCTAGGGCATTGTCACCCCGAATCACTTGTGCGGGGGCGATTAACAGGGGCAAAACAGCGACAGCATTGGACATTTTTTGACAACCTCTCAGGATTATTGGCTAATTTTAGCGAAACTTTCGGGAAAAAGCTGTAGTTCAGGAGTATTATCCCCCGGGGCGGAGAAGGATTTTTTAATCTGTCCCAAGTACAAAGGAGCAGATAAACCGGGCTGAGGGTGAACGAGAGTGCGAGCGCTAATGATAAATTGATTATTACCGCCAGCACCGGCGCGACCGGAGGAAAACAAGTCACTAGCGGCTTGTTTTAGGGTTGCTTCCACTTGCTCGGGAGTAACGGTATTGGGCAGGGAGATAACAGCTTGATTAGCTCCGTTATCATAGACAAGGGAGAATCTCACCGCCCCCGGAATTTCTGTGCGGGTAAATAATCCCAACCCAAGACCGAAAATCCCCACCGTCAACACAGCCATAAAGCTAGTAACACCGACGAGACGAAAGCGGATTCCCCAACCGACGAGAAAAGCGATAATCGTGAGTACCAAAAAAACCAGCGTGGCAATACCGGACCATTGGGTGTATTTGGCGAAGTTTAGGGGAATGTCCATATTTTCTATAATACTGATTCTATGAAAACGGTTAGCATAAACCATTGTACCTATCCTGTTGTCGAAACTTTCCATTCTGTCCAGGGCGAAGGCTTTTGGACGGGAAGCAATGCTTTTTTCCTCCGTTTAGGAGGTTGCGATGTCTATTGTCCTTGGTGTGACCAAAAAGAGTCTTGGAATGCCCACCGTTATCCCCAACAATTCCTGGGGGAATTGGTAGAGATGGCAAAAGACGCTAACCCCGCTATGGTGGTGATTACCGGGGGTGAACCTTTAATGCACAACCTTGATCCTTTAACCAAGGAATTAAAAAATCAGGGTTTACGGGTACATTTAGAAACTTCTGGCGCTCATCCTTTTACTGGGGTTTTCGATTGGGTGACTTTTTCTCCTAAAACTTATAAAATGCCCGATCCTAGTATTTATGCACGGGTGAATGAGTTAAAAATTGTCGTGGCTCATCCAGAGGATTTAGACTGGGCAGCTATGCAGGAAAGTAAGTTATCGGAAGGGGTGATTAAATATCTGCAACCCGAATGGAATACAGTGGAAAGCAAAGAGTTAGTCTTTAATTATGTTCTCCGACATCCCCAATGGCGTCTCAGTCTCCAAACCCATAAGTTTTTAGGAGTCCGCTAGTCAGTTATCAGTGATCAGTTATCAGTGATCAGTTATCAGTTATCAGGAGTCAGCAGTCAGCAGTCAGTTATCAGCTTTTTTCTCCCTGCTCCCATCTCCCCATCTCCCCATCTCCCCCCGCAACGCGCACGAAGTGGTCTCCCCACTTCCCCACTTCCCCATCTCCCCAATTCATAATTCATAATTCCCAACCCCTAATTGACTAACAAGAGGTTAAATACTATGTCTAACAATAATTCTGAACGAGTAGTGCGTCGTGGTCGAGTTTTTCCGGAGATGCAATCTACAGAGGAAGAAAAGGCCAAACATCGCGCCCGACAATTAGAATTTTATCATCGTTGTTGGCCGATTTTTCAGAGTTTACAGCCCCGGTTAATGAAACATTACTATGGTTGGTATATTGCGATCGAACCCGATAGCGGCGATTATTTTATCGATCCCGACAAAGAAGTGGCTAGTAAAAAAGCAAGGGCAAAATATCCCGACAAAATCCATCATATCTTTGGCATTAATGAAACTGGAGTTAGTGGCAGAATATGATTGAAGGGAGATTTGGAGAAAATGGTCAAATTTATTTTGATATCGATTTAGTCAGCCCTAATGGCCTGGTGTTACCTGTAGAAGCTATGCTAGATACTGGTTTCACGGAGTTTTGTGTTATGAATGACCAAGATGCTCGCAGTCTTGAATGGCCATTTTTAAACCAAGATAAGTTACGCACCGCCCAAGGAGAAGCATTTTTTGATATATATTTAGGCAGAGTAAGAATTGATGGTCAGGAATACGAAATTCCCGTCTTTGCAGGGGAGGCAATTCAGGAGATTTTGTTAGGTTCGCAGTGGCTAAAACAATTTATCTTAGTAGCTAATTATCAACAAGCACAGGTGACATTAGGGTAATGACAAAAAAGGCAATTATTTTACTTTCCGGGGGATTAGATTCAGCGACAACAGCAGCGATCGCTTTAGCTGCTGGTTATCAATTAATCGCCCTTTCCTTTCGTTATGGACAAAGACACGAGCGGGAATTAGCAGCGGCGAAAAAAATTGCTAATTTCCTCGATATTAAAGAACATCATCTGATCGAAGTCAATCTATCTTTGTGGGGAGGTTCCGCTTTAACGGATCAATCTATTGCTATTCCCCAAGAGGGAATTAACCCGAATATTATCCCGATTACCTATGTGCCGGGGAGAAATACAGTTTTTATTTCGATCGCTCTTTCTTTAGCAGAAGCAAGGGCAGCGGAGGCGATATATTTAGGAATTAATGCGGTGGATTATTCTGGTTATCCCGATTGTCGTCCCGAGTATTTAGATGCCTTTCAAACTTTAGCTAATTTATCATCAAAAGCGGGTTTAGAAGGGAAAGCACCCCAATTAATTGCCCCTTTGGTGATGGATAGTAAGGTAGATATCGTCCGTCGTGCTGTTAGTTTAGGGGTTCCCATTGCTGATACTTGGTCTTGTTATCAAGGTGAAGTTGAACCCTGTGGTTTATGCGATTCCTGTCGCATCAGAGATCAGGCTTTAATTGAGGCCGGTTATCCCGAATTAGCCACTCCCCTGTTGAAACAGTCGGGGAAAATAGGGAGGATAGTGAAAAATGGAGATAATCTAGGCAATTAAATGTTCAATGAGGATTTTACTGCCGATTAATATTAAAACTAAACCGCCGAGAATTTCCACCTTTTGACTAAATAAATTACCGAATTTATGCCCGATAAAAACAGCTATAAAACATAAAGCAAAGGTAATAGAACCGATGACAGTGCAAGCTAAAAGTAAGGGAGTTTTAATCATCGATAAACCCAAACCAACTACTAAAGCATCGATGCTAGTAGCGATCGCTAATCCGATTAAAGTATAGGAATCTAGAGGATTAAATTTTTTTTCCTCGTCATCATTTTGAACCGCTTCGTAGATCATTTTACTGCCGATCGCCCCTAAAATAATAAAAGCGATCCAGTGGTCAAAAGAGGCGAGAAACTCGCGACAAGTTAGGCCGATACCCCAACCGATCATCGGCATAATCGCTTGAAATCCGCCAAAAAACAAAGCAATTTTCAAAGCCTTATTAACATGAATATGACGAATCATCAGGCCACTGGTCAGAGAAACGGCCACGGCATCGGCGGCTAATCCCACGGCCACAAAGGAAATGGTCAAAAGTTCGAGTGAAGTAAACATCTATAGTTGTTTATCTTTTAATTTCCCCCTATCTTAACTAATTTTTCCCCAAAAAACTTTCATATTTATCTCATGATCCTCTCATTTATCTATCATTTCTCTAACCTAAAAATTAACTGCTCGATTAGTGAGAGGATCGAATTGAAAACGTTTAAAACCATATTACTGGTTTCTCACCGATCGCCTGCACCTGATGGATCGCTTCTGGGGTAAAACTGATGATATCCTCAGCTTCTAGGACTTTTGCGCCCGCTACTGCGATTTTATCAGGAAATTCAACCGTAGGAGTCCGAGGAACCGGTTTTCCGAGTTAACTAACCAATGCTGCTGTCTCATAAATTCCCCTGAATTTTTTCCCAGACAAAGTTAAGTAAGATACCTTTTCCCATCACCGATCATCCCGTCTGCTTTTAAGGTGGCTAACGCTACCATATAGGAAAAGTGCCAAGTAAAAAATCATGATAATTTCGAGAATTACCGGAGAATGAGGTGGGAGAGAACGGTGATAAAATTAGCTAATTGACTCCCCTAACTTAAACACCCAATAACCGCTCACTGAAAATATGGCTGACTTTTTTAACACCTATGGTTTTTTAATTGTTTCAATGGTATTTGGAGCCATTTTAGGCATTTCAATTTATCTGCCCTTAATGGCCGGTCAATTATCCTTAGCAACCCCCGGTTTTTACGCTTTAGGTGGTTATGTTGCCGCCATTCTTTCCACGAAAGTTTTTACTAATACTGGTAGCAATTATCCCCTTACTTTGGTCTTTTTAGAAATGTTAATTGCTGGCATTATTTCGGGAATATTAGCCATAGTTTTAGGTATTCCTGTTCTCCGTTTGCGAGGTATTTATTTAGCTATTGCCACGATCGCTTGGGTAGAAATTTTAAGAATTATTGCCCTTAATCTCGAGATAACCGGCGGTGCAGTCGGTATTTTCGCCATTCCCCAACCTTTCACTACTCAATTAGCCTACCTTTGGCTGGCTTTGCCCCTCTTATTCCTAACTATGCTGTTTCTCTACCGGTTAGAAAACATCAAAATTGGTCGGGCATTTAATGCCATTCGTGCCGATGAATTGGCAGCTGCGGCCATGGGAATTAATCCCACCTATCACAAAGTTTTATCCTTCACTTTCGGGGCAGTTTTAGCGGCAGTTGTGGGAGCGGTAAGCGCCCATTTTCTCAATACTTGGAATTCCCGTCAAGGAACTTTTGATGCCAGTATTATTTTCTTGGCTTTCGTTTTAATTGGTGGTTCAAGAACTTTTGTCGGGCCGGTGGTGGGAGGCATTGTTTTAACTGCTTTGCCCGAAGTTTTACGCGCTCTCGGCGGCGTGAATGGTTTACCAATTTGGTTAGGGAATTTCTTGCGCGATGGTCGTTTGATTATCTTTGGAATTTTAATTGTTTTGGGAACGATTTTTTATCCCCAAGGCTTAATTACACCTGAATTAATCAAAAAACTAATTCCTTTTAAAAGACGTTCCTCTCTTAGTCAAGTTGATTCCTAATTACAGTGATCAGTTATCAGTTATCAGTTATCAGTTATCAGTTATCAGTGATCAGATTTTAGTTTTCAGGTAATTGATTACTGTTTACTGTTCACAGCAAAAAACTCCCCAGTCCCTACTCCTGTCTCACGGTTCGCTCATTTGAAAAGCCTTTAGCACAATAAATCGGTCAAAATTCAGTCACCATAAGGATTAGAGACATCTCAGTCGCTCAGTCCCCCTAGCCAGAAACTAGCGAGGGAAGAATGTAGATAGATTCAGGAACTTTCATCAGCGCTAAAATCCGTTTCTGGAGAGGATTAAGACCCGTCATTTCGGTTGACCCATCTCGGTGAAAATAGAGCGTAATGCCACTGAAAGCGGCTAACAATCGTTCCGCCGTCGGGCGTTCGGTGGTGCGTTTGGGATTGCCATCATAGAGGCCAGCGAGAAGCTTTTTTTGTTCCACTAACTGACGGCGAACCACAAACTCCATCAAAGTAAAAACTTGCAGGGCAATCGTCAACAAAAACATCAAGCCTCGAATCTTTTGTTCATCCTGGAAGTAGATGGGTAAGGCGGGAAGACGACCTCGTTTAAAACGATGAAAACCTCGTTCAGGTTGCCATTGTTCGCGATAGGACTCACGGTTCGCTCAAATGAAGTGCCTCTAGCCTAATAAATCGTCTCAAGTGTATTCTGGGTAAGCAGTTGAGAGATGAGAGAGGCATTTCACCTTGAGAGAAACTGAATCAGAAAGAGCCGACGACCTGCCAGTGATCATCCATTGGCTGAAACAAATGGAGATTGAAAAATTAATTGAACGCAGTGTGCGACTTATTGTTTGGTTACAAAAGGTGATTGTATAAAAGATTGAAAAGAAAATTCCCACATCCGTATCTGGAGCGAGAAAATCGTTACCAGTGAGTGGAATGAGGGAAAATGTTTGGCTCTCCCAGGTTTGGTGGGTAAAATGTATTCTAAGATACAGTCTTGGGGCAGTGAGTGGAACGAACCACAGAGACACAAAGGACACAAAGATTGATCGCTACTATATAAGTTAAACTTATCACACAAAGTCGAGAAGAGCCAATGTTTTCTATTGAAGAGTTTATCATTGCTGTATTCTGCTGTATCGACGATTTGTTGATTGAAATTACTCAGACCTACCCAATCAAGAGACGAGGTTTTGCTCCAGCCTTGAGTGCGAGTGAAGTTTTAACAATGGAAATAGTTGCAGAATTTTTGGGAATGGATACAGACAAAGAGATTTGGAAATACTTCCATCGTCATTGGCTAAAACTATTTCCTCATTTAAACAGTCGAGCTGCTTTTATCCGTCAAGCAGCAAATTTTTGGCAGTATAAGGAAGTTCTACAACAAAGACTAGCAAGGCAGTTAGGGGCATTTTCAGAAGAACTTCATTTGATTGATGGATTACCAATACCTTTATGTTGTTTCAGTCGCGCTCCCAATTGTCGTAGTTTTCGAGGAGAAGCAGATTATGGTTTTTGTGCTGCCAAAAAACAGACATATTATGGGTTTCATGGGCATTTACTGATTAGTGGAACGGGAGTAATTACTGGATTTACTCTTACTGCTGCCAATGGGAGTGAACGTGAAGCACTTTGGGATTTAGTCACTCAAATTCAAGGTCAATTAATTGCTGATCAGGGATATCTAAGTGAGTTTTTTTCTTCAGAACTTGCCAGGTGTGGTATTACTTTGCCTACCCCTCTACGTTCTAATATGCTAGAAAAACGTAACCAGACTGTAATTCGATTAATGCAACGTTTTCGCCGCTTGATTGAAACAGTAATTGGTCAACTTGTTGACAGATTTAATATTGAGAAGGTTCGAGCCAGAGATATGTGGCATTTCACCAGTCGTCTTAATCGCAAGATTTTAGCTCATACTGTTTGTTTCTGGCTTAATCGTCATAATATTGATCCTCTTCAATTCGATAATCTTGTTAACGAATATTAAGTCGCACATCGCGTTAAATTGACCAAGAGTTCCCATCCCCTCATGGCAATCGACAAGGATTAAGCTACGGTCAACTGGCGGTCTTATTGTTAACCTATATGATTAGTCAAGCTGACCATCGACTCTGTGCTGTTGAAGCATGGGTGGCATTCCATCATCGCACCTTAGAATGGGCAACCGGCTGGAAAATTGGTTGAAAAGATGCGACTGATGACCGCTTGGCTGACTTATTAAAGCTTTTGGGTTGTGAGGAACATCAAGCCATTGAGACCATCGAAATCAAGTTAGGACAACATCTGATTCGGGCTTATGAATTACCCACTGACCAAGCCCGCAGTGATAGGACGAGTTTTTCCGTTTACCATGAGCCCTCGGAGCAGAGCGATAAGGAATCCCTGCTGAACTTTGGCTATAGCAAAGACCGCCGCCCTGACTTAGTTCAATATCGTCAAATGTTAGCTACTTTAGACCCAAATGGCCTGCCTTTGTTGGGAGCGACTTTCCCTGGTCAAGGAACGGACGAATCCCATTATCTTCCTACTTGGAAACATCTAGCAGAAATTATTGGGCACAAAAACTTTTGGCGTTGCTTAATCAAGGTATGAATGCTAATGAGTGCATATATCAAAAAGTCAGTTTGAGCCTGAGTTTTAAAAAATGTAGATGCAATGATTCATACCCAAAGTCAGCAACGCCAGCCTGGTTTAACAATTTCTGGCACAAGAATAGATTGCTCACCTACACTTTCAGGCACTGACCACTGTAGCTTGTCCTTTAGCCACGGTAGCTAAAATAGCTAAAACTTGAGGTGCTAGAGGTTTGAGATCGCCTAAACGATTGGAGGGTACTTGTAAAACAATTACCGCAATATCAAACTGTGGCAGATTCTGCTGAAATGAGAGATTCCGATCAACGGTAAGGAAAATATCAAACTCTGCCTCTGCAAGGGCAAGAAGTTGTCCGTTCTTGACTCCTGCCCATCCCATTTGCGGAACTGTTTTTACTTCGTAGCCAGGAAATTCTCTTGAAAGCTTGCGATCAATACACTCATCCAACAGGAGCTTCATGCTATACCGTCATACCAATAACCCGTTTCCCGGCCTCTTCCAGTAAGGCGATGACCTGCTCTCTGGTGACAGTTGGAAATCCATCTAAGAAATCGTCTATGGATTCTCCTGCCTTAAGATAGTCCAGTAGCGTTTGAGCAGGAACCCTAGTACCGGTAAACACTGGAGTACCGCCCATAATCTCAGGGGATGCGCTAATGATTGGGGAGTTCTTAAGCATAGATCTCTGACCTCTGGGTTCTATATTGATATTTTATCTCAAATGTCGGGGTGAAGACCCTCGATTTTAGCGACGGGATGAAACCCCGACCAATATAACACAGCACTTCGACACATTTCGAGGGGCTTCGATGTCAAGGCTCAATGTCAAGGCTCAATGTCAAGGCTCAATGTCAAGGCTCAGTGACACGAAGCACGACACTTCGACACATTTCGAGGGGCTTCGATGTAAGAGCTTCGATGTCAACTAAAATCTTGACAATCTATGCTGTACAGGTTAACTCCAAATAAGTTGTTTGAGGTCGATAAACAATGATTGTCTTAGAAATGAAAGCCGTGCTTAAGCCTAGTCATTGTTCTGCCATTGATGAAGCTATTCGTACAGTACAATTCATCCGTAATAAGGCTTTAAGGCTTTGGATGGATGCCAAGAGAGAAGACAAAATCGATAAATATTCTCTCAATAAATATTGTGCAGTTCTCGCCCAACAGTTCAAGTTTGTCGATGCTTTAAATTCTACTGCTAGACAAGCATCTGCTGAACGAGATTGGTCTTCTATTGCTCGTTTCTATGACAATTGTCAGAAAAAGGTTAAAGGTAAAAAAGGTTATACTAAGTTTCAGAAAAATAATCGTTCTGTGGAATATAAAAACTCTGGAGGTCAACTATCGGAGGATAGAAAGAAAATAACTTTCACAGATAAGAAAAACATTGGCACGATTAAACTAAAAGGAACTAGAGACCTAAACTTTTATCCTCTAGACCAAATTAAACGAGTTAGAATTGTTGGCGTTGCTGAATTAAGGTATGATTAGGCAAAATGGCGAGCATTCAGAGGAAAATAATTTCTGTTATTTGAATGAGGAACTGGAACATCTTCAAATTTTAGGTAGTGAATTAGTAATCGAATTGAATGTCTGAGCATTTGTTCAGACTTGGAATAACAAAGAGTTTTTCGATGTAACCTGGCCAAATAATGTCTTAGCCTAGGATTTTCTCCCTCTACTCTAGTCCTATAGGTTTTGCTAATAATCTGATCTCCGTCGGGGATAAAATTAGGATAAACTTTCCATCCATCTGTCACCTAAAAATGACATTTCCACCGACTAACAACTTCCCATAAGTCCGCAAAAGTTT
>NZ_JACJQV010000005.1 GCF_014696875.1 Microcystis wesenbergii FACHB-1317 | reverse complement strand
AATTCCGGCTACTAATCCCAGATGGTCTAGATTTTTGACTTCAATTTCTGTTGATTGATTCATGGTCGAACAGTCCACTCGCCTCAGTTTTCCAACAATTCCTATTTTTTCATAATTAGGGGTCTCAAGACCGCCCTAGCTGGTGCCGAGAAAACCTTCACCAGCTAAGTATTTTTACTCAAGTTTCTGGAGGGGGACAGCTTATGTGACAGTTGAGGGTGCGGAATGTGGGAGATAAGGTAACTGGATGAACAGGGAATCCCTCGCTTGAGTGCGATGGGAGCGTCAATATTTCCCAGCCGCTTTCATCGGCTGCCTGACCAATTGGAATTGGCATTATAATTAGGGCTTGCTGAAAAAGTCGCTCAAAGAATTATGCTATTGAGTGCCAATAATTTGTCGCCCAAGTGATAAGTTTTACTTGAGTAAAATCACTTTTAACATAATTTTTATTAAAGCGTTGCCGACATCTTAGTTCTTTTGTTCGCCCCAAAATCAAGAAAGACAAAAAAAGCCCAAAAAACTGCCGAAGCAGTCGGGAAAGATTGACAACCAAAAAGGTAAGAGCAATGGACGTTTCTGAAGTTTCAGGTAGTTTTGTCATGCACAGATTTAAACCAAATCTTCTCTTAGCTTGTCCGAATTTCCCTTCTATTGCATTGCGAAAACTCTCGTCCTCTTGAGCTTGTTTTTTTATTTCAGCGCTTCGATTCTTCGGTGGTCTTCCCAAGGGTAATCCACTTAATCTTATCCCTCTTTCCTTGCACCATGCCAAGTTTTCTCTGGTTCGATAAATTTTATCGACATGAACGGATTGCTGGCTAACAACCATAAGTCTCTTTAAAGTTTTCTACTTGCGCTTTCAAATCTTGAGATTCATTAAAGTTTTCCCAAGACAACCGGTGTAAAAATACATAATTATCTACACAAGACACCGAGAGCAAAGCCCCCCCCCTTGCCCTAGGGCTGTTTCATTCTCCCATCAGAATATCAAAAGTAAAAGCGATCACTGTCAGGTAAAATGAGGAGTGACCGGCAACTTTTCAAATATATGTTGAGCTTAATAGAAAAACTAAAACAAGTCAAGGACTTTCGGAAAGATCAAGGAAAAAGACACCCTTTATGGATAGTATTAGTAGTAATAATACTGGGAACAATGCTAGGATACTCAGGTTATAGAGAGCTAGGAGAGTTTGCTAAAAATAATCGGCACAGGCTGAGTAAAGAATTTAACATAATTCCAGAAAGAGTCCCATCCTCTTCAACAATTAGAAGGGTAATGATGGGAGTTGAATGGCAGAGTTTGTTAAAAATGTTTAATGAATGGGCATTACAAGAATATGGACAAAGAGATGATATATAGCAATTCTTGGAGCTATGAGGTACAATAGAAAGCAAATAGACAAATAATAGAACTTACCAGCTTCCTATGAGACCCTATTCCGTAGATTTTCGCCAAAAAATTATCGATGTCTGGAAGAAAGAAAAAATTTCCATTCGAGG
>NZ_JACJQV010000049.1 GCF_014696875.1 Microcystis wesenbergii FACHB-1317 | reverse complement strand
CCTGTTTATGCCTTAAGTCCTTCCCTATATGAGTTTCAGCTACTTTTGGGCGTAGGCACTCTCATCGAATTTTATTTTAAGTTAATTATTTGCATAACAATTCCCGAAGAGCCCCGCTTTTTGGATAGCAGTTTTTAATCTAAGTGCATTTTCTTTATAAGATGGTTGCGTTAGCACTTCTTGAATAGCTTGGCGTAATCTATTGATTGTCAAACTTGAAGGAGTAATAAATTTCCCGACGCCACTCCAAGCAATACGGGTAGCCACTCCTGCTTGATCATTAGCAATAGGAATAGCTACTATAGGTACACCATAAAACAGAGATTCTAGTACCGTATTTGTTCCAGAATGGCAAATAGTCAAACTGGCTTTTTGTAATAATTCTAATTGTGGTGCATATTTAACGACGATGGGATTTCCTGGTAAATTAGGTAATGCTTGAGTTTCTAATCCACCTCCTAGGGCAATTACTAATTGTGTATCTAAACCTACACAAGCTTCAGCAATTTTATAAAAAATATGAGTGAGGCGATTTTGCAATGTACCCATTGAAGTATAAATTAATGGTTTATCATTCAATTTTTCATAGGGGAAATCAATTGTTTTTCTCCCTGTAGAATCAAAGTGAGGTCCGGTAAAATGGAGAATTCCGTTTAAATCATGTCTGGGGTATTCAAACTCTGCTGGTTGTTGACTAATAATTGCTAACTTAGAAACAGAATAGTAATCATTAATATTTCTGCAAGCAGGCATACCATACTTTTGGCGATATGCCGAAATCACTTTGTAAATAGGTTGGGAAAAACGAGAAATTACTCCATATCCCAAACGATTACGCAATCTTGCCCACCAAGCAGGGTTATATTTCCAGGTTGTAAAAGCTGGGGGAATAGTATTATCAAAACCATTGACTAGCGCCGAAGAAGCTGTCACAAAAGGAATTTTGAGGAAATCAGCAACAGTGCTACCACCGTAGATACATTCATCAATTATCAGTGCTTCTATTCCCGCATCTTTAATCACCTGTGGGGCATCAAGTAAAAATAAAGCTGTTGTTTTTTCAGACAAATAAATTGTGTAACGCAATGCCGCTAACCCCGTGAGTTTTCCTAGCTCTTCATAAAATTTTGCTGTTGTCCCTACAGGAAAATCAACTGGTGAAATAGCGCGAAATTCTAAGCCAGCAACTTTGACATTTGCTTCTGCATCAGGCATACCTAATACTGTCACACGATGTCCTCGTCTTTGGAGTTCACGTCCCAAGGTATTCATTGTGTTTAAATGTCCAGTAGCGGCTGGACAGATAGAGCCAAAATGTGTCATGATTTTTTCCTTTGTTTAATTATTAAAAACTATTTTTTCGCTACACTATCTTATAAACTAGCATGGGTATCATACCACGGTTCGATAACTTTGAATTTTTCTAACAGCTTTTTACCGAGATTGATATTATAAATAAACCCATTCAGTCTAAATATTTTATAGTACAAAAAAATGCGTTTGTAGAGATTGATAGCTTGAGTTTCTGAAAGCCATTTTCCTGGTGTTTCTTCTCCAAAAAGTCCGCTGGAACCAAATTCAAATTGATGTTCAAAGTATTTACCTTCTCTTGCTGGAAAAGGGCACAGTTGTTGGGATATTTTCCGTTGGTTAATAACTTTAAATTTTTGATAACCAAGTTCTTTCAATATTTTAAACTCTTTTAGCAAATTATTCCAAGACGTTTTATCTGATTCTATGGATATAAATTTTGGTTTACTGTCGAATTGCCGTAAGGCTTTAACACATAACAAGTCTGCCCCTTCAATATCAACTTTTAGATAATAGGGAATCCCAAATTCTTGTAAAATGTTTTCAAATTTAGCACTTTTTACCGTGATTTCCAGGGATTTTGTCCCATAGAACTCGTTTCTTTTCACCCAATCTGGAGAAATTGTCCCCCAAACACTATGATTTAGGTTAGTATAGAAAATAATCTCACCTTCTTGTGGGGCTATAGCCAGATTCAGAAGTTGTAGTTGACCATCATTTATATAGGATTGTAGTCTATTTTTTGTGGTTTCATAAAGCTGAGGATCAGCTTCTATACCCACTACGCAAAAACCTTTTTTTAAATAGTATTCAGTATCTTCGCCCTGATGAACACCAACATCTATGATTAAGTTCTTATTCATGATCAATTTCTGAGGACAAGACAAAAGGCTTGAAAAGTAGGCGGGAGTAGGGTTTGATGAAACATAGAACCAATCTCCACAACCCTATGAACCAGTATAGCATCTAAAGCAGAAGTGTTGAACGTTGAGAAAAGTCAGACAAAAAATGCTATTATAGATAGAATCTAGACAACTTATTACCCTCACAATAGGGAGTTTGCCCTGATGACGAATTTCTCAAAAATCATAAAAGAGCTTCTCAAACCACTGCCTAAAAATGACTACCCCGCTTTAGACACTTTTACATTTTTGTCCTGTTGGATTGGTTTTGCTTTAGATAAAAGCATCGTCAGTATGAGGGACTTATGCAGTCGAATGGTACTTCAAGGAATTAATGTAAATTTATCCACATTTTCTCAGGCAAGCAAAATTAGAGAAACCAGTCCGTTTGAGAAAGTCATTGTCGAATTAAATAAGCGTTTAGTTGCCAAAAAAGGAATAGAGAATGCGCGAGCTTTATTTCCTATTGACTCAACAATAATTAGCTTAACCAGTCAACTATTATGGTCGCAAGGATGGCATCAAGTAAAACTCTTCTCCGGTCTCAATAGTATCACAACAGAGGTGGTCGGAATCCTCATCCATTTTGGTCAAGGTCATGACTCGAAAGAAGGAGAAAAAACGATAGAAGCAATTCCATTAAATGGAGTTGGAGTAATGGATAGAGGATTTTCTTCTAATCAAAGAATTACCGAATTACTAGAGATCACTGACCAGCATTTTGTCTTGAGAGTGAAAAATAATATTAGCCTAGAGATGCTCGAAAATGGCCAGGGTAAACTCAGAAAAGATAAAAGACAAATAGAAGTAAGAGTAGTCGCTTTTTGCGACCTAGAAAGTCAAACAGAATTTCGGCTAGCGACAGATTTACCTCTAGAGGGAGAAGGGGCAGTTAGCAATGAAGAAGTTGCCGAAATTTACATCCAAAGATGGCAAATAAAACTCCTGTGGAAATTTTTAAAAATGCCTCTAAAGTTGGATAATCTAATCACCAAAAATGAGAACGGAATCCGCATACAGCTCTATAGCTGCATTATCGCTTATCTGATTCTACAGCTAATAGATATTGAAGAAGGATTTGGGAAAAGCTTATTAGATAAACTGCGCTATTTACAGAGTTTCATGTGTCAACATATTAGTTATGTCCACTGGTTCCGGAGGATTGTCTATTCAACTTAAAATTTGATGTTATAGGGGTATTATTCTTGTCAATGTAAAGTTTTATTACAGGATTCAACGTTTCTGCATCTAAAGCAAGCCCTTCAACCCCCTAACCGTGATGAGCGTATGCGCTTCCTCGAAGAGATGGTAAAAATTTTTCCCACCGCTGAGATTCGTTGTCTGGGTGGGGACTGGGAGTTTGTCGGTCAAGCTTGGTTACCTTATCTTCTCCTGGAACCTTCCCTGTTTTTCCGAATCCGAATTCCAGCTACTGACAAGTAAGTTAACAAGGGAAAACCGCAATGACAATTCATGTAATAAAATCGGTTAGAATCTCATCTGGTTCATCGTCCATGTCATCCTCATCTAATTCATCAATAAAATCGACAGCAGCAGAAAAATTAGCAGCAGCTAATGTCAAAGACTGCTGAGATTGCAGTTGCGCCAGGAGTTGTTCGAGATTTTTTAAGCGAAATGATAGAGAATCAACCTCTTATTTGAATTCATCAATCTTGTTAGTTTTAGCCTGCAATAACTTCAATTCATCTTGAAGAATTGGCAATAAATCAGTGGGAGTAGGCGCATTATCTGCCAGATCAAGATATTGATTTAAATCCGCCAGCATCAATTGATAAATTGACTGATTTTGCGCCCGCGCTAACCCATCAATTTGCGCCAGTAATGCTGGTGTAACTTTGGTTTTAATGACGACTTTTGTGGATTTGCTCATAAATATTAAATCTAATCAATTAAAACATCAGACCTCTTGCATAATTTTTTTATGGTATAATGGAGCGGTTGGCTTTTTTCTCGATTTTTAGATGGAAGTCGAAAAAAGAATAAAATCTGCTCTTAGGTCAGGAAATCATCCATACTTTTGCCAATAAATATAGCAAAAGTATGGATGATAAAAACTTATCATATGAACAGTTCAAACGCCGTTTCGGTGTGTATAAACAAACCTACAGAAAGATGGTAGAATCAGTAAAAAGTGTTGAAGCTGAATCTAATTCAGCGTTCGGCTGAGCGTTCGACAAAAGCTCACGCCGAAGTCTCACGGCCGAAGCCATCTAAAAGGGGACTGAAACCTAAACTATCTAGAGAAGAACAAGTTTTAGTAACGTTAGAATATTGGCGACAATATAGAACATATTTTCACATTGGTACAAGCGGTCAACTATCAGAATCAACTATAGGTCGGATTGTAAATAAGACGGAAAAAATGCTTTGACAATCGGGAAACTTTCGTTTAAAAGGGAAAAAAGCTCTACTAAATCAAGCAGAGATACCGGTCGTAACGGTAATGGATGTAACGGAAACTCCCATGGAACGCCCCCAAAAGAAACAGAAAGATTTTTTTTCAGGTAAAAGAGGTTATCATACTAAATCCGTTGAGTATAGGCTACTTATAGAGGAGAGGCACTCATGCAACAGGCAAGAGGCAAAAGGGGATATAAATACTCAGTTTTTAATAACCAGATTTAGTATCATACTTTAAAATCCCAATTAGTAGCTGATAAAAATACCTAGGAAATTATCTGTGTCTTTTGTGGGAAAGGCAGCGGTCATGATTTTAGTTTATTTTAAAAAAGTCGAGTTCGTTTTCATCCTTTAACTACCGGCATAGAAGACAGTGGTTATCAGGGAATATCTCAATACCATAGTAATAGTTATACACCAAAAAAGAAACCTAAAAATAGAAAATTAACAGACTTATAAAAGGAGTATAACAAGGCTTTAGCCAAAGAAAATATTATCATTGAACCTATAAATAGGAAACTCAAAATCTTTAAAATATTATCCTGTAAATATCGGAATCTTCGTCGAATATATAGTTTAAGAGTTAACTTGTTGGCGGCTATTTATAACTGTGAGTTAGGGATAGGTATAGCAACTTCTTAAAAGTTGCCAAACATTAATCAAGTCAAGGAGAATTTATTCTCAATTATAAAAATTGAGATAGTTTGTGCCGCTTAAATAAAGAGGTTTTCATAACCAAATTAAAGCATATCTAAAGAGTTTTGAGTTAAAAGTAAAACTTCAAGTTTTCATTCAGAACAAATATACCAATTAACTGATTTTTGGGGTAAAATTAGTTGACCAATCATTATAACATATAATTAATTTGCAAGAGTTCTACTGATCACTGAAAAAAGCTCCCCACACCCCACACCAATGCTTAACAATCAAAGATCTTCGCCGGTGTCTGTCATTTGTTTAGGGGAAATCCTCTATGATCTAATTGCCGATCAAAGCGATCGCGCTATAGAGCAAGTAACTTCTTGGACAACCTACGCCGGGGGTGCGCCGGCAAACGTGGCCTGTGGATTGCGAAAATTGGGCATAAATTCGGCTTTTATCGGTTGTGTGGGCAAAGATCAACCAGGAGAACAGTTAATCGCCTTGCTAGACGCTCTCGGAGTCGATACCACTGGTGTACAGTATCACCCCACCCTACCCACCCGACAAGTTTATGTCACCCGCGATGCTGGGGGAGACAGACATTTTGCGGGTTTTGGCGGCAGAAAAACGACTGATTTTGCCGATACTGCCCTTAATGCTGACCTATTGCCCGAAAATCTCTGGAAAAATGCCGATTATCTAGTGATGGGAACCCTAGGGTTAGCCTATCCCCCGGCGAGAGCTGCGATGATGCGCGCCCTGCAATTGGCTAAAATTTACGGGGTGAAAGTATTGATCGATATCAACTGGCGACCGGTTTTTTGGCCTAATCTTGAGGCTGCCCCTGATATCATTCGAGATTTTATTGCCCAGGCCGATTTGCTCAAATGTAGCGAGGAAGAAGCAGCATGGTTATTTGGCACTGATACCCCCAGAGAAATATCATCACAATACCCCAATTTAGTGGCAATTCTGGTTACTGGCGGCGCAAAAGGGTGTAAATATCATTTAGGCAAAAATAGCGGCACTGTCGAGGCTTTTACCGGGGAGGTAGTGGATACAACTGGGGCGGGGGATGGCTTTGTGGCGGGTTTTTTGGCTCGTGCTGGTCTGGGAGGCGATCAAATCGGGGAAAATGCCGATTTAGCGCGTAAGGCGGTGATTTATGCCTGTGCAGTGGGGGCAATGGTGACAAGAAGAGCAGGAGCGATCGCATCCCAACCGACTCGGGAACAGGTGGAGGAGTTTCTAGCGGCCTTTGACTCCTAGTAATTAGCCCTTATTTGCCAGTTTTTTGGTCAAACCAGTCTAAAACACGATTCCATGCCCACCAGCGATCGCTATCGCCCCACTGACGCTGACAGGATAAACTGCTGATATAACCCACATGACCGCCATGGTTGGTTAAGAGTAGATCCACGTGGGGATTATCAGCGATCGCTGCTTGCAGATCGGGAATAACTGCGGGGGAAAAGAGGGGATCATCGGCTGCGTAGAGGATAAAAGTGGGTTTAGTTAAATAGGGTTGAAAGGGCAAGGGACTACTAGCGGCATAATAGTCAAAAACTGTCTCAAATCCTAGCTTTTTAATCACTAATTCTCGATCGAATCCGGCAATCGTGGTGGCGCGAGTAATTGCTTCGGGATCGATATGATCGGGATGAGCTTTATGGATGCGTTTGGCTAACTTGCGTAGTTCCCGGGCGATCGCTTTTTCCAAATGTTTCCCCCAGGTATCCCGGACGAGATAGGATAAAGAACGATTAGAGTCTAAATTAGGACAAATTACCGCACCACCGCCGATATCGATGGGATCGATCCCCATATCTTCCTGATTCTCTGCCGATTTAATTCCCCAGAGGGCCAATTGTCCCCCCAGAGAGTAACCCGTGAACCAAAAAGGAGCGGGACAGCCCATTTTTTGGGCTTGGGCGGCAATATGAAGGAAATCTAGCCCTTCATAGATACCATCGGAGGTGAGAGTCGGGGATAATTCGGCTGTCTTACCGTGGGCCCGCCAATCGAAGAGGACGACTGCGTAGTTTCTTGCTACGGCTTTTCTGCCTAAAATTCTTAAAAACCATTGATTATCTAAGTCTCCCGTGATGCCGTAGGTGCCGATAATTGTTCCCTTCGCTTGCGGGGGAATGGAAACAATCCCGTAGATGGGGACGGCATCGGCCCCGGTGAAAATGGTTTCTTGATAGACTGGTTCGGGAATAGCGATCGTATTTTGCCAGGTTTCTCGCGCTTTTAGGGACACATAGAGAGTCATGGCAAAACCGTTTTTCAGCAATGGGGGCGGAGTGTAGGTGAGATTATCGGTCCTCGTCCTCGGATGGGCAATCATGGCAGCACAGGGGATTCAAAAAGTCAAGAGGGGGAGACAAAAATTAACTTATGCCCACCGCTTTCTTAAAAATTGTAAAGCAAATTGTCCCAAGCGGCGAGCAACTCTGGCAGGGCAGCGGCCGACCAATTGCCCTCACAACTGCGACCTTGATAGAGAATCAATCGCAGGGAATAATTATCAGGAAATCCTGTCGCTTCTAACCATAAAAGCTCGCTTTCCGCTTCACAAGCAATACTTTCTTCATCCATTAATTCTGTGGCCATGGCTGCCATAGTTGCGGTCAATTGTGATAGTAACCGACGCAAATCCTGCCACTCGGCCTCGGTTAATTCGATCGCCCAATCATCGCCACCAATTAATCCTTTATAAACGGTTGCCGTAGTATTCCAACCGAGTCGCCAACCCGAACCATATTTGAGAATTTTTTCCATAATTTTCTAGAATTTTAATAGGTCGGCATCTCCCGGTTTTGATAATGATGGACGACGGGGAGAAGGACTAGGAGAAGGACTAGGATTGGGGGTTTCTTGGGGAAGAATAGCGGGGTTATAAATTTCGACTAAAAGAGTTACTAACTGCTGCCGTTGACGACGATTAAGACTGTTCATCGCTTTGATATCGGCAGCCATGGGATTAACGGTAAGGGTGGCCTGTCCGGGATAGTTTTCTTCGCTGATTTTCTCGTTCACTCCTAGATAATCTCCTAGGGTTAATTGCCAATCAAAACGGATGAGAGTAAATCTTTTTTTGGTATCTTGATGATAACGAAGAAAGCGACTTATTAGGGTATTATTCGGATCGATCGCTCCTGTCTCTCGACGGATATAGTTGTTTTCTTTCGGTAAATCTGGCATTGCTTGATAAATTTGTTGGGCAACTGTTTCGGGACGTTGAATTTGGCTCATCCCGGTGGATTGCCAGGATAACCACCAGAAAAATATCCCTATTCCTAGCCAGAATACTAATAATATTATTCGCTGAATTTTCAGCTTTTGAGGGAATTTTAAGAGCATATTAATCAAGAAAAGATTGAAGTTAATTATCTAGCAACAGTCGGAATTTTTCAGGAACATTTCAAGAGGTTGGGAATGTTATAATCATCTAAACAATACCCCAACTCATCTAACTGTAACACCTAGGCTCAAAGTTACGCCAGTCATCCCCATCATAGCAAAGATTGGACACGATCGAGAGGCCAGTAAACTTTATAGGCTTGACCAACGATATAACTTTCTGGCAAAAAACCCCAAGCATGGGAATCAAAACTATGGTTACGATTATCTCCCAAAACAAACAGGGTTTTTGGGGGTACAGTCATAAATTCTATTTCATAATTGGCTAACTCGGCGGTGTAGGGTTCCTCGATAACTTGCCGGTTGAGATAAACTTTACCCCTGCGGATTTCAATGGTATCCCCGGCAATAGCGATGACTCGTTTAATAAAAAAATCTCCAGACTTAGGATCTAGTTGCTTAATTTTTTCGGGAGTTCTAAAAACAATTATATCGCCTCTTTCCGCTTGATAATTACCAGATTGACTGACGAAAACGCGATCACCGACTGCGAGGGTAGGTAGCATGGATTCGCTCGGAATCTCGAAAAATTCTATTTTTTGATGTAACCAATCGGGAAAATAATTACAGATAATTCCCCAAGTAAAAATTGCTGCCACCATCAGCGCCAAAATGGAACGATAGGTGTGACGATGGGGATGGAATTGATGGGGGAAAGTGTGATAAACATGATAAATAGCGATCGCTGTAATTAAAGGAGTAAGAAAGAGGATATTGGTCAAAAAATGATCCATTTTCAGGGTAATCAGGGATATAGTCAGAAAAATTATCCCTAAGATCACCTTATCGGCGTACAATTGCCCTAACCCCGGTATAATCCGGTTAGCGAAGACGGCAAACCAGGGGTTTTTTTGTTGACGGGGAATTTTCTCTAAGCTGTTATTCTGTCTGGAATCATAAACACTCCAGTGAGCGTCAAAAATATTGCTAATGTAAAGGACAACCAGAGCAACTATTCCCCCTAATCCCCAGCTTACAGGGCCATTGGGACTAAAAATTGACCAAATTGTCACAATTATTAATATTACTTGAGCGATCGCCCAAATGGTTGCTTTCTGGTTTTTGTTAGCATACCATTGTCCCAAGCCGGGGAAGAACATCGAGAGATTGACAGCTAACCAGGGATCTTTTGCTAGTGAATTAGTCGCATCAGGAGGAGAAACAGCCGAAAAAAGGGGGGGTTTGCTCATAGTATAGACCTATTGCCAATTCAGTGAACAGTGATCAGTAATCAGTAAACAGTAATCAGTGAAAACACATTAGGAATAATACTGCTCGCTTAATATATACTGCTCACTTAAAACTCAAATCTGATAACTGATAACTGATAACTGATAACTGGTAACTGATAACTGCTCACTTAAAACTCAAATCTGATAACTGATAACTGATAACTGATAACTGATAACTGATAACTGCTCACTTAAAACTCAAATCTGATAACTGATCACTGATAACTGATAACTGGTAACTGATAACTGCTCACTTAAAACTCAAATCTGATAACTGATCACTGATAACTGATAACTGGTAACTGAT
Source organism: Microcystis wesenbergii FACHB-1317 (assembly GCF_014696875.1). GTDB lineage: Bacteria > Cyanobacteriota > Cyanobacteriia > Cyanobacteriales > Microcystaceae > Microcystis > Microcystis wesenbergii_A. The sequence continues at coordinate 10,201 of NZ_JACJQV010000049.1, read as the reverse complement.
ATAGCAACCAATAACAATTAATGCTTTTACTTCAATTTAGCACATCTCATTACTGTCGCAAAGCTCGTTTAGCCCTAGGTTATAAGGGGATTGATTACCAAGTAGAAAATCTCACCCCCGGACTACATATTCTCAAACTCAGGCCCCTAACCAAGGGGTTAACCACTGTCCCCGTTTTAATGGCAGCAGATGAGATTATTGCCGATTCTACTGCCATTTTCAGATATTTAGAAAAAGTAGTTCCTGTCCCCTCTTTTATTCCCGCTGGGGAAAAGGAGAAAAATCAAGCTTGGTTACTAGAGGATTGGTTAGATGAAAGTATTGGAGTAGCGACGAGATTTGTCTATTATGATTATCGCGCTGGAGAGGGAAAAGCGATCGATCCTTCCCTGAGTAGTCAAATAATTATTAAGATCGTGCGACAACAGTATAAAATCACCCCAGCCAGGGTAAAACTAGCGGAGGAGCGCCTAGAAAATGCCCTCAAGATTCTAGAATATTGGCAAAATCAGGCCTATTTGGTGGGAGATAAATTAAGTGTAGCCGATATTGCCGCCACTGCCCTACTCAGTCCTCTGGCTCTAATTCCCAGTTATCGTCAAAAATATCCCTGGTTGTTTGCTAGAATCGGGGAAATTCATCAACAGTGTCGAGAAAAATTGCCTCCCGGTTTAAATTAAATGCAGCGAACGACCAAAATTATCATCCTCATCTCGATCGGTTTCTTATCGCCCCTAAAAGCCCTTGCTTTGCCCGCTCCTGAAGATATTCCCGAAGAAGTTTTACGAGCAGAAATTATCACTTCGGCTCGATCGCCCCTTGATAATCAACCCCTAAATGCGGCAGAATATGCCTTACTAGAAGAACAATTAGCCACTAGCATTTATCCCCCCCAAATTAATCCCAAGATTCGACAATTAATTGCCCTGAGAAGATTACAAAAACTCCTCCAGATATTGATACCTTTTTATCGTTAAGATCGAAATAGCCGATCTCCTTTGGCGAGAGTGCATCTGCTAACCAAAAAGTTAGAGAGGATTGGAGTAAGGCGATCGCTTTTATCACCAGCAGACAAAAATCCCGTGTTATGATTAATGAAAAAATCATAAAGTTTTGTAACAAACCTTGACTGCTATCCTCCACCCCCAAGAAAAACCCCTGCTTAATCGTCCTTGGTACTCCCTGTCCCCTCTCTGGCAAGGAGACGAAACCGATGTTAAACAAGGTTTACCCCATAGCCAACTCGCCCCCCCGTGGCAGATTTTAATTCTCGGCGATGGTTCTCCCACCCGTCATTTACAACTTTTAACTGGTGAAAAAACGGAGGTGGATGTGATCGATATGTCCCCCATCGGCGACGATGAGGATGGCGCACCGATGAAAATTAGCCTGATTCCAGGACCGAGATTGCGTCGTCAAGTCTGGTTACGCACAGCTAGTGGTCAAAGGTTAGCCTATGCCGCTTCTTGGTGGTCTGCCAATCAAGTGGACGAATATCTAGAAAATCGTTCCCTACCGATTTGGGAAAGTCTCTCGCGGCTGCACACGGAATTGTATCGCGATGTGCAGGGACTTTATTACGGTCATTCCCCAGAATTAGAAATAGCTTTTGGGGAAAAAGGAGCATTTTGGGGTCGTCATTACCTATTTTGGCACGCTCGCCAACCCCTTACCCTGATTTACGAGGTTTTTTCTCCCTATCTCCGTAAATACCTCGGCGAAATGAGAATTGATCAATTAGGATAACTGCTGTAGATATTTCTATGTAGGGTTTACTGAATAAAGCTAAAAACCTTGTTGGATAATATCTTTAGGCTTTTTTGAAATCAAAAAGTGGGGGAAATTTAGGCACTTTTTCCCTGAAAATTAGGTAATTGGCCACCTCAAAACAGGTAAAACCCCACACCCCACACCCCACACCCTACCCCCACGAAAAACTTTTTGCCGCAAACCCTAGTTATACTAAATCCAGTTATTAAAAACTGATTATTTATTCTCCGTTTTGCATGAGTGCATGAGTAGAAAACGGGTTTCTCGGAGAAACCCGTTTTCTGTGCGTTACTCAACGGATTTAGTATTAAGCTTTGGAGAGAATTAAATGATTTTTCTCCGTTAATTTGGCCATCCAACCCGGTTCAATCACAATCGTGCTAATTTTTTCGATAATAATTGCAGGTCCTGTCAAACAATCAAAAGGTTGCAGATATGAACGCTGATAAATAGGCGTTTCCCGCCATTGATTAGCCATAAAAACCGCTACTCGATCGAGGATAGGAGGTAATTCTCCCAGGGGACGGGTGCGAGTTAAAATTGCTTCTTGGGGACTGTCCATAGTCTCGATCAATTCCACGGCAATCGACTCAACAATTAAAGCTTTTTGTTCTTGTTTAAACCCATAACGTCTTTGATGTTCCCATTCAAAATCCTGACGCATTTGATCGCTAAAATTAACCACTAAAGTGGCATCACTGCCCTGATATTTTAAACTAACTTGCTGCCGCACCCGATTATAACCCTCTAATTCCCGACCCGCTAAAACTTCTAATTCGTTCATTTCCGTGAGTAACTGCCCGATTAAATCGGCATTTAACGGCTGTTCGATCGCTTTTTCTTTAATTACCCTCAAATCGGCCAAACCCATGCCGTAGGCACTTAAAACCCCAGCGTAGGGATGGAGAAAAATACTTTTCATTCCCAGAGTATCGGCAATTAAACAGGCCACTTGACCCCCGGCACCGCCAAAGGTACAAAGAGTATAATCACTGAGATCATAACCCTTTTGTAGAGAGATTTTTTTAATCGCATTAGCCATATTTTCTACGGCAATTTGAATAAACCCCGCAGCCAACATTTCAGGACTATTATTACCCCCCATTGTTGCCGCTAATTCGTGAAACTTTGTCAGCACAATCTCTCTATCTAGGGGTAAATTTCCCTCTTGTCCAAAAATAGCGGGAAAATAGGCGGCTTGAATTTTTCCTAACAAAACATTAGCATCGGTAATTGTTAATGATCCACCCCGTCGATAACAGGCCGGTCCCGGATTAGCTCCGGCACTTTCCGGTCCGACCCGAAAACGATAACCATCATAGACTAAAATCGAACCCCCACCGGCGGCCACGGTGTGAATACTTAACATCGGCGCTCGCATTCTTACGCCGGCAATTTCGTTATCTGTTTGCCGCTCGTATTCCCCTTGAAAATGAGAAACATCGGTGCTAGTTCCTCCCATATCAAAACTGATAATTTTGCTAAATCCCGCCCTTAAACTGGTTTGTACTGCGCCAACTATTCCCCCCGCAGGACCAGATAAAATGCTATCTTTACCCTGAAATTTATCGGCGGTGACTAAACCGCCATCGGATTTCATAAATAGTAAGCTAGTCTTCGGTAATTGCTGGCTAATACTATCAACATAGCGGCGTAAAATTGGCGATAGATAGGCAGAAACTACCGTGGTATCTCCCCGGGATACCAGTTTCATTAAAGGACTGACTTGATGGGAAATGGCTAGATGAGTAAAGCCGATTTCTTCGGCAATGGCTGCCACTTGTTTTTCGTGGTCAGGATAACGATAACCGTGCATAAAAACAATCGCACAACTTCGGATACCCGCTTGATAAACTGGTATTAAATCGGCTTTAACTTGGGCGGGATTAACGGCGATTAATTCTTGTCCTTGACTATCGTAGCGTTCGGCCACTTCGATAACTTGTTCGTATAATAAAGAAGGAAGAATAATTTGACGAGCAAAAATATCGGGGCGATTTTGATAGCCAATTCTCAAGGCATCTTTAAAACCTTTGGTGATTAACAAAACCGTGCGCTCTCCTTTTCTTTCTAACAGCGCATTGGTGGCTACTGTTGTTCCCATTTTAATCACTTCGATGTTATCTAGGGAACCGCTAATATCTTTAATCCCTTGAATGACTGCATCTGGGTATTTTTCGGGATTTTCCGAGAGCAGTTTATAGAGAACAATCCACTGTTGATCGGCAAGGGGAACAATCAGAAATCTAGCGGCATCTCTAGCTAGTCGTTCAATAATTTCTGGTCGATCGATTATCGCCACGATATCGGTAAAAGTCCCCCCTCGATCGATAAAAAATTTTAACATAATCCCTTCCAGTTCTCAGAATCAATTAACAATTGTGCCTAATCCTTTTAAAATAAACTAGATTGATTTATCTGAGTAAGCAAAATGTCCACAGGAATCGCTATCTTAGGGGTAGGACGTTGGGGAGTCCATTTCGTCCGTCATTTTTCTCAACATCCCTCAGCACAAGTAGTGGCGATCGTTGATCCCTCCCCCGAAAAACTCCGTCTCTGTCGCGATCAATTTAATCTCGATACTAATAAGGTTATTTTAGCCAATGACTGGGAATCTATTCGCAATCACCCCGAAATCTCGGCTGTGGTCGTCGTTACTCCCGCCATCAGTCATTATCCCCTGATTAAAGATGCTCTTGATTTAGGTTATCACGTCCTCGCCGAAAAACCCTTAACCCTCAATCCCCAAGAATGTGCCGAATTAACGGCATTAGCGGCGAAAAAACAGCGTATTTTATTAGTTGATCATACCTATCTTTTTCATCCCGCCGTTATCACCGGACAAAAAGTCCTGCAATCCGGCGGTATCGGTAAACCTCTTTATGGTTATGCCACTCGCACCCACCTGGGTCCCGTCCGTCAGGATGTGTCCGCTTTGTGGGATCTAGCTATTCACGATATCTCGATTTTTAATCATTGGTTAAATAGTACACCAGTATCGGTACAGGCGAGGGGAACCTTCTGGCTACAACCTAATCTAGCCGATTTAGTCTGGTTAACCCTGATCTATGGCGATGGTTTTCAAGCGACTATTCACCTTTGTTGGTTGAATCCCGATAAACAGCGACGTTTAGGGATAGTTGGCAGCGAAGGGACTTTAATTTTCAATGAATTAGACTCTCGATCGCCTTTAACCCGACAAAAGGGCTATTTTGAACGTCAGGAAGCCTATTTTATTCCCCAGGGACAGGAGACGGAATCTATCCCTATTGCCGATGGTGAACCCCTGAAAGCATTGTGCGAACATTTTTTAGAGTCGGTGGCTACGGGTGTCAATTCTCCTGTATCTTCGGGATCGGTAGGGACGGAATTAGTCAAAATCCTCCAAGCAGCAGAATTATCTCTAGCCAGAGGTGGAGAGATTGTGCGCTTAGAATAGGGAAAAATGGGATCGATAAGCTGTTGACTATCTAAATTACTCGTTAAGACTGCACCGGGGTTGAGAGCCGGGAAACGAGCGATCGCTGTCTGCTTAGTCGATGTGTTGGGCAATGATGCCAGTGCTACAGTTGAGGTAAAATCTACGGCGTTTCCCAGAAAGATGAAGTATAACCTGATTTGCTATTGACGAGGAGTTTATACATGACTAGCAATTATTATAGGTTGGGTTGACGCCTGTTACCCAACCAAGAGTAACCTTTGGGGCGGTTGGGTTTCGCTTTTTCAAGGGAATTGAGCTATTTTCGACCCAGTATTGTTTCGCTCAACCCAACCTACGAGGCAATGGCGATCGCACTACTGTATTGGGAAAGATTTCATCATCCCCATCCCCAGGTTCAACGGCTCGGCTGAGCGTTCGACAAAAGCTCACGCGGCTCGACTGAGCTCGCCGAACGCCTTAAGATGGAAGTTCTTTGGTTAAAGAGTCAAAAGATATGATAGCTGATAGCGTTCTATCAACCAGCGATAACTATACCAGCGGTGTTTTTGGTTTTTGCCAAAATACTCTCCTGATTTAAATGATATCGAACATGATTTTAGGGCATTAAAGAGAGCAAGAATGTCTGCTCCTGTGGGTACACCCCTTGATGAAATTATTCGTACTTATTGTGTCGCCTAGTGTCTCGTTTTTATTTGAAATAACTATAACTGAAAAGTCTCCCCCCCTAAACCATAACGCTGCCCGATTTTGCTAGGATAAGAAATGTAACAAGAATCTTTCTCAACAGTCGGATAATTCATGGGCAACGATACCATCACCTTACTCTCTTCCCGGGAAATTGAAAAAATGCGTCGAGCCGGACGATTAGCGGCTAAACTGTTAGATCATCTGGCAGATATGGTCAAACCGGGGGTAAGTACCCTAGAAATCAATGACGAGGCAGAACGTTGGACTCGCGCCCATGGAGCCAAAAGTGCGCCCCTAGGATACCATGGCTTTCCTAAGTCCATCTGTACTAGCATTAACGAGGTTATCTGTCACGGCATCCCCAGCGCCAATCAAATCCTTAAAGACGGCGATATTATTAACATTGATGTCACCCCGATTTTAGAAGGTTATCACGGCGATACCTCGCAGACTTTCTTTGTCGGTACTCCCTCCCCCTTGGCCAAAAAGTTAGTGGAAGTGACCAGAGAATGTCTGCAAAGAGGCATAGATGCGGTGCAGCCGGGGGGTAAAATCGGCGATATCGGCGCAGCTATCCAAGAATACGCCGAAGGACAAGGATTTTCAGTGGTTAGAGATTTTGTCGGTCATGGCATCAGTAATGTTTTTCACACCGGTCCGCAGGTTCCCCACTACGGCATTCGCGGCAAAGGCAAAACAATTCGCCCAGGCATGGTATTCACCATTGAACCCATGATTAATGAGGGTACTTGGCAACATATTCTCTTAAAAGACGGTTGGACTGCTATTACTAAAGATGGTAAACTTTCAGCCCAATTTGAACACACCATCGCCGTCACCGAAACCGGTGTCGAAATTCTCACTGTACCCGATTAAATTTAGGGAACAGGGAACAGGGGATAGGGAATGGGAGAATGGGGAAATAGAGAAGTGTCAACTAATACCCCAAAACCCCAAAACCCTAAAACCCCATCTCCCCACTGATATAGTCATTTCAGATAAGTCTGATACACTCTAGACCGACAAAAACCTTATGAACTCTGGGATTGATATTCTCAATCTTAATTGAAATGACTATAAGTACCTAAGCAAAATTAATTACACATATCTAACCCCCCCTTGCCTCTTGCCTCTTGCATGAGTGCCTTTCTTCACTAGGAAATTTATTTTGCACGACTACTTAACTGATAACTGATAACTGATAACTGATAACTGATAACTGATAACTGTTCACTGATAACTGATAACTGTTCACTGATAACTGAATATATGCAGTATCGTCGTTTCGGTCGCACTAATCTACAAATGCCGGTGTTTTCCTGTGGGGGAATGCGCTATCAATTTCAGTGGCAGGATTTGCCAATGTCGCAAATTCCCGACGAGAATCAAGGCAATTTAGAGGCAATCATTAATAAATCTCTAGAAGTGGGGATTAATCACATCGAAACCGCTAGGGGTTACGGCACTTCCGAGATGCAATTGGGCAAAATTTTGCCGCAACTACCGAGGGATAAGATTATCGTGCAGACGAAAGTTTCTCCTAGTCAAGATGTGCGGGAATTTCGCCGTAAATTTGAGCAATCCCTGCAATTTTTACGGTTAGATTATGTGGATTTGTTGGGTATCCATGGCATCAACACGGCTGAAATTCTCGATGACACTATGGCCGAGGGCGGTTGTTGGCAAGAGGCGAAAAAATTACAGCAACAGGGAAAAGTTCGTTTTATCGGTTTCTCGACCCATGCACCAACTGATGTAATTGTCAAGACTATTGCAACAAATTGTTACGATTACCTCAATCTGCACTGGTACTATATTTTTCAGAATAACTGGCCGGCGATAGAAGCGGCAAAACAGCACGATATGGGCGTTTTTATCATTAGTCCCTCCGATAAGGGCGGCCATCTCTACAATCCTCCCCCTAAGCTCGTCGCTCTCTGTTCTCCTCTCAGTCCGATGGTTTTTAATAACCTATTCTGTCTCAGTCATCCGGCTGTCCATACCCTGAGTATCGGTGCTGCGCAAGCCAGAGATTTTGATGAACACCTGAAAACTTTACCCTTACTCGATCGCTCCGAGGAGATTTTACCGGCAATTATCGAGAGATTGCAAGGAGAGATGATCAACTGTTTAGGCGATAATTGGGTAAAAACTTGGTCTGTGGGTTTACCTAGCTGGGAAAATACCCCCAATCACATCAATATTCGTTCTATCCTCTGGTTACGCAATCTCGCTATCGCCTACGATATGATTGACTTTGCCAAGGCCAGATACAATCTCTTGGGGAATGGGGGTCATTGGTTCCCCGGTCAACAGGCAAAAGAGGTGGAAAAACTCGATTTAACTGCCTGTTTAGCCGCTAGTCCCCACGCTGATAAAATTCCCTATCTTCTCGCCGAAACTCATCGATTATTGTCGGGAGAGACCGTACAACGCTTAAGCAGTAGTTAAAATTCGATGCCGGGTTGCGCTTTCACTCCCTGTTGACGAAAGGGATGTTTAATTAACTTCATTTCCGTGACCAAATCCGCTATCTCGATTAATTCGGGTAAAGCTCCTCTACCAGTGAGAATAACGTGACAATTAGCGGGTTTTAGGGCTAAACCAGCGATAACTTCCTGAATATCCAGATAGCCGAATTTAAGGGCGATATTGATCTCATCGAGTAAAATTAATTTATATTGGGGATTTTCGAGAAAAGTTAGGGCTTTTTGCCATGCTTCTTGGGCTTTCTCTATATCTCTTTCCCTATCTTGAGTTTCCCAGGTGAAACCTTCCCCCATAGCATAAAACTCGATTTGTTCCCCCCAAACACTAAAAATCTTCTGTTCGGCAGGTTCCCAAGCACCTTTGATGAATTGTACCACCGCCACTTTGTAACCATGACCGAGGGAACGTAAAACCATACCGAGGGCTGCCGTGGTTTTTCCCTTACCATCGCCGGTATTAACGATAATTAACCCTTTTTCAGCGATTTTTTCGGCTAAACGTTCCTCTTGGATGACCTTGCGGCGCTGCATTTTTTCTTTGTATTGTTCGGGAGTGAGTTGCATTCGGGTCTGTCTAGTCAAATCAAGATAATTGTAACTCAAGGGGTTATCGATCGCTGTTTGCAGATTTTAACCGGCTAAATTGTCTGGGGGTTGATGCCTAATTCTCGTAATTTTGCGGCTAATCTTTCCTTAGCTTGTCGTTCTTGTTCTTTTTCTACAAGAGCTTGTTCCTTTGCCTGTCGTTCTTGTTCTTTTTCTAAAAGAGCCTGTTCTTTTTCTAAAAGAATCTGTTCCCTTTCTAAAAGAATCTGTTCCTTTTCTAAAAGAATCTGTTCCTTTGCTTGTCTTTGCTGTAATTCAGCTTCTTGGGGAGTGGGAACCAATTGACCATCGACAGTAAAATAACGCAGTTTCCGGTCAAATATGCCTAAATATAATCCTAACTCTTCACTCCATAGATAACCCTGCTCATTGGTAGAAATAGCTTGATATTGTCCCTCAATTAGTCTAAATCCTTGCAATTCTAACGTATTAGGATCGAACCAAAAATAATTAGGAGTGCGAAAAGTATTTTGGTAGAGAATTTTCTTTTTAGTGCGGTCAATATTGGCCGTAGAATCGGAAAGAATCTCGACGATTACATTGGGATATTTCCCCTGTTCTCCCCAAACCACCCAACTTTTGCGGGGACGTTTTTCTGTATCTAAAACCACAAAAAAATCAGGACTACAGAAATCGCGCTTTTTCAGTTGTTCTTCGTTATAGTAGATAGTCAGATTACCGGAAGCGTAGTAATCGTTTTTCTCTTGCCATAATAATTCTAGACAACTGAGGAGAATTATGATCTGTTGCAGGCGTAAATCACTTGCCAAGGGTGGTTCATCACTCCATAAATCGGTGGGGGGACAGGTAACTTCTGGTAAAATGTCGAGAGTTGTCATAGTGGTAATGATTTGGTAGTAGTGGCGTAGCCCTCTTGCTTACCTGGTATGAATTGTGTCAAATATTTATGAATAAAAATAATTGGCTCAAATCAGTCTTTAAACCTCTAGCTTGCTCATGACTTTTCTGATAAATATCTTTTTCTGGCTCCTGTCTGGCTTACTCAAATATCAGTAGAACTCTTGCAAATTAATTATATGTTATAATGATGGGTTAACTAATTTTCCCCAAAAAATTAGTTAATCAGTACATTCGTCCTGAATGAAAACTTGAAGTTTAACTTTTAACTCAAAACTCTTTAGAGCTGCTTTAATTTGGTTATCAAAACCTCTTTATTTAAGCGGCACAAACTATCTCAATTATAAAA
>NZ_JACJQV010000048.1 GCF_014696875.1 Microcystis wesenbergii FACHB-1317 | reverse complement strand
CCTGTTTGTGCCTTAAGTCCTTCCCTGTATGGATTTCAGCTACTTTTGAGCGTAGGTGCTCTCATCGAATTTTATTTTAAGTTAATTATTTGCATAACAATTCCCGAAGAGCCTAAATTGTTAGGATCGCCGTGAACACACCAAGGGGCGACCGTTTTGAGTGAACAGCCAATAAACTCAGCTATTTCTCGTTGAGTTTTTCCGTCGTTTAGCAAGAGAAACATTAAAATTCTTTCCCTAACCTCTGCTCTTTCTTCTTCTTTAAGAGCTTTTTGTAAGTTTTTCTTTTCTTCTAAGTCTAGGAAATCTTTGGCTGGCATAAGTAGGATTTTTCTCAAGTTACTATTTCTATTTTAGGTGGTTTAAGTGCGTTTTAGCTTAGGTTTTCGGGTTTTCGGGTTTTCGGGTTTTAGTTGAATTTCCCTATTCCCTAATCCCTATAAGTAGGTAGGTGTTAAAACTTGTCATATCCCCCCCTTATCAAGGGGGGATCAAGGGGGGAACTATCTTCAATTTAATTATAACTACTTACCCTAATTATTAACTAACTACTTGAGAAAAAAGCTTTTCGTATTGATCCAAAGTCTTTTCAAAGGCATAATTTTCTTCTGCGTATTGTCGTCCTTTTTCTCCTAGTATAGTTGCTAAATCTGGGTTTTTGTATAGTTTTAAAATGGCTGTAGCTAATGCCTCTGGATCTTCGGGATTAACCACCAAACCACCACCACTACGCTCGATCGCCCTAGCAGCGGTTCCATCGGAGGGAACAGAAGCAATAATAGCACGACCACTAGCTAATAATACCTGAATTTTGGACGGCATATTAAAGGAAATAACGTTATGTTTTTGCATCACCATACCCACATCGGCGGCGGCTAACATTTCTGGTAATTTTTCCCGGGGTTGAAAGGGTAATAAAAGCACATTACTGGCCCCCTGTTGTTGGCGATACTTTTCTAGGCGATCAAGTGCCTCTTTTTTACCAACAATTACCACTTGAATCTCAGGAATATTAACTAAGTGAACTGCGGCATCGATTAAAGTTTCCAAGGGTTGAGTTAGGGCAATATTCCCAGAATATAAAACAATAAACTTGCCCTCAAGATGATTTTCTTGGCGGAAATAATTATTGTTTTTCGGCAGAGGTTTAATAAAGCTCACATCCACCCAATTAGGAATTTCAATAATTTTCTGACTCGGCACATTTTTAGTGAGGAGATTTTTGGTAAAACCATCGGCAATAACTGAGATTTTACTGGCAGTTTTGTAGGCAAATTTTTCGAGACTACTAAAAACCTTAATCATTTTCTGATTAGTTAATAATCCCACATGAACTGCCGCATCGGGCAGAATATCCTGCAAATTTAGAATGATCGGCACCCCGTATAATTTACTCAATAAAGCGGCGGGAACGCAAACGGGTAATCCGGGGACAGTTAAGAAAATTAGATCAGGTTTTTCTCCTTTGAGAGCCTGAAAGAAGCTCAAAAAAACAAAGCTCAATTCAAAGAAAATTCGATTTTTCAGACTTCTTTGGGGGCGGGCCCAAACGTAGGAACGTTGAATTTTAACACCATTTCGTTCTTCTTCCAGATAGATTTTTCCTCGGTATTCGGGATCGATTTCACTATTAGGATACCAAGGAAAAGCCGTCAAAACCCTGACTTGATGACCTCTTTTAACCAATCCCTCCGCCAATTCTGTCATTAGGGGAGCAATGCCGATCGGTTCGGGATAATAGTTATAAGAATAGAGCAAAATTCGCATAGGGATGGCAATTTGGTTGGGCGATTCAGTTTCATGATTTTATCAATAGTTACTGGTTTTTTGACAAATCAGATTCGCCTTTGTCAGGGATTACCCTAGAAAGAGGTGAGCATTCGGTCAGAGATGCGGGAAAAAAGGGAAATTAGCTGATAAATTAATGCTCAAAATCCCTAACTATTCCCCCTTACCCCAGCCTCAATACTGACCCTTATTTTTCCCGTACCCGGTGGCCGATATCACGACGATAATAGATGCCCTGAAAGTGTATCCTGTTCACCGATTGATAGGCAAGTTCGATCGCCTGATTAAAATTGGCTCCCATCGCCGTGACACCCAAAACCCGGCCGCCATCGGTGAAAATATCGCCGTGTTTTAAAACCGTGCCGGCGTGGAAAACGATCGCCCCTGCAGTTTCAGCGGCCTTAATTCCCGTGATTAACTGGCCTTTTTCGTAGTGGTCAGGATAACCGGCAGACGCAGCCACCACACAAACGGCACTACCGGAGCGCCATTGTAAAGAGGGGAAATCAGTTAATTTTTGTTGAGCGCAAGCCAGCAGCAGCGGTGCCAGGGGAGTTTCCAGTAGGGGTAAAACCGCTTGGGTTTCGGGATCGCCAAAACGACAGTTAAATTCAAGAACTTTTGGCTCTCCGGCGGGGGAAATCATTAAACCCGCGTAGAGGACTCCTCGATAGTCAATGCCGCGTTTTTGTAGGGTGGCGACGATGGGGGCAAGGATGTCTCGGTCCACCGCTTCGATAATGGCGGCGGTGGCTATGGGTGCGGGGGCATAAACTCCCATACCGCCGGTATTTTTGCCGGTATCGCCTTCACCGATCCGCTTGTGATCTTGGGCGGGTAGCAGGGAACGAAAGCTGATCCCATCGGTGAGGGTGAGGATAGACACTTCTTCTCCCTCTAGGAATTCTTCCACCACGACTTTAGTAAAGCCACTGGTAAAAAGATCATCGATCGCTTCTAGGGCCGTATCTACGGTTTCGGCGACAATTACCCCTTTTCCTGCGGCTAATCCGTCGGCTTTCACCACAATTGGCGCTCCTTGCTCTCGGATATAAGTTTTTGCTAATTCTGCATCGGTAAAGGTTTCGGAAGTGGCGGTGATAACTCCGGCTTCGTTCATTAATTCTTTGGCCCAGGATTTGCTCGATTCAATTAAGGCCCCGGTTTGTGTGGGGCCAAAAACGGCAATTTCTTGGGCGAGAAGATGATCGGTAATGCCGAGGGAGAGGGGATATTCTGGCCCGACAACCACCAGATCGACGCTATTTTCCCGGGCAAAACGGCTAATTTCAGCAAAATCCTCCATTGCTAGGGGGATATTTTCACATTGAGGTAAAATTGCCGTTCCCCCATTACCTGGAATACAGAACACTTGTTCTACTTGAGGCGATTGTAGGAGTTTCCAAGCTAGAGCGTGTTCTCGACCACCACTGCCGATAACGATAATTTTCACGGATAAACGCAGCCTAAATGACGATGGTTTAATTATCCCCTAGCTCCGGGTCAGCATTGGCTAGAAGTTGAGATTACTTAACTTTTTAATCGATTTGACGGATTCAGGATTCAGGAGTCAGGATTCAGGATTCAGGAGTCAGGAGTCAGGAGTCAGGAGTCAGGAGATAGGAGATAGGAGATAGGAGATAGGAGATAGGAGTCAGGAGATAGGAGTCAGGAGATAGGAGATTATTTTATTTATTCTCCCCACACCCCACACCCCCCTGCCCCCCCGATGTCGGGGGGGTTGGGGGGGTCACACCCCACACCCCACACCCCACACCCCATCTCCCCATTTCCCAATTCCCCACCTCCCCACTTCCGCTCTCATAGACAGTTTTAACAAGTAATTTAGATAGCGAACATCTGATCACTGGATTTGACGGAGACAGGACAAATCAGCTTTACCGAAATGAATACTAAAAGCTACTTGCAGACTTTCTAGGGATTTAACCAACCAAGGCACCTGATCGCGAGAAAAACCCTCGTAATGGTTAAACAGAATCGAAAAACGTTTATCTAAGTGGGGTTTTACCTTGCGACAGACCAAAACCAACTTGAGCAATAACCCCACAGTCCGAGTTACCCCCATATTGGTGATCATATCGATAAAAATGTAATGATCGGGTTTTTGGCCGCTTTCCACCACCAGATAATTGAACAATTGACTAGAAGTACGCAGGATGAGAAATTCACTCGGTTTTTGTTGATCCCACTGGGGTAGGGTATTTTGCAGGACATCGTAGAGTTTTTTGTTAAATTGCCCCTTGCCGTAGTCTACGGAGGTAATCAGATAATCGTAGAGATCATTTTTAAAATCTTTATAGGTAGAGCTATAAACTGTATTCGCCAGAAAATTTTGCGAGAGAGCTTTATAAGTATAATTTCCTTCTACTGGACTCACATAATACTTGAGGGCGCGATTTAGTTCCTTATCATTGAGCAGGGTGGGATTTTTCACTGGTTGAATGATTCTCCCCGCTTCTTCGCTGGTTTTTGGGGCATGAGCAACCTGTCTCAAACGTACCTGATAGGTAACATAATGAGAGAGATTTACCTCGAAACAGCGCTCGGTTTTCACTTTAATACGTCTAACGGTTCGTCGCTGTTCTCGGGGACTTTCATCACTGAGTAAACAGTGATCATAGAGATAGGGATAACGATTAATCAGGGTTCCCACGCGAGTGGCGGTTTCTTCGCTGTATTTGCTGCTAATAATTCGCGCCAGACGCTGCAGCTTAACGTAGTCATCCGAGAGGGTAAAATTTTTGAGCAGATGGCGCAAAGTATTGGAGGTGCTGTGATATCCCTGACGCGCGGGGGGCAGATTTTCCAGCAGCGATACCAATTCAGGAATTGCCAGCTGACAAGTCGGCTGCATTTGCCATCGGTTAATTAAAATGTGACAGCAGCGGTTAAAGAAATGATAAAAACGAATTTCGGCATCTTTAGCCTTGACAAGACGCTCTAGGGCTAAATAAATAGGAGCTTCTTGATAGCCCCGACCTTCGATAAACAGACGACGAAAATCCTCGATTAACTCCTCAGGGGAATCGGTCCGTACGCGGTCGAGCCAATAATCGTACAGTACCTGTTCTTCATCTTTTGTTTCTATTTGTCGATCGTTTAGACTAGCCATTGTTATTTGAATCAGCCCTCCTCAATCAGTAAGCGGATGGATTTTCGGTCCATCACCATAAAGGGTTTAATTGTGATTAGATAGTAGATGCTCGCTTCTTAGGATGCCCCTATTTTGGGTCATTCCACTTATCGAGTTGAGCCATTTTAGCCTTGCCAGTTTGGGAAAATTCCTGTTGGCTTGCCCAGCCAAGCTTGCCGACCATGCCCAGATTACTAAAAATTTAGGCAGCTTCCCCTGATAATTAGGTTAGCGAAAAAAACACCGCTTGTATGTGATCTAAGTCACAAGTTGTCGGGAATTTGTGTGGTCAAGAGTGCCGTTCATTCGTAGAAGTCTTGCTAGGCAAGGCTTTAAAGACTATATTTCCCGAAAATTATCCCTATTCTTCTTCCTTCCACACAAAAACCAGAAGAGCGGCGATACTGCCTATAGAGGGGATGTAAGACCAAAAGCTGGGCGTAAGTCTGTCTTGAGGCAATCCCCAGGAAGTAGGAAGCTCTCAACGACCTTGAGAGTAGTTCACATCTATCTTCTAGATGATTCGGAATTTACTCCTAAGTATTTTTATTGTCTATGCCCTGTCATTTATCCCTCAATCAACTAGCTCAATTATTGTCCTTACAAGATAAGGGTGACATAAGTTTGAGCCATGATAGTTTAGTATCTGGCATTAATACTGATAGCCGTAGTATTGAGTCAGGACAAGCATTTTTGGCCTTAAAAGGTGATAATTTTAATGGTCATGATTTTATTGGTATGGCTATCGAAAAAGGAGCGGCGGCATTGATTGTCGAGCAGCCAGTTTCGGTAAATTACTCTAGTAATATTCCTGTATTTCTAGTCCAGAATACCCTAGAAACCTATCAGCAATTAGCCCATTGGTGGCGGAATCAATTTACTATACCCGTGATTGCTATCACGGGATCGGTGGGGAAAACCACCACTAAAGAATTAATCGCCTCCGTACTAGCCACCCAGGGAAAGGTACATAAAACCTTGGCTAATTATAACAATGAGATCGGAGTGCCGAAAACTCTCCTCGAACTGGATGAAACCCACGATAGTGCTGTAATCGAGATGGGAATGCGGGGACGGGGAGAAATTGCTCTGCTCGCTCAAATCGCCCAACCGATGATCGCAGTGATTACTAATGTGGGAACCGCTCACATCGGTCGTTTAGGATCGGAGTTGGCGATCGCAGAGGCCAAATGCGAGTTATTGGCCGAGTCTCCTTCTAGTAGTATAGCGGTTCTTAACCACGATCACCCTTTACTTACGGAAACAGCTAAACGGGTATGGCAGGGGGAAACAATTACCTATGGCTTCTCTGGCGGCGATATAGTCGGGGAATTACTCGATTTAACTACTTTACGAGTCAATGGACTAGATTTTAACTTACCTTTATCCGGTCGTCATCACGCTTTAAATTTCATGGCGGCCTTGGCTGTAGCGAAAATTTTAGGCATCGATTGGACTTCTTTGCAACAGGGAATTAAGGTTAATTTACCCAGTGGTCGGGCCAAACGTTACCAATTAGAGCCAGATATCCTACTCCTCGATGAAACCTATAACGCCGGTCTAGAATCAATGTTAGCGGCCTTGGATTTACTGAAAGCTACCCCCGGTCAGCGTCATATTGCTGTTTTAGGCACGATGAAGGAGTTAGGGTCTTTTTCGGAGCAATTACATCGCCAAGTGGGTGAGAGGGTGCAAAAACTAGGCATAGATCGCTTGTTTGTCTTGGTAGATGACCCGGAAGCTAAGTTTATTGCTGAGGCCGCTACTGGAGTCAATTGCGAATGTTTTCAAACTCACGCAGATTTAATTAATCGTTTAAAGGAAGTGATCGATTCAGGCGATCGCATTTTATGCAAGGCTTCCCATTCCGTCGGTTTAAATCGCGTGGTGGAGGAGTTAATCAGTGATAAGCTGTTCGTAATTTAAATTGCTTGTTGAGACGAGGCAAGGGGCAACACCCCCCCTTGCCCCCCCGACGTCGGGGGGGTGGGCTAATCTAAGAATAAGCGGTTTAAATACGTCTTAGCTGATTAGGAGTTAGGGAATAGATGTTAGAGAAGAGAGCATTTTTTAGCAAGAATAGCCGATTGAAAACTGTTTTTTCAGGGATTTTAGGGCTAGTTTTCTTTTTTTCGGTCGTGCAAGTCTCTTTTGCTCAACAATCGAGACAACTGGAGACTTATCTTCCGGATCTCAGTGGTTTAGCTTGGGTAGAAGCAGATATTTTTCTAGGGGTTCACGATGCCAAAAATAAGGGCAAAAATAGTGATCCATCTCAACCAAGGCTGAGTCTTTTACGGCTGCCTACGCAGGAAAAACCGCTATTATGGCAGGTTTTAAGGGTAGATTGGCCAAATCCAGAGGGATTGAGTAACGATCTCGAAAGTATTACTCATATCCCTGAAACTAACTTATTTTTGTTGGCTGAAAGTGGCGACAAAAAACCTTTTCAAAGACTATTTTTACTAGCATATAACCAGCAAAAAGTCAAGATAGTTGAGCAAATAAATTGGCCGATCGCAGTCGAAAATGTAGAGGCGATCGCTGTTAGTCGGCAAGGCGATGGTTATCTATTTATCTACGCAGAACGGGCCGATAGTCAAGAGAGTACCAAAATTCGCTGGACGGATATCTCGTTCAATCCCTTAAAATTCGGGGAATTTCAGTCGGTAACTTTTCGGAGTCCTTTTGGTAGTGGTAAAAATATTCGCCCCATCTCCGATTTAGCCGTAGATAAGCAAGGTAATATCTACATAGCTTCCACCTACGATCCAGATAATGCGGGAGTGTTTAGAAGTGCTGTTTACCGTATTGGTCAAGTTAAAGACGATAATAGCCTAATTCTTGCCCCTAATCCCCAAAAAATTGCAGAAATCGACGCCGCCAAAGTAGAAGCGGTGACCACCAGAGAATCTCCTAGAGGTGAAGTAGAAGTCTTTATCGGTACAGATGACGAGAATTATGGCGGTTTTCTGCGACCTTTGCTGTTAGATAATTAGCTATCAGTCGTCAGGGGAGAAGGGATCGCCAGGGCTTGGGGGATAACTGTTAAGTTAGGTTTTTTCCTTAGCGAGAATAAAGACGCTGCCTTCGCTGCCGCGGCCGATGCGGAGATCTTCATCGAGATAGGTGATATCGAGCCAACCTTTTTGTTCCCGATTATTGAAAGAAAAATCGAGGGGAGGAAATTTTTGGCCACTTTCGATCGCTTCAATAAATTCTTGGGGAGAATGATAATTGAGAAAACGTTGCAGACCGAGGATCGATCGCTCAAATTTAACCATTACCCGACGCTCGGATGTGGGTTCAAAGGTAGCGGAGACGATTACTGCCCCTTCTAGCCAAGGTACGCCGATAATTTCAGCGATATTATAGAGTTTGGCCTTGTTCAGGTCGAGATATTGATAAATTTGCCCTAATTGAAAAAAGGGTAGGCGATCTAGTCCCAGAATGCCGCGGCTGCTGGTGAATAGTAAACGCCAATTGCCCCCTAATAGTTGTTTAACTTCGAGGGGATGAGGATGGGGATTGTGATCCTCCAATTGTTCGATCGCCGCTAAAATCCGCACGCGGTCGCTTTCCGTGGCCAGGAGTCCGCGATTTCTACCTGCGATCAATTCCAGTAATTTCGCTTTGGCATCCATAGAATAGACCTCTTGTCAAAATCAAAAATTGTTGTTAGGGTTAGGAGTCAGTAGCCAGTAGTCAGTAGCCAGGAGAATTAAGAATGAATAATAATCAATTAAATGGTCTATTTACAGATTTTAGGCAATTTAATCCTTATTTGTGCCGTTTTTGAACCCTCAAAAATCAATTATGCAAGAGGTTGAATCTCCCTTACTTTTATAAACTGCCTCGACCCCCTAGTCGCTCGAGGTTTTTGGTGGTCCCAAGAGGTTTACTTGCGCCGATGATTTGAGAGTTTCAACGGGGTTTTAACCTCGGTGAGTGGCATTTTCAACTGTTGGCCTCACTATTTTAACACGGATTAAATGCCGCAGTTTGAAAACTTTTTCATAACCATAATTAAGTGATCGAAATAGGGAGCAATTGCGGTTTTTTCTGAGTCGCTAAAATACTCTAAACTGTATTTTTTTAAGGCTTCTAAACCCGAAATCATTGCCCCTAATGGTACTGATAGTATCTAAATCCCTATCACTGAGATAGCGAGTTTGATCATCCGCTTGTTGCCAAATAGCGATCGCTGCTTGCTGATAGGGCCAATCAGCGAAACTGATGATTCTCGCTTTTGGGATTAATTGCTGGGCGCGCTCACTCAAAGGCATCGATCGCTCTCCGTTGGGTCAGATTAGGCAGTTAAGATCACTTTTAGCATAAATGATCGAAAAATTAGCGATAACTAAAGATTTTTGGCAATCTGCTTGGGAGGATCGCTTACAATAAACAAAAGCTAAATCATTATATTTTGATCATCATGTCAGTTTTAATAGCGATCGGTGTACTTGCCCTATTAATTGTCGTTCACGAATTAGGTCATTTTGCCGCTGCTCGTTGGCAATCTATCCATGTTAATCGCTTTTCCATCGGTTTTGGTCCAGCTTTAGCTAAATATCAAGGTAAAGAAACAGAATACGCCCTCCGGGCCATTCCTTTAGGGGGTTACGTTGGTTTTCCTGATGACGATCCCGATAGTCAAATTCCCAATAACGATCCTGATTTATTACGCAATCGTCCTGTTTTCGATCGAGCTATCGTCATTAGTGCGGGAGTAATTGCTAATTTAATTTTTGCCTATTTTTTGCTTGTTACCCAAGTGGCTACCGTGGGTTTTCCCCAAATTAACTATCAAGAAGGGGTGATGATTCCAGAGGTTTTTACGGCTGAAAATTCCGTCGCTAAACAAGCGGGAATGGAAGCGGGGGATATCGTTCTCGCTATCAATGATCAGCCCCTTGGTGCTTCTCAAAATGCCATTATTGACTTCCGTGACATTATTCAATCTTCCCCCGATCAACCCCTAAAATTAACCATCAAACGCCCCACAGAAACTCTCGATTTAATTGTTACTCCTGAATTGGGAAGTGATGGTCAGGGTAAAATTGGAGTTAGATTGGCTCCTAACGGTGAAGAAACTCGCCTAAAGGCCGATAATTTTGGGCAAGCTTTTAGCTTAGGTGCGGGTGAATTTCAACGATTAACCCTATTAACCGTCCAAGGTTTTGGGCAGTTAGTTAGTAACTTCAAAGACAGTGTTCAACAGGTAGCAGGACCGGTTAAAATTGTCGAATATGGAGCAGCAATCGCTCGTAATGATGCGGGTAATCTTTTTCAATTTGCCGCCCTAATAAGTATTAACTTAGCGGTGATTAATATTCTGCCTTTACCTGCTCTTGATGGTGGTCAGTTGGTATTTTTATTAATCGAGGCTTTGGTAGGTAAACCTCTCCCGACTAAACTGCAAGATAACATCATGCAAACAGGTCTAGTTTTACTCTTAGGATTAGGAGTTTTCTTAATCGTGCGCGACACGGCCAACCTAGCAGTTTTTCAGGATTTATTCCAGTGATGGCCCCGCGAAAAAAAACTAAGCTTCAACTGCGCGCCCTAGAGATTTTAAGCAACTTAAAGCGATTATATCCAGAGGCAACCTGTAGCTTAAATTATCAAACTCCCGTGCAGTTATTGGTGGCAGTGATTCTCTCGGCACAATGCACTGATGAGCGGGTAAATAAGGTGACTCCTGCTTTATTTGCTCGTTTTCCCGATGCTAAATCCTTAGCTTTTGCCGAGCGAGAGGAGTTAGAAACCCTGATTCGTTCCACGGGATTCTATCGTAATAAAGCTAAAAATATTCAGGGTGCTTGTCAAAAAATCCTCAAGGATTTTCAGGGAGAAGTACCCAAGACAATGGCGGAATTATTAACTTTACCCGGGGTAGCTAGAAAAACGGCTAATGTGGTACTCGCTCACGCTTACGGGATTATTGAAGGGGTGACAGTAGATACCCACGTTAAGCGCTTAAGTAATCGTTTGGGTTTAACTACTAATAACGATCCGGTGAAAATTGAACGGGATTTAATGGCTTTACTACCTCAACCAGATTGGGAAACTTTTTCTATTAGTATTATTTACCACGGCCGGGCGGTTTGTAAAGCAAGAAATCCCGCTTGTTTTTCCTGTCAATTAGCCCCTCTTTGTCCCGCAGCAAACAGTAAACAGTAAACTGATAACTCACACCTGATAACTAGGGAGGCACAATTATTTGTAGGATGGGTTAGCGGTAGCGTAACATAATCGGGCGTTGGGTTTCATGCTTCAACCCAACCTACGTTCATCTTATATTTAATTCCACGCACCTACTTAACTGGTAACTGAATCACTGGTAACTGAATCACTGGTAACTGAATCACTGATAACTGATAACTGATAACTGATAACTGATGTGGGGGGCTATAATGGGAAAAAATAACTCATCCATCAATCTTATGAGTCAAGGATCACGGCAAGAAATAAAAACCCAAGCAATAATCCTCGCTACCTTTGTGGCGATTTTTTGGCTGTTAGAGATTTTAGATCAATTTGTTTTTCGGGGCAGTTTAGACTATTTCGGGATTATTCCCCATCAAGTCATCGGATTGCGGGGTATTCTGTTCGCACCTTTCCTACACGGGGACTTTCCCCATCTTATTGCTAATACGGTTCCTTTCCTGATTCTCGGTTGGTTGGTGATGTTACAGGAAACCAGTGACTTTTTTATTGTGACTGGGTTAACTATGCTGGTGGGGGGGTTAGGAGTCTGGTTATTTGCTGCTCCCGGATCCATCCATATCGGAGCAAGTATCTTGATTTTTGGCTATTTAGGTTTTTTATTACTGCGGGGCTATTTCCAGAGAAATATTCCTTCTATACTCTTGTCAATTCTAGTTTTTTTACTCTACGGTGGCACAATTTGGGGCGTTTTGCCTTCCCGTCCGGGGATTTCTTGGCAAGGACATTTATTTGGCTTTCTAGGCGGGGTTTTAGCCGCCAAATTAATCGCCACCGAAAAGAAACATTATTCTTAAATGGGGGAACCTTCTATCTCGCTACATACTTCGTAAAAATCGGTGACAGGCGGTTTTGCAAACAGAGGAGCCATGGATTTCAGCAATAATTCGTGGTCTTCGCTTTTATTTGCCTCCATATCATCGATTTTATCCCAGATAATTACGGCAATTCCTTCATCGGTTCCGGGTTTTTGCAACAGAAAAGCCCCCTGGAATCCCGTAGAATAGGTGGAAACGGCCTTTTCGTAGAGTTTTTGGGCCTCGGAAAAACACCCCGGTTTAAATTCACCAATAGCCACATAGGCATATTTATGTTTGAGAAAATCGAGAAATTCTGGCATGGCAATCAGGGGAAATGGAATAAATCTTTCTTTCTACTCCTATTAAAACTTAGATCGATCGCTCCCCCCGCCCCATCGACATATTTTTTTAACTAAGCTTGCCCCAATTGTCTCTTTTTTTTGTTAGCTTATATGTAGTCGTTATGAGTTCGTATAAATTCTATGATCAAAATTGTTGGTATTAATGGCAGTTTACGCCCAGGATCCTATAGTGCGATGGCGTTAGAAGTTGCTATCAGTCGAGTAGGGGCGTTAGGAGTAGAAACGGAGATAATTGACCTGAGAAAACTCTCTTTACCCTTCTGTAACGGGGGAGATGACTATTCTGACTATCCCGATGTGGCCAAAATGCAGCAAACGGTTAAATCGGCAGCGGGATTAATTTTGGCGACACCAGAGTATCATGGCAGTGTCAGTGGTGTGATGAAGAATGCCCTAGATTTAATGAGTTTTGAGGAGTTATCGGGAAAGGTTGCCGGATTAATCAGTGTTTTAGGCGGACAATCCAATAGTAACGCCCTCAATGATTTAAGAATTATTCTCCGTTGGGTTCACGCTTGGGTAATTCCGGAACAAATTAGCTTAGGACAAGCGTGGAAAGTCTTCAACGAAGAAGGAAAAATCCTTGACGAGAAGCTTTGCCAACGTTTTGACGCTTTTGCTGCAAGTTTAGTCGATAATACCCGTAAACTCAACGGGATCTAGTAATATCGATGGTGATTTTACCGGTGAAATGGGGAATTGGGGCGGCGGGTTTCGATAATTGTACTCTTACCTGTCGCACTCGATCGAGTTGTAGGATATCCTCAGCGATGACTGTGGCCAATTTTTCCACTAGGGCAAATTTGCTGGTTTCAATCTGGTGTTTGACAATTTCGATCGCCTGTCGATAATCTAGAGTATCTTCAATTGCGTCACTTTTGCCAGCAATGTTGATATCAACTTCGAGGGATAAATTCACCTCAAACCATTGACCTAAAACCTGTTCTTCGGCCAGATATCCTGTGTAACCGTAGGCACGAATTCCTGTAACGTGAATAGTATCCATAGATAGTTAAATTAAAAAACTGGTAGCGTTGGTCACAAAGATGAAGTGTAACCTAATTTGGTATCGACGACTGACTCACCAAAACGAAAACTTCCTAACTGACCAGATAAGATAACTGCTATAAATTATAGTTTAGACGGCTCTTACCTGTTCGGCGTAATCTTTGGAGCGTAGTTGACGGAAACCTTGAAAAGCCAGTTGTCTCAAGTTTAGAGGTAAATAGGAAAGCAGTAAACCCAGTCTAGCTCGTCGGGATTTTCCTAACAATTGCGAGGCTTTTTCTATTAAAACTCGCCCAGCTTCGGTTTCTCCCTTTTCAATTAATTTTATTCCCAAAGATTCCTGTAAAAAAGCCGTTTTTTTAACTCTTTCTTCTTCTAATTTTAGATCATTAAAGTGATAACTTTCTGTACAAAACAGTTTTGCTTGCAAAAAGTGAACCGCTTGTTTTAAGCTAGTTTGACCCCCATGGAAACGATATTCCATTAATAATTCTGGCAGAAAATAAGCTTGTTTTCCCGCTAAAGCTAAACGCACTAATAAATCAAAATCTTCACAACCATCCGCTTGAGGACGCATATAATCCACATCGACTAAAGATTGATAACGAAAAAGAGTCGAACCCACCTGTAAACTTTGATAGGAAAAAGTTTGTCTTTCTAAATCTGGAATAATCCCTTGTTGTAATCTATCTTTGCCCCATTTTGCTGAATTTTCCTGGGTTGCTGAGGCAACTTTTTGTCCAAATTTATCAATAATCCAGTGATCGGTACAGACAAAATCAACCTTTTTTTCTTGATCTAAAATAGGGACAGTTTTCGCTAAAAATTCAGGAGTTAGTCCATCGTCATCATCGAATTTAATAAAATATTCTCCCCGAGCAGCCGTAAAACCCGATCGCATATTTAAACTTCTACCAAGATTTTGGGGATGACGCAGATAAATTATTCTCGAATCCTGAAATGCTGCCACCACTTCTGGGGTATGATCGGAAGAACCATCATCACAAACAATTAACTCAAAATCTTCATAAGTCTGCCGCAAGACACTATTAATCGAATAGCTGAGATAATCGGCGCGGTTATAGGTGGGAATACAAACAGTTACTTTCGGCATAATATTTTCAGTAATCAGTAATCAGTTATCAGTTATCAGTTATCAGTTATCAGTTATCAGTGGAGAGTTATCAGTGGAGAGTTATCAGTTATCAGTGGAGAGTGTTATAGCAGTTAGCTTCATGGTGAGATAGGAAGTTTTCCTTTTGGGGAGTCTGTCGTCAATACCAAATTAGGTTATACTTCATCTTTACGAGAAACTCTATAAGTAAAAAGCAATCTCGGAGTCTCGGAGTCTCGGAGTCTCGGAGTCTCGGAGTCTCCTCAAGTATTTTTACATTTTTCCAAAGGAATGTTAAGTTTTAGGGTATTGAATGAGTAACCTTGATAGCCATGGCTCCTAAAATAGCAGGGATTATCTGTACCCACAACCGCGATCACTACCTAGAAGGAGCGATCGATAGTCTTTTAGGGCAAACCTGCCCAGATTGTGAGATTTTAGTGGTTGATAACGCATCTACCGATAAAACCCGTCAAGTGGCCCAGTCGCGTCTGGGAGATGGGCGGCTAAAATACGTTTACGAACCTATTTTAGGGCTATCTACCGCCAGAAATCGCGGGGCGAAGGAAACTAGAGCGCCGATTTTAGCCTATTTGGATGACGATGCGATCGCTAGTCCTCAATGGTTGCAAATTCTGTTAAATGCCTACGAAAATAACGACAAACTGGCAGTAGCTGGGGGAAAAGTCACCTTAATTTGGCCGCAAGGCTACAGTCAACCCAATTGGTTATCCGATCAGTTAGCAGCGGGTTTAGGGGCTTTCGATTTGGGCGACAATGTGGTACATATCAGCCAAGCGGATTTAACTCCGCGAGGGGTTAATTACTCAATTCGGCGGGATTTCTGGGAGAAGATTGGCGGTTTTGACCCTAATTTGGGAAGAATTGGTAAAAAACTTCTCTCTAACGAGGAATTATACACTACAGAACTAGCACTCGCCCAGGGATGGCAAGTAGGCTATTTTCCCGCAGCACTGGTGGAACACAATGTTGCCCCGGAAAGAATCAATCGTCAATGGTTTATGCGTCGTAGTTGGTGGCAAGGCATCAGCGAACACTACCGGGAAGAAGTGGCAGGAAGGACGGGATTGGCTCAATTTAGGCGAGGAGGTGAGCGCTTGGCGAGAGGATTGGTTAAATCTGTCAAATTTATCAATGATCCCGCTAAAAGCTTTGAGAATCTTCTCTATGCCTATGGACAAATCGGTTATTTAAGCGAAGCCGCCAAGGCGATGTTAAACCCTCAAAAGTAAATTATTGTAAATAAATGGGTAAAAAAGCGTTAATTTGTGGCATATCGGGGCAGGATGGAGCCTACCTAGCCCAATTACTGTTAAAAGCAGGCTATACAGTTTGTGGCACCTCCCGGGATGCCCAAATGTCCTCTTTTAGCAACCTGAAACGTTTGGGAATCAAGGAACAGGTAAAACTAGAATCAATGGCACTAAATGACTTTCGCAGTGTCCTACAGGTCTTAATTAAAATTCAGCCCGATGAGGTCTATAATTTGGCTGGACAAAGTTCTGTGGGTTTATCCTTCGAGCAGCCAGTGGAAACCTTAGAAAGTATTGCCACGGGAACCTTAAATCTCTTAGAAGCAATTCGATTTACTGGAGCAAAAATTAAATTATATAATGCCGGATCGAGTGAATGTTTCGGGGATATCGGCGATAATTCTGCCGATGAAAATACCCCTTTTCGTCCTCGCAGTCCCTACGCTGTCGCCAAATCGGCGGCTTTTTGGGAAGTGGCTAATTATCGAGAAGCCTACGGAATTTTTGCCTGTTCAGGCATACTTTTCAATCATGAATCTCCCCTGCGTCCCGATCGCTTTGTTACCCAAAAAATTATCGCTGCCGTGGCTAGAATTACCCAGGGAAGTCCTGAAACTTTGCACCTAGGAAATATGGATATTCAAAGGGATTGGGGTTGGGCGCCGGAGTACGTTGAAGCGATGTATTTAATGCTGCAACAGGAGCAACCCGATGATTACGTCATTGCCACGGGAGAAAGTTCAAAACTGGAGGATTTTGTCGCCACAGCTTTTGCTACTGTGGGCTTAAATTGGCAAGATCATGTAATTTCCGATCGAAGTTTATTAAGACCAACAGATTTAGCCATTAGTCGCGGCAATCCCAACAAAGCTAAGGAAAAATTAGGTTGGCAAGCACAATACAAAATGACCGATATTGTCCGCATGATGGTAGAAAATCGTTTAGAGAAATAGCTATGAATATCATAATGATTAGTTCCGCCTTTCCCTATCCACCAACCAGAGGAGGAACTCAGGGCAGAACTTTTAATTTACTCAAGTATCTCAGCAAAAATCATGATATTACTCTCATCGTTCAGCGTACTGCTGATGTCAGCGATGAGGAGGTAGAAAAGTTAGGTAACTTTGTTAGTGAATTGGTAGTTTTTCCCCGTCCTCGAGATGCCAAAACTGGAATAATTGCTAAACTGCAAAGATTAGCTCAATTCCTGCAAACGGGAACCCCTCCCAATGTACTTTTTGGCTATTCTCAAGAGATGCAGAACTGGATAGATAGGGCAGTTAAGAGTCAAAAATTCTCCGTAATTACCAGTGAACATAGCGTTAATGAAATTTATATTCGTCCCCAATGGCAACAGCAAATTAGGACAGTAATTGATGTGCATAGTTCCCTCTATCAAACCTGCAAAAGTCAATTAGAAATTGGGGTTTCTAGTCAAGAATTACGGGATCGTCTCTACCTTCCTCTCATGCGTCGATACGAACAAAAAACTGTGCAGAAATTCTCAAAAATTGTCGTCACCACCGATGATGATCAAAAACAAATGGAAGAATTTGCCCCCAATCGAGAGATTTATTTAATTCCTAATGCAGTAGATTTGGATTTGTTTCCCTATCGTACTGAGGATCCTTCTGGACATAATTTAGTATTTATCGGTGGGTTAGATTATTGGGTTAATATCGATGCGGCCTGTTTTTTAGCTAGGGAAATTTTACCTCGTCTTCAAATTACTTACCCCGATACTACTTTAACTCTAGTCGGTGCTAATCCATCCCTAGAAGTGCAAGAATTAACTAAGTTAAAAGGAGTGATTGTGACGGGACGAGTACCATCAATGACCACCTATCTTCATCAGGCAAGTGTGGCAGTTATTCCCCTAAGAACCGGTTTTGGAATGAAGTTTAAAACCCTAGAATCTATGGCTGCGGGGGTGCCAGTGGTAGCCAGCGATCGAGGTTTAGAAGGATTAACAGTTGAAGGAAATAATGTTCCTTTAGCAGCCTTAAGGGCTAATAGTATTGAGGAATATTGTACGGCGGTTAGTAGTCTTTTTGAATCGGCAGAGTTGCGAGAAAAATTATCTAGAAATGCTCGCAGGTTAATTGAAGATAATTATACTTGGCAGCAAGCGGCAGCTAAGTACGAACAAGTTTTGATTGCTGACATTTGTTAGAAAATTTCTCTAATTTTTTTGTAAATTAATATGCTATCAAATCAAATACCCGTGAAAATATCTGTTGTTGTTCCTCTTTATAACGAAGAAGAAAACATCGATGCTCTCTTTAGGCGACTTTTAGCGGTTTTAGAGGCACTAAATACCAGTTATGAGATCGTTTGCGTCAATGATGGTAGTCGTGACAATACTCTCAAAAATCTCCTGGAATATCATCAACGTTACCCACAAATTAAAGTGGTTAATTTATCCCGGAATTTTGGTAAAGATATTGCCATATCAGCAGGAATTGATTACAGTCAAGGAATGGCAGTCATTCCTATTGATGCTGATTTACAAGATCCCCCCGAATTAATTGCCGAAATGATCGAAAAATGGCAGCAGGGTTATGATGTGGTTTATGCGTCCCGTCGGGTTAGAATTGGCGAAAGTTGGTTGAAACGTTTCACCGCAGAAGGTTTCTATCAAGTCATTAATAAATTAAGTCGGGTTCCTATTCCCCCTAATACGGGAGATTTTCGCTTGATTGATCGCCGAGTGGTAGAATCAATTAAAAAGATGCCCGAACGTCAAAGATTTATGAAAGGAATATTTGCTTGGGTGGGATATAAACAGACATCAATTTTATTCGATCGAGAACCGCGATATTAAGGACAAACTAAATGGAATTACTGGAAATTATGGAATTTTGCCATCGATGGTATTACCTCTTTTAGTTTTTTACCTCTGAAAGTCTGGACCTATGTAGGATTTATCATTGCACTTATTAGTCTTGTTTATGCTAGTTTTTTAATGCTTAGGACTATCATTTTAGGAATCGATGTACCCGGGTACGCTTCTCTGATGGTTGCTATCTTATTTTTAGGAGGAATTCAATTACTGACTCTTGGTATTATTGGCGAATATATTGGCAGGGTTTATGAGGAAGTAAAGGGCCGACCACTTTATCTGGTTCGAGATTGTTATGGTTTTGAAAATCGGGAACAAGTTACTGATAAAATAACTCAAAATTAAAATACTGACAAGAGGAGAATGAAGTCTATGAATACCGAAGTTTTTCAGCAATTTTTTGCCTATTGTGTCGGTAGTTGGCAAACGGAAAGAACCTATCATTATCTAGCCGATCAAGAAGTGGAACGTTCCCGTACTGAATTCCTCATTCAACCCCTGACTAGGGAGATTAAACAGAAAGTTCTGACAGATAATAACTATCCTGATATTGCGGATTTAGAAAGTATCCCCGGGTTTAATTTAGGTTTCTATACCATCTCGGAAAAAGGGGAAGAAGTGCGACAGAATCTTAATCTTTTATTTGTGGTTAAAGCAGAAAATAACGGTTATTTAGAAGGGGATTATCTTCGTGATCGCGCCTACGAAGAAGCAAGACCAATTATCTCCGCTTTTCGCTTTGATTCCACCACCAGAGAGTTATTAATGACCACCAATTACACTCGCAGTGTTTCCGTGGATTCAATTACTTTAATCAATCCAGACCTGCGAATTCGCAAAATTATTAACTATCAACGTCCCCAGCAGGGGGAACCCTTAGAAAAAGTTCTCTTGGTGGGTTTTGGGGTTGAGTGTAAAGTCAGTTAAAAAAAAATATTTCTTCTCCCCCCTTGATTCTCCAGTCAAGGGGAGATTTTATCATGGAGAAACGATATGATTAAGGAGCAAAAATAATGCTCAAAATCGGTCAACTTTCCCTAGAAAGTGGTGTTTCAATTAAAACAATCCGTTATTATGAGGAATTAGGACTAATTCAGTCCCCTGAGAGGACAGAGGGACAATTTCGCCTATTTACTCCCGATACTGTCCATCGCTTGCTATTTGTCAAGAGATTGCAATCTTTGGGTTTAAGTCTGCAAGAGATCCGCGAATGTTTAGTAATTCATGACCATGGTGAGTTACCCTGTGGAGATATTCAGGAAAAATTAATTAAACATATTGCTGAGATCGATCGACAAGTGGAACAATTGCTTTTATTGCGTCAACAATTAACCGAAACCCTGCAAGGATGGACGGATACACCTGTAAAAGACGATCAATTTATTTGCCCTAATCTCAAGGTTTAACTATCATGAAAAAGTTAATTTTATTGGCAACTTTAGCAATGATTTCTACTCCTGTCATTGCTCAACATCTACATCCTCAGTCACCTCAAACTCAGACTTTACAAGCAATTCCTGACAATATACCAGCTTGGATGTATAACAAGCAACGTAATCATATTTATCCCCAAAGAGGGGTTTATAACAATGCAATTTATAATGTCAGAGATTTAGCTTTAGACTTGAATGCGATCGCTGTTGGTCATGCCTTTGCCTACGAAGATATCGTAACGGGAAAAGCGAAAGATTTAGAAACTAAGACATACCAAAAAATTAATTGGGTTTTAAAAAATCCGCCTAAATTTATGCCCGACGAGGGGAATATTTCTCCAACTTTTGGCAGAAAATACGGTGTTTTAGAACAGGTTTTCGAGTGGGCGCATATTTTCCATGCTCAAACCGTTGATGTTTTAGCCAGCAGCAAATTAACCAACGAGGAAAAAGAAGCAGAAATTGAAAAATTATATCAATTTTACTTGACAAAAGTTCCCTATGCGATTACGGGATTACCGATGAATATGGGTTATCTGGATTCCCAGCCCTATTCTAAAGCTTTTCGGCAGAAATATCCGAAAGTAAATGGCTTATTTTGGGGCTACCATTGGCTACAAGGAACCATGTATGACTTGCTTTATGAGAAAACTTTAGAGGAACAAAAACAGGCTTATAAACAGGTGGGTAAACAATACCATACTAAGGAATTATATCGCACTGATCGAGCTTTTATGCCGATGTTTGCCGGACTTAGTCCCAAGTTTGCCCGACGTTTTCCCGAAATATCTAACACCTTTGATAACCTGCATATGTTGCACGATATGGTTAATGATATTCTGGCATCAGATTGGCTAACTCCCCAACAAAAAGACGAACAAATTACCCGCGCTATTTGGTTAGTAATGGCTGCTAATCATCGGGAAATGGAAGCAGGAAAAAATTATGGTGGTCAAGGACTACATGATCATCGTTTTCAGTCAGGAATTCCGGGGATGGGATTAATGCCAGCAGATATTTCTCATGAGGGTCATAATCACGAAAATCCTGATAATTCTGAGAAAAAACCAGATAATTCTCAGGGACATGAGGAAGAAGATCACCAACACCATAACCACGAAAATCACTCCCCAGAAACCCCTGCTAATACGGAGAAAAAACCTGACCACAGCAATGATCAAGAGGAACTGAAAAAATGAGAAGATTTTTATTAATTGCTGTGGGTTTAGTTGCCAGTTTTACTAATCCAGTTTTTGCCAACGATCATAACAATCTTGATTCTGGTCGTCCCCTTTCTTTTGATGATGCTGAAAGTCTCGGTTTTGGAGAACAATCGATAGAATTTGGAGGAAGTCTAGTTTTTCCTGAAAACAGTAATCTCGGTGGTGAATTTGATATTGAATACCTCAACGGTATTATTCGCAATGGTCATATTCTTATCGGCATCGATCCGCAAGTGGGAGGACGAGTTAATAGTGATGATACAAGTTTTGATGTGGGAAATTTATCTGTAGGTTTTTTCTATAATTTCAATCGTGAATACGATAATGTTCCCGCTTTTGCTATTCGTACCGATTTAGGATTACCGACGGGAAATAATGCCGGGGGATTAGATTTTCGTCTGCGGGGAATTGCCAGTAAAACTGTTGGTCAATTCGATCGCTTGCATCTTAATCTCGATTTAAACATAAAAACTGACCCCGATAACGGCGATCGATCTTTTTTACCCGCTGCAATTCTCGGTTATTCGCGACCGATTGGTTATCCAAAACGTTTTGATCGCAGTTTTTTGGCAGAATTGGGCGTAATTACCAGCGATAATAGTAATGGTGGGGCGTTGATTCGCACTGGAATGGGAATTCGTCAGCAAATTAATCGTCAAGGTGTGATCGATTTCGGTATTGAGGGAGATATTTCTACTAATAGCAATGATCAAAGTCAATTAAAGTTAAAAATCGGTTATTCTTTCGGATTTTAGCGTAGCATACTAACGATTAATCTTCAGGTCATAGGATGCCATGATGATAATAGTATGGAAAAATACACTTTTTTCTCTGGCAAAAATGGCTCAAAGTCTTATCTAGAGAAACTTCCGGGATTATGTCCCTCAAGTGTTACCGTGCAAGGCTTTCAAAGGTTTTGTCTATAAAAAAGATAATGTGTTATAGGCTCTTCGTTACTCTTTATGCTAAATCAACAGACAAGATGCCAAGACAACATACTTCTAACCCAAAAATTCCGAAAGTTTCTCAAGCCATAGGCTCTCCGTTTTATTAGTTT
>NZ_JACJQV010000047.1 GCF_014696875.1 Microcystis wesenbergii FACHB-1317 | reverse complement strand
AAACTAATAAAACGGAGAGCCTATGGCTTGAGAAACTTTCGGAATTTTTGGGT
Organism: Microcystis wesenbergii FACHB-1317; assembly: GCF_014696875.1. Lineage (GTDB taxonomy): Bacteria > Cyanobacteriota > Cyanobacteriia > Cyanobacteriales > Microcystaceae > Microcystis > Microcystis wesenbergii_A. The sequence goes on along the minus strand of NZ_JACJQV010000047.1, from coordinate 1,852 downwards.
TAGAAGTATGTTGTCTTGGCATCTTGTCTGTTGATTTAGCATAAAGAGTAACGAAGAGCCAGAAATTTTTCCCCAATCAAAAGCACAAGCTTCTAATAATATGACTCGCATCTTGCTATCAAAAGCCGCCATCGGTAATGACTCCTCAAATAACTTGCCATTTATGTAGGGAAATTGAGTTAAATTCTCATCGAGATTTTTTAATCTTTTTTCTTCTGGTGTATTCAAAACCTGAAAAATAGCATCAATGTGCATCGCCAAATCACTGCCATCTTCTTTGGTATGTAGATCAATATATTCCCAGAAAATACCCTTGTTAAAAATACCCGTATCATCGGCAAATAAACAAAATAATAAACGCACTAGATAAACTTCCAAATCATGCCCCATATAACCAATTTCTTTGAGGCAATCATGAAGTTTTCCCATTAACTCGGCGGCTTGAATATTGACGGGATCTTCGTCTTTATAAACTCGCTTTTCGTAACCAGCAATAAAATCAAATAAATGAACGTTATCAACAAAATTACTTAATTCAAATTCCCATTGATTACCCGAATCTAAATCATATAATTTAAACCGTTGAAAATCCGAGACTAAAATATAACGCGGTAACTCATGTTCCTTTAAATTGGGAAAATAATCCTTAGCCTGTTGTGTGGCTTTTTCTAAATCTTTCCCCTTCGATTTATGCTCAACTAAAATCGTTCCTTTCCAGAGTAAATCAATAAAACCCTGTTTATTATCGGCTTTTTTTATCGGTTGCTCAAAACTGGCTACCCTACGCCGTGAAATGCCAAAGACATGAAAAAACTCATTCCAAAAAGATTGAGATTCTGCTTTTTCTGAAGTCTCTCCTTCCCACTCTTTTTGAAAAGCGATGGCGCGATTTTTAATTTCATTCCAACTTAAAGGCATGGTTTTAATTCCTTATCTTTTGCGGGTTTGCTCAAAGATAGTAGAAAATGGTGTAGGGAGCCATAGGCAGTCAGCAAGGGATACAGATAAGTAGCTGGTTATAATTAAATTGAAGATAAATTTTAGGTTCGATCCCCCCTGCCCCCCTTGATAAGGGGGGTGCCGATCCCCCCTTAGTCCCCCCTTAATAAGGGGGGCATCTGATAATTTTTAACGCCTACCTACTTAGTTTCCATTTTAGGTGATTTTTTGGTAAACTACAAGGGAAACTAGAAATTAGTAACGCCTTGAGAATTGTATCCGCTTAGTTATCAGTGCAGTTATTGACTCGAACGAAAAACTTATCGCTATGTCCAAGACTCTCTACGAACAAGATTTTCAATTGTGGCTCGCAACAACAATTAATCACTTACAGAAGCGGGAATTTGCTGCGCTGGATACTGATAACTTAATTGAGGAGTTAACCGAGTTGGGAAAATCGGAAAAAAGAACTTTAGAAAGTAATTTGATGATTCTTTTAGCTCACTTGCTCAAATTAAAAGTACAGCACGACGCACCGCCATCCATGAAAGATAGCTGGTATTGTTCTATTATTGAGCATCGCCAGCGAATTGAGAAAAACTTACGCAATACGCCTTCCCTGAAATCCTATCTAGAAACTGCTATCGAGGAAGCTTATCCAGATGCTCGTCAAGTAGCAATTAAGGAAGGGAAACTCCCTCAATTTGGTGTTCGGATTCCCCCAGAAAATGATTATCCTCAAATTTGTCCTTTCTTGCCAGAGCAAATCTTAGATGAGAACTTCTATGGCAATTGACTAGTGGGACTTAAACGATCAACAAGAGTATAATAGAGTATAATCGTTAAAGAATAAGCACTTTACGTTGAAAGAGCAGCGATGAAAGAGACAACCCCAGCCGCGATGCCCCCATGC
>NZ_JACJQV010000046.1 GCF_014696875.1 Microcystis wesenbergii FACHB-1317 | reverse complement strand
TGATGCAAGGGTGATGCAAGGGTTTTAAGAGATTCTAGCAGATTTAAGTGCATTTGGGAAGCTCTCAATCAAGCTAAAAGCCCTTTCCTGTAAGGTTTTTACCATTATTCAGCAAACCCTACTTAGGTCTCGCTGAATATCGGTGGAAGCTTTACTAGAAAAGGGTTTTGGGACTTTTTTAGAAAAAAAGTGCCAGAAGTAAACTTTGAGAAATCGAAATAGGGACTCAAAACCCTTGCACTTTCCTCGGCGAACGCAAAGCGCTCGCTACGCGAGATCACCAGATAAAATTAAGAAACTAAGCGACGAAACTAGCATTTTGCCAGTTGTGTCGCTTCTAGATTACCTCTGGGGACTTATTCAGCAAACCCTAATTAAGCAGTTACTACCGGGGAAGCTAACCGTTTAAAGGTCAATCTTTCATCGGCCACATCGACAAAAATCGTGTCTCCCCCTTTGAATTCGCCGCGCAGAATTGCCTTAGCGATCGGAGTTTCCACATATCTTTGTACTGCCCGTTTTAAGGGTCGCGCACCGTACACTGGATCGTAACCAATTTCTGCTAGATAATCGAGAGCAATATCGGCAAGTTTCAGGGCTAATTTTTGTTCCATCAAGCGATCGCTGAGATTGGCTGTCTGTAGTTTGACAATCGAGCGCAGTTGTGCTTTTTGTAAACTATGGAAAATGATCGTTTCATCGATACGATTGAGGAATTCGGGACGGAAACTATTCCGCATTGCTTCCATCACCCGGGCCTGCATTTCCTCATAACGAGACTCATCACCGGCCACGTCTAAAATGTATTGAGAACCGATATTACTGGTCATAATAATGATGGTATTTTTAAAATCAACCAGATGACCTTGAGAGTCGGTTAAGCGCCCATCGTCAAGGATTTGTAACATAACGTTAAAAACGTCGGGATGGGCTTTTTCAATCTCATCAAAGAGGATGACAGAGTAGGGACGACGCCGGATTGCCTCGGTTAATTGTCCTCCTTCATCGTAGCCGACGTATCCCGGAGGCGCGCCCATGAGACGGGAAACGCTGTGTTTTTCCATGTATTCCGACATATCGATGCGAACTAGAGCCTCTTCGGTGTCAAAGAGATTGCGCGCTAAAGCTTTCGCCAATTCTGTCTTGCCAACACCCGTCGGACCGAGGAAAATAAAGCTGGCCGTGGGACGGTGGGGGTCCGATAAACCGGCGCGGGAACGTTGAATCGCTTCGGCCACGGCTGTGACTGCTTCCTCTTGACCGATGACACTTTCGTGTAATTCCTCTTCCAGATTGAGGAGTTTTTCTTTTTCCGATTCGATTAATTTATTGAGAGGAATTCCCGTCCATTTCGAGATAATTTCGGCGATATCCGATTCGAGAACTTCTTCCCTTAATAAACTTTTACCGGTGGTTTGTTTGTCGGCCAATTGAGTTTCTAGGGCGGACATTTGCCGCTGCAGATCGGTTAATTTTCCGAACTTTAATTCGGCGGCGCGATTATAATCATAATCTCGTTCGGCCTGTTGAATTTCCAGATTAACTTGTTCGATCGCTTCTTTAACCCCACGAACTTGATCGATAATCTCTTTTTCCCCTTGCCATTGGGCATTTAATCCCGATTGTTCTTCCTTGAGGTTAGCCAGTTCTTTTTCTAACTTTTCTAACCGTTCTCGCGAAGCTGGATCGTATTCCCGTTGTAGGGAAAGTCTTTCCATTTCTAACTGGAGAATTTTGCGATCAATTTCATCGAGTTCTTCTGGTTTAGAAGTGATTTCCATCTTCAATTTGGCCGCCGCTTCATCAACTAAATCAATGGCCTTATCGGGCAAAAAGCGATCACTAATATAACGATTAGAAAGCAGGGCCGCTGCCACTAAAGCATTATCGGCAATTTTCACCCCATGATGCACCTCATAACGTTCTTTGAGACCGCGAAGAATCGAAATAGTATCGACCACATTTGGTTCATCCACTAAAACCTCTTGGAAGCGTCTTTCTAACGCCGCATCTTTTTCGATATATTTGCGGTATTCATCGAGGGTAGTGGCTCCGATACAACGCAATTCACCCCGGGCTAACATTGGTTTTAATAAATTGCCCGCATCCATTGCCCCTTGAGTGGCTCCCGCACCGACAACGGTATGAATTTCATCAATAAACATGATGATATTGCCTTGGGAATCGGTGACTTCCTTGAGGACAGCTTTTAATCTTTCCTCAAATTCTCCGCGATATTTTGCTCCCGCAATTAAGCCACCTAAATCGAGAGAAATGAGAGTCCGATCTAACAGAGATTCTGGCACATCACGGTTAATAATCCGCTGGGCTAATCCTTCGACAATGGCTGTTTTTCCTACTCCCGGTTCCCCGATTAAAACTGGGTTATTTTTAGTCCGACGCGAGAGGATCTGAATGGTGCGACGGATTTCGTCATCCCGTCCAATTACGGGGTCTAATTTACCTTCCCGTGCCAATTGGGTGAGATCCCGTCCGTATTTTGCTAGGGCCTCATATTTGCCTTCTGGATTCTGATCGGTCACTTTTTGACTACCTCTGACTTGTTGAATAATTTCTTTGAGTTTGTTTTCGGTAAGTCCGAATTCTTGAAAAATATTTTTACCGAAGCGATCATCTTTAGCGTAACCTAAAATCAAATGCTCGATCGAGATAAAGTCATCTCCAAATTCTCGGCGATAATTTTCTGCTCGATCGAGTAAGCTATCTAAACTACGACCTAAATAAATCGAGTCGCCGGGGTTAGAGATTTTCGGTTGACGACGGATAAAATCATCGGTTCGATCCCGCAAACGGGCTAGACTAATATTAGCTTTACTAAAGACACTGCCCGCTAATCCCTCCTGTTCAAGAAGGGCTTTCATTAGATGTTCGCTTTCGATTTGTTGCTGGCTGTTCTGTTTGGCAATGTCCGGCGTTTTGACGATTGCCTCCCAAGCTTTTTCTGTAAATTGTTGTGGATTGGTTGGCTGCATTTTCTATAAGAGATTACTTTTATACCCTTGAGACTATTCTAGATTGACCGGTTTGTTGGCTTCTAGGGGCTTACCGTACCTAGTTCAGGGGGATTTCCCCTCAATGGTGCGATTTAAGCGGCTAAAGTTTATAAGCTGTCAGGGATTTAAACTGCGTCTGGGAAATTTTAGTACAAATGTTCAAACTCTCAACCAAGCTAAAATCTTAATTATTAAAGATGTTCACTGATTACTGATGACTGATGACTGCTCACTGATGACTGATACTAAATCCAGTTATTAAAAACTGATTATTTATTCTCCGTTTTGCCTTTTGCATGAGTAGAAAACGGGTTTCTCAAAGAAACCCGTTTTCTGTGCGTTACTCAACGGATTTGGTATGATTACTACTCACTGATTACTGTTCACTGATAACTGATAACTGATGACTGATAACTGATAACTGATAACTGATAACTGATAACTGATAACTGATAACTGATGACTGATAACTGATAACTGATAACTGATAACTGATTAATTCCCCCCTAAAATACTCTCTAAGCGATTAAAGATTTAACTTTACTAATGATACCAACTGGGTCAATACCTTGGTGGGGGAATTGTTCCCATAAACCGCCACAACCTTCGTGGTGAGTACCGATATAGGCATATTTAGGAGTTAAACCGCGTTCGAGTAACCAAGAACCATAACGGCTACCTAAACCCGTGCGACGGTTAAATGCTTCTACTACTAAAACAAAGGGAGAATTACCAACTTTAGCGATAATTTCTTTATCCACTACATTGAGAGTCGGTTTATTAATTAAACCCACGTCGATCCCTTCTTGTTTTAGACGTTCCACTGCATCTAAAGCGCGGTATAAACCATCGCCAAAGCTGATTATATAACCAGCGGTGCCTTCCCGAATTACTTCATCTTTTCCGGGGACAAAGGTGTAACCATCGCCAAAGAAATTATGACCGTTAGTATCAAGAATATTGGGAGTTTTAGAACGAGTCGAGAAGATAAAACGTAAACCGGGTTGATGGAAAGTTGCCTCGACACAAGCGGTCATTTGTGCCGCATCGGCCGGAAAATAAAGACGGGTTTCGTAACCGTCATCCAGTCCATTATCGGCAAAGAAATTATTCAAACCAAAGTGACAGGTATTATCCGCCATGTCATCGATACCAGAATGGGAAAAATGACATAAAAGATTAGAATAATTCAAACGGGCCATGGTGATTTCAGAAATACACATTTCTAGAAAAGCGGCAAAGGTGGCGAAAATTCCCTGTTTACCTTTTTCCATCCCAAAACCAGCAGCCGCCGAAAGATTGCCCCGTTCCATAATACCGGAAGGAATAAACACTTCGGGATGTTTATCGTGGATAATTTTCAGACCGCAGGAACCTTCTAAATCGCTATCTACTACTAATACATTAGCTTTGCGTTCTTCTTCGCTCATTTTGCCTAAAAGACTGACTACTGCTTCACCGAAAACGTTGCGGTTAGAACCCCATTTATCCCCAGAACCGAGGAATTTATAGTCATTAGAAGGCTTCTTAATACTGTTGAGATATTCCACGGCGGCACTGTGTCCTTTTGCCTCTAAATATTTTAAAGCCAAGGGTACAGAAATCACATCATGACCGTGGTTAGAACCTTCTAAACCTTCAATTCCGGGACACATGGGACGTTTATTAATAATCGCAATCGGGCCAGGAGTATTAATTGCTTCACAGATATTGCGATACAAACTATCGATATCTTCCCCATCTCCCACTAACACTTTTAGTCCATGACCGGCGAGAGTTTTAGCCACATCATAACCGGGTAAATATTTGGAAGGATTACCAGCAATCGTCACATCATTATCATCAATAATCAGCTTAACATTGATGTGTTGAGCCACGGCTAAACGGGCAGCTTCCGCGTCATTGCCTTCCTGTTGAGAACCATCGGAACCTAAACAAAAAACGGTTTTTCCGGGGTTAGCTAAAGCGACACCGTTAACGTAGGGCCACATATGTCCTAAACGGCCAGAACTAAATTTGACGCCGGGGGTTAATCCTAATTCCGGGTGTCCGGGAAGTTTAGAATTGGCCTCGCGGTAGTGCATTAATTGTTCTGCGGGTAAAGAACCTTCTAACGCAGACATGAGATATTGAGTACCGACGCGGTGTCCCGCTTCATCGAAGAAGATTGGTACAAATTGACTAGGTTGACTGCGGAAAAGAGCATCGAGAATCACCACTTCCGGGACGGTATCGTAGGGGCCGCCGGTGTGTCCACCCACACCCCGGGCCGCACCCGTGGCAGTAAAAAAGATGATAGCATCGCGACAGAGTTGGATATTGGCTTTTAGGGCGCTTCTTTGGTCGTCGGTGAGGGTGGGGTTACTGGGGTCGAGACTGATGGGTTTATAGGCACTCAAATCGATGGGAAAGGTTGTCATCGTAGATTTTCCTTAATGTAGAGAAATAACTATAGTCAGGGAAATCATAGCCTAGAATGTCACCCGATCGATTGAATAATTTCTTATCATAGATACCCCAAACAAAAAACGAGCGCCTAAACCCTAATAATTCCATCTTCGCCCTTTTTCGCCACCGCTTCGCCATCCTTTACCGTTCCGAGTGTCGAGGTGGACAAATCCCAATGGTTCACCCTAGCCTAACGCTCCAAACCAGTGCAAATCGAGCCAAGCTTGAAACCCACATTCCGCACCCTCAACTGTCACATAAGCTGTCCCGCTCCAGAGGCTTGAGTAAAAATACTTAGAGAGTGAGGCTTTTTTGGGTACCCGCAAGGGGGTATTGAGAGCCCTAATTAGGAGAAAATAGGAATTGTTTGACCCCTCTCGCGGCGGGCGTTGTTGTGCCATGACTCAATCAACAGAAATTGAAGTTCAGAATCTAGACCATCTAGGATTGGTAGCCGGAATTATAGATGAAATAGGAGGAGACAGGGGGGAAATCTTTACCTAATCAGATTTTCACCGGTCGGCATATAATTGATTGTCATAAGACCTCTTGCATAAATCCGAAAACAAACGATAGAAACAATAATGGGAGGGACTTTCAGTTAATTATTTATTAGTAGTTGATAATCTTCAAAAATGTTGCTGTACAAGGATCGACTTAAGACTTTTGCAAGAGGTCTATAAAAGATGATAAAATCCTCAAAAGTAGTAACTTTTTCTGGCAATTTGCCCTGTAATCAAAACGAACAAAAGAGAGAATTTACTTCTCTCTTCTGCTCATGAAAATTATGCCAATTTTTAGATAACCGAGGGGAATTTATTCTATTTGTAATTGGCTCTCGTGTCTTTAACCGCCGCCCAAAAAAATAGGGCTGTTAGTGGCACACTTGCCGCTAGAATTAGGCCAGTGGTGGTATTGCCTAAATCCGGTTCTCCCGAACTAATTTCAAAGACACAACCCACACCAGCGATCGCTGCAATACAGGATAATAACAATAAAACGCCGCTTTTCGGGGTCATTTTCACTCCTCACCTAAATTAACTAATGCCTTTATTTTGTCACTTTCTCGACCGGTTTCACCGCTTGCACGGAAAAACCGTGTTTTTTTAATTCTTCATTGAGTGCCAAATCGTTATCTACTCTGTCCACGAACATGACACCATTAAGATGGTCCATTTCGTGTTGAATTACCCGCGCTAGTAAACCGTTAGCTTGCAGTTTTCGCGGTTTCCCCTGTTCATCTTTATAACTCACTTCGATCGCTTGGGGACGGATGACATCTAAAAACACATCGGGAATACTCAAACAACCCTCTTCCGCTTTGCACAATTCCCGACTATAACCGATAATTTGGGGATTAATCAGAATTAGGGGCGGATTTTCGGGTTTATCGTGTTCACAATCGATGACAATCAATTGTTTATTGACTGCCACTTGCGGAGCCGCTAAACCGATACCATTGGAACTATACATAGTTTGCAGCATTTCTCTGGCTAATTGGCGGATGCTGTCATCGACTTTAGCAATCCGCTTGGCCGGTTGACGCAGGACTCGATCGCCGAGATAATGCAGTTCTAAAGGGGGTTTTTCTAATTTGCGTTTTTCTACGGTAATAGTGGCGCTCATAAACTTAATTATCGATGGGATGCACAATTTTGATCTTAGTCACTGGCTCTGGGGGATTTCTCAGGAAAAGGGAGAAAAAAGCCGAGACTCTTCATAAAATTTTACACCGCTCACAGACAGTTCGTCCATATCAGGGGGTGGGAAGTGGGGAGAGGGGAGATTTTTCAGTTATCAGTAAGCAGTAAACAGTAATCAGTGGGGAAGTGGGGAGATTTTTCAGTTATCAGTAAGCAGTAATCAGTAATCAGTGGGGGAGTGGGGAGATTTTTCAGTTATCAGTAAGCAGTAATCAGTAATCAGTGGGGGAGAACGGAGAAGGGAGAAGGGAGAGGGGAGAAGGGAGAAAAAAGCTGATTGCAACCGGCTACTTATTAGTAATTGGTATTCCTAACCATTGACTCAATTCCGCTGCTAACCATTCAATTTCGGGTTGACTCAGATATTCTTTTGTTTTACTGCTAATAGTATATTCTTTAGTCCCCGCCCAAATAGTTAAAGCCATCGGCACATAAACTCGATCGCCATCACCATCTTTGCTATGATAACTATCAGCTTTCACCAGTTTATTAATATGTTCCCGTGCCATTTTCTTTTTGCCCGGAAGTGTCAAACCCCAAATTCGCTGAATGGCAACAATTTCTTGACTATCAATAGTGATAATTTCCTCCCCTTTGAGACAATAAATAATCTGGTAAAGCAGTCCTAAACCTACAAACCAAAAAGGCACGGAAAAGGAAAAGAGCAGAAAAAACCAACTCATCCACAGAGGAGTAGAAACGGCTCCTCCTGTCCATAATAATAAAAAAGCGTTCCAAGCGATGGCAAAGGCTCCAAAAAAAATTAATTTAGGGGTAAAACCTTCGGGAGGTAAAGATATTTTAATTTTCTCCTCGCTTTTTTGCAACTGTACCCGACTCCCTGCGGGTTTTTCAAGGTTCGAGGAAGTTAATTGAATTTCGTGGAGAGTATTTAAAGCTTGATTTGCTGCTTGTGCTGAAATAAACCTTTTCTCGAGACTAGGTTCAAGTAATTGCCCTAACCAATGAACAAAAGCCTGGCTTAAATTGGCTAAATTATTTAATTGAATCTTGCCATCTTTTTGGGGTAAATCGGCGGGATGAATGCCTGTAGCTAGATAGATTAAAGTCGCTCCTAAACTGTATAAATCAGAAGCGGCAACGGTGCGACCACCGAATTGTTCGGGGGGCATATAACCGTAGGTTCCGACGATAGTTAAAGTGGCCTGTTCCTGTTGAGCAACAGTCTGGACAGAACCAAAATCAATTAAATAAACATTGCCGATACTATGACCCGATCGATCTTTTAATAAGATATTACTAGGTTTCAAATCCCGGTGGATAATTGGCGGGTTAAGTCCATGGAGATAAATTAAAATACCTAGGATAGATTTAGCTAATTCTTGCAGGTCTGATTCACTAAATTTGCGACCATTTTCTATCTGTTCCTTGAGAGATTTAGCCTCGATATAACTCTGAACAAGGGCAAAACCTTGATAGGTATCGGTGCGAACTTCAAAATAGTCGATATATTCAGGAATCGAGCGACAATCTAGATGTTTAAGAGTTTCGGCCTCCCGTTCAAAGAGTTTTAAATCTGTCCATTCAAAATCGGGACTGAAGATTAATAATTTGACGACAACAGTAGTACCCGTTTTTAGATCTTGGGCGAGAAAAGTGCGTCTTCCGGTTTGTTTACCTAACTGACTTTGAATTTGGTATCGATCGCCTAAAATTTGCCCTGGCAGCATACAATATATTCCTAGGATAATCCTACTTCTAGGCTAATCGAGAAATTTCTCAACTGCAAGCTAAGAAAACGGAAGTTTGACCGAATCATCAAAACTTTAGCATCTCCGATGATAACTGCGGCGAAATTCAATTGTATCGCCCGTTTTTCGCTAATCCCTAGACTGGGCTGCTGAGGGAGGTATTTTTTCAGGTTAAAAGAGAAAATAGGCATCAGAAAAGAAAATTAGACCCTCTCCGTCTGGGAAAATGTAGTACAAGTGTTCAGAATGTCAATTCTGGCACTCCCATGCAGTCTGAAGGCGTAATTTAGACAGTCAACAGCTTAGGGGACAAGGGAGCGGTCAGTTTAATTCCGATCGAGGTGGAGTTTCCTGATATAGTTTTAAAAGCAGTCGGTTCAAGACAAAAAGACATGGTTACTAGGGGCGAACAAGGGGTAGAAGTGAGGAAAAACGAGAGCTTTTCTCTGGCTTCCTATCTGGAGGAAAAGCGGTTAATTGTCGAGTCAGCTTTAGATAGCTCTTTAGTTATCGGCAATCCCGCCAAAATCTACGAGGCGATGCGCTATTCTCTCCTCGCCGGTGGTAAACGGCTGCGGCCGATTTTATGTCTGGCTACCTGTGAATTGATGGGGGGTTCCCTAGAGATGGCTTTACCCACCGCTTGCGCCCTAGAAATGATTCACACTATGTCATTAATTCATGACGATTTACCCGCCATGGATAACGATGATTACCGACGCGGTAAATTAACCAATCATAAGGTTTTTGGCGAAGATATCGCTATTTTAGCTGGGGATGGTCTCCTAGCCTACGCTTTCGAGTATGTGGCTACCCAGACTCGTAATGTACCTCCCCTACAGATTTTAGAGGTAATTGCCCGTTTAGGTCGCACGGTCGGGGCAGCGGGTTTAGTGGGAGGTCAGGTTTTAGACTTGGAATCCGAAGGAAAACCCGATATTTCGGCAGAAACTCTCGGTTTTATCCATACTCAGAAAACGGGGGCCCTGTTGGAGACTTCTGTGGTGTCGGGGGCAGTTTTAGCGGGGGCAAAAGGGGAAGATATAGCTAAATTAGCCCGCTATGCCCAAAATATTGGCTTGGCTTTCCAAATTATCGATGATGTTCTCGATATCACGGCGACAAAGGAGGAATTAGGTAAAACCGCCGGTAAGGATCTACAGGCACAAAAAGCCACCTATCCCAGTCTCTGGGGGATAGAAGGGTCCCGCCAGCAAGCTCAACAGTTAATAGACAGTGCCATCGGTGAATTGAGTAGCTACGATGAGGCCGCTGAACCTTTACGGGCCATCGCTGAGTATATTGTTAATCGTAAAAATTAAATTAAACGAGTGAGATTATGCAGGACTTCCAGCAGGTGTTACACAATCAAATACTGCTAATCTCTCTTTTAGCTTGTTTCACTGCCCAGGGACTAAAAGCGCTGATTGAGTTAATCCGTGATGGTAAGGTGAGTCTGCGCTATCTAGTCTCGTCGGGGGGAATGCCTAGCGCTCACTCGGCGCTGGTGGGGGCCTTGGCTACTGGGGTAGGATTACAGATGGGTTGGTCTAGTCCCGAATTTGCGATTGCCGCGCTTTTTGCGATTATTGTTATGTATGATGCGGCCGGAGTGCGTCAGGCAGCAGGAAAACAGGCCCGGATTCTCAATCAAATTATCGATGAAATGTTCCAGGAGGGCAAGGAATTTAACGAGGAACGTTTAAAGGAATTAATTGGTCATACTCCTTTTCAGGTGCTGGTCGGTTTAAGTTTAGGTATCGGTATCGCCATGGTGCTGCTCTGTCGTTAATTGAGGTGTTTTCTGGGGTTGAGATAAACTAGATTTAATAACGGAAAATCCGGGGTAATTACTCATGTTACAATCCCTAAAAATTGAAGGCTTTCGCGGTTTTCAAAATTTTGAGATGGCCAATCTTGGTCGAATTAATCTCTTAGTAGGTAAAAATAATAGCGGTAAAACTTCTATTTTAGAAGCGATTCTTATTTATGTTTCTAAATTTAATACAGGAGAAATACAAAGAATTCTTAATCATCGGGGCGAGTATTCTCATAGAGAAATAGATGCGGCTAATCTTCTCGGTGCGAAAGTGCAATCTTATCAGATAAAAAATTTATTCTATAAATACTTACTAAAGGATAATCAAAAAATAGTGATTTATGAGCCAGATAAACCAGCCAATCGGGTGATTTTAAGTATTCAATCTACATCTAAAGAATTACTCTCTAAAGTCAATAAAAATAATTTACAATCCATAGGTAGTTTTTGCTTAGTGGTTGAATTTGAGCATGAGCAAAAAGTCTATTCTTTATCACCTGAAGAGGAAATTTTACAGATAAATTTAACTGATAACAAACCGTCTCAGGATTTTAAAAAACTAGAATTATTTTGGATTCCTCCTCAATCTATAGCAGTTAATACAAACAAATCTTTTTTCAGTCAAAGTCTGCTTAACTCTACAGATAACCTAGTTATCGAAGCTTTAAAAATCATTGAACCTAAAATAGAAAAAATTGCGACTACCGAAGAATTTCAACCTCCAGTATTTAATAGTACATCGGGAGAACGTGGGGGATTTATGGTTAAACTTAAAGGAGCAGAAGAACCAGTTCCGATTGGCAGTTTAGGTGATGGATTTTGGCGAATGTTAGGATTAGTTTTAGCGATGGTTAATCTTGAAAATGGAATTTTATTAGTTGATGAAATTGATAGCGGATTGCACTTTACTGTCATGACTGATATGTGGAAAGTCGTCTGGGAAACCGCTAAAAAACTCAATATTCAGGTATTCGCCACCACTCACAGCCGAGATTGTTGGCAAAGTTTAGCCGAATTAATTACCGAAGAAAAAATTACCGATAACGAGATTACTATTCAAAGGATAGATAAGGAGAAGGAAAAAGCAGTTTCCTTCAATACTAGACAAATTTACCTCGCTTCTGAAAGAGATATTGAGGTTCGCTAAAAATGACCAAAATACATCCTAAAAAACTATTGGTAGAGGGAAGAGAAGAAATGAGAGTTATTCCCGAATTAGCAGAAGCTCATGGCATCTCTTGGGGAGAGAAAAAAGACACAGCTATTATCTATATTAAACCAGCTGATGGTATTGAGAATTTACTCGATAGGGATAATATTTACAACGAAATCAATGATAGTGGACTAACTCATTTAGGAATTATTATGGATGCAGACGAAGAACCTGATAATCGTTGGCAAAGTTTATATAATGCCTGTTTACCAAATATACCTAACTTACCTCAAAATTTACCAGCAGCGGGATTAATTATAACTCTAGAATCGGGGATAAAATTCGGTGTGTGGATGATGCCAGATAATCAATCGAGAGGGATGTTAGAGACTTTTTTAGCCTATTTAGTTCCCGATAATAATCTTTGGCAATATACACAAAACAAGGTGATAGAGGCAAAACAACAAGGGGCAACCTATAGGGATTATCATCTAGATAAGGCTAATATTCATACCTATTTAGCTTGGCAAGATCCGCCGGGGAAACAACTTCACGATGCAGTCAAACAAAGAATACTTAATCAATCCCATCCCCAATCGGCAATTTTTTTGAGATGGTTACAGGAGTTATACGAGATTTGAGAGAACTATGGATCGAAATGGCAATGACGGTCCCATAATATTTCTCTGTGCTTTGTTAGATAAAACCTCTTGCAAAAAGACTTAAATTAATCGTGCCGCGGGGGTTTATTGGTCGCAGAAGCCGCCGGAACGACCTTAGAGGTGGGGGGGATACCCTTGAGGGAAATGAGCGTATTCATCACCGTTTTTGCCACAGGAGCGGCAACAGTGGAGCCAAAAGTATTGGCCCCCTTGGGTTCATCCACCACCACCAAAACCACATAACGGGGCGATTCGATTGGTAAAATCGCCACAAAACTGGTAATTTTGGCGTTAGGTAGATAACCACCCGTGGGACTAGCTTTTTGTGCGGTTCCCGTTTTACCTCCGATGCGATAACCGGGGATTTGGGCTGCTACCCCCGTCCCCTTGCTGACGACGGTTTCCATCATTTCCACCACTTGCCGGGCTACGGTGGGAGAAAAGACTTTTTTGTTGGGATAATCGGGCTGCCAGTGCAAACGGCCGCGGTCGTCGGCTAATCCTTTGATCACATGGGGAGTTACCAAGGTGCCACCATTGGCCAGCGCACCGTGCAATTGTACTAATTTTAAAGGAGTCAGGGATAAACCTTGACCAAAGGAAGCGGTGGCCGATTCAATGGCATTATCCAGAAATTGTTGTTCGGGTTTGAGATATCCTGACACTTCCCCGGGTAAATCTACACCAACCCTTTGATTTATGTCCAATCCTAATAAACTTTTATAGAAATCAACTCGCCCCATTTTTTGGGCAATTTGCACCATGGCCACGTTACTAGAGGTTTGCAGGACTCGGGCCATATCTAGCGCCCCATAACCCTGTTTAGAGGCATTTTTAATCGTCCAGGGACCGACTTTAATTGCCCCCGGATCATTGACTACTGTATTAGCTTTAATTGCCCCTGCTTTCATGGCCAGGGCGATAATAATTGGTTTAAAAGTTGACCCCGGTTCGTACTGATCGGCTACGGTCCAATTTTTAAATAGAGCCACATTGGCTTTATAGTATTCATTGGGGTTAAAAGTTGGCTCACAAACTAGGGCTAAAAGAGAACCATCAAGGGAGTCCATAACGATGACGGCTCCCCGTTTAGCATTAAATTTCTTTAGCTGTTCTCGTAGGGCCGTCCGCGCCGCTCTTTGTAGTTTTAAATCGAGGGTTACTTCTAACTGTAATTCATCAAATTGAAAGATACCATGGGGAACAAAAATAGGTAAAATTCTCCCGTCTCCCATGCGTCTTGTATTGACAGAAAAAGGAGATCTTTCTAATAACTGACTGGAACCTCGTTCTAATCCTGCTTGGCCACGATGTTCTTTATCTACATAGCCAATCACGTCGGCTGCCACATCGTCTTGGGGATAATAACGAGCGTATTTTTCCTCTAATTCTACACCGTCAAGAGATAATTGTTTTAAGCCCCTAGCCACGGATTCAGTTAATTGATTGGCTAAACGAATTCCTGTTTCTTTTTCTTTAAATTTTTGAATGAGTTGATTAGTGGGAATATTTAATAAAGGAGCTAATTTATCAGCCACTTCTGCTGGGGGAATAGCAAACAGTTTTGGGTGTACATAAAGAGTATAAATTAAGCGATCGGTCGCCAAAACATTACCATTACTATCGACGATCGCCCGCCGGGGAATATAGGGTCTAATACTTGTAGTTTGCTGTTGTCTGGCTCTTTTTTGTAATTCCTGCGCCTGTACTATTTGCAATTGGTACAATCGCCAAGCTAAACCCAAAATACCCATGACTAAAACCAACCACACCGCCACCAATCGCCCGTTACTCACAGGCAAATTTTTTAACTGTTTTTGCCGTTTTTTGGCGGTTAAATAGGACTTTCTGTCCCGGATCCTGCCGGAGGGCGCTCGAGTTTCTTTACCTCTAAATCTGGGTCTTTTTGTGTCAGTCATGAGCAGTATCTTTCAGTTATCAGTAAACAGTAATCAGTGATCAGTAATCAGTGATCAGTGATCAGTAAACAGTAATCAGTAATCAGTAATCAGACAGTAGGAAACTTCTAAGTAGGGAGGCACAATTATTTGTAGGATGGGTTAGCGGTAGCGTAACCCATGCAGGCGTTGGGTTTCATGCTTCAACCCAACCTACGTTCTTTCCACTGATAACTGATAACTGATAACTGATAACTGTTAATAGGCACTTCTGGGTTGAGAATTGACGGTAGATTGGGGTTGAGAAGCGGGGGACGGTTTCAGGTTCGGGGCAGATTTACGCTGTAAAAAGATATTTTGGAAGGGTTGGGGATGAGTTAATCCAGTTTCGGGTTTTTCTGCTTGTTGAGCTAGTTGATGTTTAAGGGTTTCATTGGTGGCTAAAAGATGGCGCTCGTGACGTTGCAGTGTTTCCAGTTTACCAAATTCTTTGTCCCAAACCTTGGGAATATATACCGTCCAAGCATATATTCCCAGAGTCGAACCCAACAGACAAAAAGTAATCACGGCCACTATTCTTTCTAGGAGGCAAAGGGAACGTAATTGACGCGAGGCCACTTGTTTTTCTGTCGGGGCTACGGGAACTCTCGCCACCGATTTAGTCGTCGGTTTGACCATTGGGGGCGACTGATTTACTGGTGATTGGGGACGGCGTTGACTCCCCTGGCTTTTTTGGCGAGAAACGGGAACAGGAATATAAGACTTATGGGCAGCAGACATGATTTTCTCTCAATATTTCTAGCTAGTGGTCGTTGTCAAAAATTAAGTTTCTAAAATTAGGAGTCGGTCATCAGTAGTCAGTAGGAAATATTTAATTGATCACTGTTGCCTTTTTTCCTTTTTACCTTAAAATCACTGTTCTAGCTCTAGACGTAAACGATATAAGATAGTTTGCGGATGAACTTGAGCGAGAATTTGATTAATCACCGTACTCGGTCCAGATGCCCCCCAACTACAACCGCGTTCTAGATAGATTTTAGCGGCTTTCCCGATGATATAGGTTCCATAAGCAGCAATTGCCCCCTGTAGGAGAGCGGTGCTACCGTAGAGGGTTAAAGAGGTGGGATTTTCAAAAATACTCGCCGCTGCCGCTGCCGTTTTGCCCAAACCGATAATCACAGTGCTGAGGATTTCCCCCACCAGCAACCCCGCACTACTCAAAAGTAGAGTCCGCCAGAGTTGACCAGCTTGGTGACTGGTAATCGGCAAGCCGTACAAACGAGCTAAAGCCCGAACTAGAGTCAAATCGACGATTGAAGCCCCTAGGAGGTCTAAAATAGCGATCGGATTGGCCGCAATCGCTAAAGCCTTATATTTCGCGTATTGCCAGATAATTTCCTCCGCTTGACTGTCCCGCAGTTCCAGGGTTTTTCTAGCGATATTTTCCTCCGCTTCTTGCCCTTGCACTAAAGCATTTAAGGCCAGCAGCGATCGCCCTTCCCGATTTAAAATCGTTAAGAGTTTATCTTGCAGCTCCTCAATTTCGGGGGGAGGGGTTTCCCACTCAGTCACCACGCGCCCATCGGGGTATTCCACCCGGACGGGAATCGGTTGCGGTTCGGCGGCTACCATAACTATCTCATCGCTAGTTAACAAATCTTCTAACGTTTTTTCGTCCCGATTGGTTCCTAATCGCTGTAACTGCTGAAAAATCTGACGGCGATCGGCTTCCGGATAGAGATCAATCTTATTAAACACCAAAATAATCGGTTTTTTGGCCTGGCGCAATTCCGCCAGGGCTTCGTATTCGGTGCGGGTAATATCCCCCGCGACGATAAATAAAATCAAATCGGCACTTTTAGCGACTTCTCTGGCCATATTCGCCCGTGCTTCTCCCTCAATCTCATCCAATCCAGGGGTATCGATTAATTCTATCTGAATTTTACCCGTGGCTGGTGTCCAACGCACCGATCGCGGCCAGCGTGTCACCCCGTGCAGCGGGCCGGTTGCCAGGACTTTTTGACCGACTAAAGCATTTACCACCGAGGATTTACCGCGACTGACTAACCCGAAGGCTGCCACCCGAATCACCGTTTCATCCAGTTTAGCCAAGGCCGATTTTAGGGACTGTAAATCCTGTTTAACGGCGGCCTGAAGTTGGGGATCGGGGGGATAATTCCAATGGCGGCGAAAACTGGCATACCAGGTTAATGCCTGTTGTAAACTAGCTTTGGCCTGATTGTAATGAGTTTCCTCGAGCGATGGGGTCTTGGTCACGGTTGATTTTTTTACCAAAATAACACGGGAGCATGAAAGCCATTGTCTTTTTAAGCAATGGATGAAATGCGACTCGACGGGTTTCAACCCATCCTATCCTTTTCCTCTAATTTTAGACTATAGAGTTCTTGCATAATTAATTTTTGATAGTCAAAAATGAGAAAAATAGGCATAAAATTGCCTAAAATACCTAAATAGAGCATTTAATTGATTAATGCTCATTCTTAATTCTCCTGACTACTGACTCGGAGACTCCTCACCTAAGGGGAGATTTTTGATTTTTGCAAGAGCTAATCTCAGGATAGGCGGTTACAATGCGTCTTAGCTGACAAATTCCAACTAAGGCCTGCGATTCGTTCCTAGCAAAAGTTTAACAGACGTGGCTAGGATAGTTCACCCATAACCGAGGCAAGCTTTAGGGCTACAATAACCATTTTGGCGCAGTTAAGAGAAATAACTGACACTTGCCTAGGGGATTTTGTTGATGGGGAACCTCTAGACCAATTATTCCCGCTTTTTTGACCGATAATTTTCCTTGAAATTTGCCCCAAACTAGCATTTCCGTCCAATAACCTAAATCCGGTTCGTGGCCCACCAGTGCGATCGCGTTTTCCTCTCGCTGATAGTCCGACTTTTGCCACCACTGCACCCAATCTTGAATATTGCCGTTGGGTGATAGGGGATTAAATTGCTCAATTTTCTGGCTTAAACCCGCTTTTTGCAAAATTTCGGCGGTTTGCACGGCACGCACCAGGGGAGAAGTCAAAATTAGGTCAAATTTCACCCCCAACTGTCCTAATCTTTGGGCAACTTTAGCAGTTTTGGCCCTACCTTCCTCGGTTAAAGGACGTTCCCTATCGTTGAGATAATCCCCCGATTGTCCTGCTAATCCATGACGCACAAAATAAAGTCTCATATCAGTTTAGGGTCGGTCTTGGCGATGATAATAAATAGTTGAGCGGTGATACCTAGGTGCGAATTACCTTTTCATCGGGGTTAACTAGATGGGAAAGTTTCTGTTTAATTTGGGTGTCATACAGTTCCCACTTGAGTTTCGCATATTCGGCATTATTATTAAAACCACCGAGAAAACCGATCGGAATTTCAAAACCTCCGGCCATATAACGACCACCACCAAAAAAGCGACCTTGGTTATCCTGTCCGAAAGCTTCCTTGAGAAATTCATCGGGATCTAGGGTAATTTTGCTGGTACGCATAGAACCGATGACTAACTCGATATCCTCATCTTCATCGTGAACGATACCATAAACTAAAGCCGTGTGAACATTCTCCTCTGTCACCAAAAAATCGGCAGCTTGGGGAATCGCATCCCGGTCATCATAACGCAAATAACCGACCCCAGCGATCGAATAATTATTTTTAATAATACGGTTTTTTAGGGCCCGTTCGATCACATCCATCACCCGTCGGGATCTGGCCGATTGCAGGACAGCGTTTAATAATTGAGCATCGTAGAAACGACTGAGATAACCAGCAGCAATAAATTCACATTCTTGCGCTTGCATTAAATTATTCGTATCCGATCGCAATCCGTGCATCAAAGCTGTGGCACACTTAACATGGACGGTATCGCTAGTATTAAAACTTATTAACCCTTTTTGGATATATTGGGTTAATATCGTCGCTGTTGCCCGGATTTGGGGACGAATATCGACAAATTCCGCCTCTAGCTCCCCTTGGCGAGTATGATGATCAATCACGGCAATAATGGGAATTTTTGCCTGTTTAACCAGAGTGGTTAACTGACTATTGGTTCCCTGACCATCGACAAAAACACAACCCTGATAAACCGAAAGATCTCTATCCTTGAGGGTATGGACTCCCCAACGTTTAGCCGGTAAACCCGTTAGTTTTACCAAAGCGACATTTTCCTGATGGGAGAGAGTACCCGCATAGACTATATCACAGTGAATATCGTACTGTTCAGCGATAATTTGATAGGCCCAGGCACTAGAAAGAGCATCGGGATCCGGGAAATCCTGCATCACCACAATTTGATTTTCGCCGCGGTGATTTTCCAAAGTACGTCGTAGGCGATCAATTAGGGAAATAAGTAGGGTATCATTACTAACCGTGACTGGAGGAAGGGGACATACTGCCGACGCTTCCCCTAACACTACATCGGTTTCGAGGGACTTGGCAGGAACTAGACTCAGTAATTCAGCCATCATTTTTAGAAAAGTTTGCTTAAGGGTAGATTCAGTCAGGATTTGTTGAGTTAATTAATTCTAGACGATATTCTGGCTCGATCGGTTCATCTCAAATATTAAGCTTTTCCAGCCCCTAGCTCCTTACTCTGGGGACATAACTCTGGTCTATCAAAAGACCCTTCCCGTTTGTTCTGGGAGAGGGGTTAGGGGTGAGGGCAATTAACCATCGCTGCCATTACTTGAGAAAATAGATAATTTAGATAGTCAACGCCTTACCATTAATCATGGATAAACCGATAGATATTGAAGTAGTTAGAACTGAAGCACTAAGAAAGCTAGGCAGAAATATAGTTAATTTTTCAAAGATTGAAGGTACTTTAAAGTATCTACTTTCAGTGACTCAGATCGAGGGATTATCAACATCAACTCGTAACCAGTTCGTTGACAATCATGAGAGATTTCGTCTGGACACATTAGGTCGCCTAGTTCGGAAATTACATAACACTGTGCTGGTGGATGATAGTCAGTCTGAACCTCAACTAGACTCTTCTGAGTTAGGTATGTCTTTGTCATTTAAGGTTACCTATAGTGACTCAGATTTCTTAAATGCTCGGAAACAGGCTCTCTCAGACATTGTGGCGGAACGAAACAAGTTGATTCATCAAGATTTAGCGCTACTCGATACTAGCTCTATAGAAGACTATTATAACTTAATCAGTCTTTTAGATGAACAAAACCCTCGATTATTAGCTCATCTTGAAGAGCTTGGGTGGATGTTAACCTCATGTATAGAGGGACTAAAAGACCTTCAATCGTTCATTAAATCACCAGACTTTCACCAGTTTATACACTCTAGCCAATCCGATGCCTAACAAGCGCGTGTACAGGGAACGGCGGCAGACACTATCGGTTATGATGCAGACAGTTGGTCACACCCTGTCCCCAGGAAAAACTTTTTCAGCCAATCCTAAATATTTGCTCCGATTTTTTGTAGTAAAGTTATACTATTAAGGAAGCAAAGACGAAATTCTAGGGTTAAGCAATGGTTAGACAACTCGACGACAGCCCGAAAACCACAATCGTCTATCCCGATAGCGATGGTAAACCGATGGCCGATAATACAAGACAATTTCGCTGGATTACGACGATTAAAGCGAATTTAGACTGGTTATTTGCCAATAATGACGATGTTTTTGTCGCCGGTGATTTACTCTGGTATCCCGTGGAAGGAGATAATAAGACTCGGCAAGCGCCTGATGTGATGGTAGCTTTTGGCAGACCAAAAGGGGAAAGGGGTTCCTATCAACAGTGGAAAGAGAACAATATCCCCCCACAGGTGGTTTTTGAAATTCTCTCTCCGGGCAATACCCCAACGGAAATGACCAGAAAACTGCTGTTTTATGACCGTTATGGTGTGGAAGAATACTACATTTATAATCCCGATAAAAATGATTTGGGCGGCTGTATTCGTCGGGAAAATCGGCTCGAAAGTCTAGAAAATCTCGATAATTGGGTAAGTCCTCGCTTGGGCATTCGTTTTCAATTAGCCCAACCAGAGTTAGTTTTGTATTATCCCGATGGTCAACCTTTCACCAGTTACAACCAAGAACGACAACGGGCCGAAGCGGAACGACAACGGGCCGAACGATTGGCGGCAAAACTGCGAGAATTAAACATTAATCCCGAGGAGATTTAAAAAAAAATTATCGGTAGAATAAAAGTAGATAAATATCAAGTCCTCTAGCTAGAGTCGCAACAGTAAGCCCAGAAAAAATGCCCTAGGGCAGGGTTGACTAATTCCCACTCTCCGATACTTTTTAAACAGGATTTAGGAGCATCACCGTCCCTAAATAGGGCTGGCTGAATAAATGTGAAATGTAGGCAAGGTAAGGGTTTTGTGGCTTTACGAGCGAAACAGGTGCAAGATTTTGAGAGAATCGCGCTTCAAAACCTTGCGTCTTCATCGGCCCGCGTCCTGTAGGGGCGAAGCATTCGGATAGAAAATCTACGGTTTCACCGATAGGTTATTCCCCGAATGCTTCGCCCGTACTTTTTGCCGCAAACCCTAAAGATTTGCTCCGATTTTTTATAGTAAAGTTATACTATTAAAAAGCAAAGACGAAATTCTAGGGTTAAGCAATGGTTAGACAACTCGACGACAGCCCGAAAACCACAATCGTCTATCCCGATAGCGACGGTAAACCGATGGCCGACAATACAAGACAATTTCGCTGGATTACGACGATTAAAGCGAATTTAGACTGGTTATTTGCCAATAATGACGATGTTTTTGTCGCCGGTGATTTACTCTGGTATCCCGTGGAAGG
>NZ_JACJQV010000045.1 GCF_014696875.1 Microcystis wesenbergii FACHB-1317 | reverse complement strand
ACACTTTTGTGGAAGCTTTAGAAGCTTTTCGGACAGCGATGTCTTTCCGTTTCTTTGAGTGGCTGACCGAGAATCGGGATGTGTTTGCCGCTTACAAAGCCAGTTTAGGCTTTATTTGGGCTTGAAATTTGTTTAAGTCCCATTAGAAGGATTGGTGAAGCAAAATAGTCAGGTTGCTACGGTTTATCAACTGTTAGGGGATACTTACCTTAAGATAGGGTTGCCTCAGTTGGCAAAAAAACCTTATGAAAAGGCGTTAAAACTGGCAACAAATACGCAGAATTTGTCAGTGCAAGCGGAGATACAAGCGGGTTTAGGAATAGCTTATCGTATCTTGGGAAATAAGAATGAGGCGATACAGTGGTTAACCAAGGCGAAGGGGACTTATAATCAGTTAGGAGATACTTCGCAGGTTCAGGAATTGGCTAAAACAATTAATGAAATTTTAAAGAGGGAGTAAGGATGGAAGTTATAGCACTCCCGTAGGGGCGAAGCATTCGGGCAATAACCTATCGCTGAAACCGTAGATTTCTTATCCGAATGCTTCGCCCCTACAACTTATTTGAAATTACTATAAATTATGGATAATGGCTACTACTTTTGTACGGAGGTAATCAAACAATGGATAAAGATAAACTCATAAAATATCGTCAAGCAGTGCAAAATTTGTTAAGTCGCTATGTAGCAGAAGATGTTACCAGTGAAGACGTAGAAGTACAATTAATATTTGATGTAGAACGGGATCATTATCAGTGGATGAATGTAGGATGGGAAGGTTTAAAACGAGTTTACCGCTCGATTGTTCATTTTGATATTCGTGATAATAAGATTTGGCTACAACAAAATTTAACGGAATTGAATCCAGCAGAGGATTTAATTTCAATGGGTGTTAAGAGGGAGGATATTGTTTTGGGACTGCAACCACCTTATAAACGGCCTTATACTAATTATGGTACTTAAAACAAATTCTCCTTATCACAAATACGTCAAAAAATATGGATGAATTATTTAATTAGGAGATAATTATGTTTGTCTGTCATGTATGTGGTGCAAACGATGCCGAAGAAAAATTAGTCGATGAAACTTTTAGAATTGATGGCAGCCTAATCTTAGTTGAAAAAATCCCTGCTCAAGTATGTTACAATTGTGGTGAGGTTGTTTTTAGTGGTGAAACGGCAGAAAAAATCAGAATTTTACTACAGCACAAGGCTCAACCCGACAAATCTATTCAAGTTAATGTTTTTGCCTATCAATAAACTCTAGGGATAAAAAACCAATGAAAGTATCAATCAAATCAGGGATAGCGGTTGTCGTCATTACCGGGATGATGGGATTATCGGGAGTCATGTTAACCCCAACGGTGGGACAGGTGATTTCTCAGGTTTCACCGCAAGATAAATTAGCCGAAGCAGAGAAGCTAACTCAGCAAGTTATTCAATTGTATCAGCAGGGGAAATACAACGAGGCGATTCCCCTAGCAGAACAGGCTTTAGCTATCATCAAACAACAATTAGGAGACAACCATCCCCTAACTGCACAAAGTCTCAACAATTTGGCATTACTTTACTATTCTCAAGGAAGATACAGCGAAGCCGAACCTCTCTACAAAGAAGCCTTAGCTATCAGCAAACAACAATTAGGAGACAACCATCCCGATACCGCCATCAGTCTCAACAATTTGGCAGAACTTTACAGAGTTCAAGGAAGATACAGCGAGGCCGAACCCCTCTACAAACAAGCCTTGACTATCATTAAACAACAATTAGGAGACAACCATCCTGCCACCGCCATCAGTCTCAACAATTTGGCAGGACTTTACAAGTCTCAAGGAAGATACAGTGAAGCTGAACCCCTCTACAAAGAAGCCTTAGCTATCAGGAAACAACAATTAGGAGACAACCATCCCCTAACTGCACAAAGTCTCAACAATTTGGCAGAACTTTACAGAGTTCAAGGAAGATATAGCGAAGCTGAACGCCTCTACAAACAAACCTTGACTATCATCAAACAACAATTAGGAGACAACCATCTCCTAACTGCCACCATTCTCAACAATTTAGCAGGACTTTATAGAGTTCAAGGAAGATATAGCGAAGCAGAACCTCTCTACAAAGAAGCCTTAGCTATCATTAAACAACAATTAGGAGACAACCATCCCGACACCGCCACCATTCTCAACAATTTGGCAGAACTTTATGGAGTTCAAGGAAAATACAGCGAAGCCGAACCCCTCTACAAACAAGCCTTGACTATCATTAAACAACAATTAGGAGACGACCATCCCGCCACAGCCACCATTCTCAACAATTTGGCAGGACTTTACAAGTCTCAAGGAAGATACAGTGAAGCTGAACCCCTCTACAAAGAAGCCTTAGCTATCAGGAAACAACAATTAGGAGACAACCATTCTGATACCGCTATCAGTCTCAACAATTTGGCAGAACTTTACAGAGTTCAAGGAAGATATAGCGAAGCTGAACCTCTCTACAAAGAAGCCTTAGCTATCATTAAACAACAATTAGGAGACAACCATCCCCTAACCGCTTCCAGTCTCGATAATTTGGCTGCACTTTACAGAGTTCAAGGAAGATATAGCGAAGCCGAACTCCTCTACAACAGGTCCTTAGCTATCAGGAAACAACAATTAGGAGACAACCATCCCGATACCGCCATCAGTCTCAACAATTTGGCATTACTTTATGGAGTTCAAGCAAGATACAGCGAAGCCGAACCCCGTCACAAAGAAGCTTTAGCTATCTTCAAAAAACAATTAGGAGACAACCATCCCGATACCGCCACCAGTCTCGATAATTTGGCATCACTTTACGATTCTCAAGGAAGATACAGCGAAGCCGAACCCCTCTACAAACAAGCCTTAACTATCAGGAAACAACAATTAGGAGACAACCATCCCGATACCGCCATCAGTCTCAACAATTTGGCTGCACTTTACACAGTTCAAGCAAGATACAGCGAAGCCGAACCCTTCTTCAAACAAGCATTAGCTATCTTCAAAAAACAATTAGGAGACAACCATCCCCTAACCGCAGCCAGCCTCAACAATTTGGCTGGACTTTACTGGTCTCAAGATGACATTCCTCAAGCCATTAATTATCTCACTCAAGGACTTGCAGTAGAAGAATACAACCTCTCAGAAAATCTAAAAATGGGGGATGAAAAGCAAAAACAGGATTATATACGAACCGTATCAGGAACAACTGATGGAGTAATTTCCCTTAACCTCCAATCTGCACCCGATAATCCCCAAGCGACTCAACTGGCACTAAAAACTATCTTAGAACGTAAAGGACGAATTTTAGATGTTTCAACCAATAGCTTACAAATTCTCCGACAACGTACTGATGACCTCGAAAGTCAACAATTATTAACTCAACTGATTGAAGTTCGGACTCAACTATCTAACCTAACTTTTAAAAAGCATGATGATTTTCCCTCACCAGAAGTTTACCGTCAACAACTTGAAGAAGTTACCGAAAAAGCAAAAGAAATAGAGGGTAAAATCGGTGTTCGTAGTGCCGAATTTCGTAGCCTATCCCAACCCATTACCCTCGAAGGTATTCAAAAGTTAATCCCTGCTAATGCTGCTTTAGTTGAAATAGTCCGCTATCGACCTTTTAATCCTAAAGCACCTGAAAATCAACGCTTTGGCATCCCTCGCTATGCTGTTTATATTCTCTATCCCAATGGTGACATCAAAGCCAAGGATTTAGGGGAAGCTAAACCGATTGACGACAAATTAATTTACTTCCGTGACAATCTTGCAGACGCACAAACTCCTCTCCCTCAACTGCAAAAATCAGCGCGTCAACTTGATGAGATATTGATGCAGCCTATCCGTCAATTATTAGGCAATACTAAAACGATTCTGCTTTCTCCTGATGCTGCACTTAATTTAATTCCCTTTGAAGCTTTAGTAGATGAAAATAATCAATACTTAGTGGAAAATTATCATATTACCTATCTCACTTCTGGACGGGATTTATTGCGCCTTAAAGATAAATTTGCCAGTCAACAATCTCCGCTTATTGTAGCTGATCCTTTCTACGGTAAAGCAGGGGAAAAAGTCGCTCTCACTCGTTCCATCGACCTTTCTGAGTTTACTTTTTATGGTCTTCCGGGTACAGAGGAAGAAGCTAAAGCGATTAAAAATCTCTTACCTCAAGCCACTGTTTTAACTGGTTATAAAGCCACAGAAAACGCCGTCAAACAAGTTAAAAAACCGAATATTCTCCACATCGCTACTCATGGTTTTTTTAAACCAGAAAGCAATGTTATTGAGAATCCTTTATTGCGTTCTGGGTTAGTTTTAGCAGGAGTTACAATCGGTCAAAGTGCAGGAGATGATGGGGTTTTGACTGCTTTAGAAACTACCAATTTAAACTTAGTCGGAACCAAATTAGTTGTCCTTTCTGCTTGCGATACGGGGAAAGGAGATATTAAAATCGGTCAGGGAGTTTATGGATTGCGCCGCGCTTTAGTTATTGCGGGAAGTGAAAGCCAATTAATTAGCCTTTGGAAAGTATCTGATGACGCGACTAAAGATTTAATGGTAGCTTATTATGGACGCTTACAAAAAGGAGAAGGACGCAGTGAAGCTTTACGACAAATTCAATTAGGAATGCTCAAGGGTGAGAAGCAAAAACATCCTTTTTATTGGTCCAGTTTTATTCCTTCTGGTGATGCAACTTCGATGGAGTTTAGTTCATATCCATAAACACAATGCAATATTTGCTATCACCCAACTAAAAATCATGAAAAATACTGTCACTCTAGAAGAAATACTCCAATTAACCAAGCAACTTTCCTCATGCGAGGGTGTGGCCTGTGGAAAATCTCGATCGCCTGTTGGTTCGAGGCTGTAATTGGTTAAAAAACTATTTGATTGTCAATCCTCAAATGCTGGCTAAATTATCGACCTGCCAAACTGCTGACCTCACCCAGCCTAGTGCGAGTATTTTAATGGAACAAAGCGAAGCCTTAGCTAGGGAAGGCAAAATCAATGAGGCAATTGAAGGCTTTAAAATCGCCCAAAAGTGGAATCCTAGCCTCCGTTTTGATCCCGTCAGCCGCGCCAACCAACTCGCCAACGACGCTAAAAAGGGAAAATAAAGTCAAAAGTCAAAAGTATAATCTGAGAGAGAAGGAGAAAAGAGAAAAAATGAACCCAAAAATTGACCATAGATCAAAAGGATTTCAGCCCTTAGTTTGACAATTATTGGAGAGGTCTAGTGTAGTGGCGTAAGGAACCTGCGCCCTCTGGATATCTTAGCAATTGTCTATAATGCAAAAGTAGCTCCAAGACTTCCTACTATGAAGGAACTCAAACTCATCTCTCATCACTCCGGCTCCCTCAAACCTCTAATCGAAGGCGCAATCGCTGAAGCCCTACGTTCCACTGAAGCGGGTATCCAGCGTACCGAACAACGACTGCGAGAATTTGAGGACAAATATCAACTGTCCACAGCAGAATTTCTGCATCGCTACGAAAACGACGAATTTCAGGAAACCCTGGAACTTGACGAATGGATTGGCGAATTGCGAATGCTACAATGCCTACAGGAAAAAGCAGAAAGACTCAGAGGAATTGAATTTGTTAATTGAAGATTATTTTCAACAGATTCAAACAATTATCGCAACCTGTTCAGTAATAAAATTTTTTACGCTAGATTGTGAAAAACGCGATACTTATGAAGGATTTATTCGAGCCGAAATTAAATTCATTGATAATTCAGTTCTGCATATTCGAGAGTTTGTCAATATCGAAACAATTATTAATCGTAATATGTACGCTTATCAGTATATGAATACCATGAATACCTTAATTTTCCGTTATGATAATACTCCACATCATAAAAAGCTGAACCTCCCAACCTATCCCCATCACAAACATGACAGCAGTGAAGAAAATGTAATCTCGTCCGCTGCTCCAACGCTCTTAGAAGTTCTTCAGGAAATTACCGCCAGAATCAGGAGTTTTCTATGAATGAACTAAAAGGAATCAGTATCAATAAACTGATTGAATATCTTTCCACCAACACTTTAGCCGAATTTAATGCCTATACTAGATTTAAGGAAATGGCAGCTAATGGCAACCCAGAAGAAGGATTGAAAATCTTGGCTAAATTTGATAATTAATATACAGTATAAAGCATTAATTATCATCAAAAAATCGCCAAACTAGAAGCGTAGGTGAAGGGATTTATGGTCTGCGTCGCGCTTTAGTTATTGCAGGTAGTGAAAGCCAATTAATTAGCCTTTGGAAAGTATCTGATGACGCGACTAAAGATTTAATGGTCGCCTATTATGGACGCTTACAAAAAGGAGAAGGACGCAGTGAAGCTTTACGACAAATTCAACTAGGAATGCTCAAGGGTGAGAAGCAAAAACATCCTTTTTATTGGGCAAGTTTTATTCCTTCTGGTGATGCAACTTCGATGCAATTTGACTGATTAAGGGTTAGGAGTTAAACTTAGGGGTAAGATTATTGGTATCACAAACAATTACTAGGAGAGTCACACAATGGCAACATTTACAGAAAACGACCTCAAAGAATTAAAAGACTTTATTGTAGGACAATTCAAAGAAGTTAATGACAAAATAGACAAGTCATCTGAACAACTTAATGGCAAAATAGACAGATTATCTGAACAACTTAATAGCAAAATAGACAAGCTATCTGAAGAAGTGAATAACTTAAGAGTTGACCTAGCAAATATTAAAGGAGAATTAACAGGCGTGAATAAACGACTAGATAACTTGGAATTTACTAATCGAATCATCTTTGTTGCTATTGTTGCTGCACTAATGGCAGGATTAGTTAAGTTATTTTTACCAAACCTTCCTACTAATCCTTAACTGTGATTCAAAAAGAAAACGGATTTTTTGAAAAAACCCGTTTTCTGAAATTGAATTCAAAATAGGAAATAGCGCTGGGCCATAGGTAAAACCGTGGCGGGTTCACAGATTAATAATTCCCCGTCAGCACGCACCTCGTAGGTTTCGGGATTAACTTCCATGCGCGGTAAAGCGTCATTAAGCTTCATACTAGCCTTACTGATATTGCGCGTATTCGACACGGCTACGGCGGTTTTTTTCAGCTTTAACTTCTCAGGAATGCCCGCTTTCATAGCATATTTAGAAACAAATGTCAAGGAAGTTTTGGCGATCGCACCACCAAAAGAGGCAAACATGGGACGCATATAAACCGGTTGGGGTGTGGGAATACTGGCATTAGCATCGCCCATTTGCGCCCAGGCGATTAAACCGCCTTTCAGGACAATTTCCGGTTTTACGCCAAAAAATGCCGGTTTCCAGAGAACCAAATCGGCTAATTTGCCCACCTCGATGGAACCGACATAATCGGAGACACCATGGGTAATAGCAGGATTAATCGTATATTTAGCAATATATCGTCTTGCCCGCAGATTATCATTCTCTCCCGTTTCCCCGGTCAGTCTGCCTCGTTGTACCCGCATTTTGTGGGCAGTTTGCCAAGTGCGGATAATTACTTCTCCCACTCGTCCCATCGCTTGAGAATCGGAGGAAATGATGCTAAAAGCCCCTAAATCGTGGAGAATATCCTCGGCGGCAATAGTTTCGCGGCGGATGCGGGATTCGGCAAAGGCCACATCTTCGGGAATACTCCGGTCTAGATGATGACAAACCATCAACATATCGAGGTGTTCCTCTAAGGTATTCGTCGTATAGGGACGGGTGGGATTAGTAGAGGAGGGTAAAACGTTCATTTCCCCGCAAACCCTGATAATATCGGGAGCATGACCACCGCCGGCCCCTTCCGTGTGATAGGTGTGAATGACGCGATTTTTAAAAGCGGCGATAGTGGCCTCGACAAAACCGGCCTCATTGAGAGTATCGGTATGAATCGCCACCTGCACATCGTACTTATCGGCCACGCTTAAACAGGTATCAATGGCTGCCGGAGTGGTTCCCCAATCTTCATGGAGTTTTAAGCCAATTACCCCCGCTTTTACCTGTTCCGCTAGTCCTTCCGGCTGACTGCTATTGCCTTTACCCAAAAAACCCAAATTCATCGGGAAAGCTTCGGCGGCCTCTAGCATTCGATAGATGTTCCATTCTCCCGGGGTGCAGGTGGTGGCATTAGTTCCCGTCGCAGGTCCGGTCCCGCCACCAATCATTGTGGTAATCCCCGACGCGATCGCTGTCTCAATTTGTTGGGGACAGATAAAATGAATATGGGCATCAATCCCCCCTGCTGTCAAAATCATCCCTTCCCCAGCTAATGCCTCGGTAGCAGGACCGATAATAATATCAACATTATCTTGAATGTGGGGATTGCCCGCTTTACCGATTTTATAAATTTTGCCGTCTTTAATGCCCACATCGGCTTTAACGATGCCCCACCAGTCGAGAATTAAGGCATTAGTAATCACCAAATCTACCGCCCCATCTTCCCTAGAAATGGGGGATTGGCCCATCCCATCGCGAATTACTTTACCGCCGCCGAATTTTACCTCATCGCCGTAGCTGGTGAAATCTTTTTCGACTTCGATAAATAATTCCGTGTCTGCGAGGCGAACTTTATCTCCGACGGTGGGGCCGTAGGTTTCTGCATAGGTGCGGCGATCGATGCGATAATTCATAGGGGGAATTCTTGAAAATCGAGATCGATTATACGATCGATTTTCCGGCAATTATCGCTTTTTGGGGATTTTCTTCCATTTTTAATCTGGCTCGTTTTCGAGGATTTCTTTGGCTTTCAGTAAAGCTTGGTGATGTTCTTCGGTAACGGTGGGATATTTTAAACCAAGGGATTCGAGGGTGTGATAAATAACCGCCCCCACAGCTAAACGGGTAAACCATTTGCGATCAGCCGGGATAATATACCAGGGGGCCCACTCGGTACTGGTATGATTGAATACCTCCTCGTAGGCTTTCATGTAATCACCCCAAAAAGCTCTTTCTTTGACATCATTTTCAGAAAACTTCCAGTTTTTTTCAGGGCGATCAATTCTTTCTAAAAATCTTTTTTTCTGTTCTTCTTTAGAAACATTGAGAAAGAATTTCAGGACAATAACCCCATTGTTAACCAGATATTTTTCAAAATTATTAATCTCCTCAAAACGTCGATGCCAAACTTTCTTGGTTCTGTCTTCCGGGGGGAGTTTTTGCCGTTCCAATAAATTTTGATGGACGCGCACGACTAATAATTCTTCGTAGTAAGAACGATTAAAAATACCGATACGACCCCGCTCCGGTAAGGCTTTATAATATCGCCAGAGATAATCGTGATCTAGTTCTTCGGCCGAGGGAACTTTAAAGCTAAATACCTGACAGCCTTGGGGATTTAAACCCGACATAACGTGTCTGATCGTACCATCTTTACCCGCCGCATCCATGGCTTGTAGATTAATTAACAGGGCATAGGTATCCTGGGCATAGAGTTTATCTTGAAACTCGGCCATTTTTTCGATACCCTGTTGCAGCAGCAAAGTGGCATCTTCTTTGCTAATGTAGTCTGGCTTAAACCCGGGATCGTAGTCTTTGTGTAGAGAAATTTCTTTACCCGGTGGCACGATTAAGGATTGTAAAAATGTTTGGCGATCAATTTTGCTGACCATGCTCTTCTCCTTGATTATTTTGACCCCTAAGATTACATTGTAGCACTTTTGCTCAGAAAATATCTAACTCTTGAACCGGCGAGTCAAGGATCAACTGGCAGAAATGACCTAGAAACAAGTATATTTAAATACTCGATTTTAGCGACTCCTCATCTGACGAGAAAGTAAAGAATAATTTTTAGGCGATCGCAAATTCGGTAAACTGACGCACTTCGGGAGGTTGAAAAGCTAAAACTATCTCACTGCTGGGAATTCCTAAGCGCATTAATTCCGTGGCGATACCTGCTTCTGTCCAATCTTCTTCAATATAAATTTTGTCATTTTTTAGACGAAGATAAACGGAAATTGCTTTAATTCGTTTGCCATTTTTCCAGCCAATATTAAACCAAAGATATTGGCTTCTATTATGGTCAAAAATCAATATTTTTTCTATGTCTTGATCGGGTACTTGTGAGGAAATTTCTGCATATTCTGTGAGAATTTTCTTGATTATGCTTTGATAATAATTTAGTTTATCCATTGAACTATTCCTCCTGATTAGTGTCAACAATTAACAATAAAATTTGATACTTTTGCAAGATTATTTGTATGGCAGCTTGAGCGAAAAACTTTTCATAAATTTCTTGTCCGATTAAAAAAATAAAGAAATTAATACATACAAGATATTTATTACAATGGTTCTTCGTTACTTGGTATGGTTCGATAGGGTGGCATAAATCGACTAAATCCTTATCTGGCAAGAGATTTAATTGATTAGTTCGCTCCAGATCGCAAACAATTGACAAAAATCGCAGTAATGTCTGTTTCTATAAGGGTTTCATCCCTTATAACCCCGTCCATTGCATAAGACAAACCGAAGAACCGAAATTCGGTTCCTTGTTGAATAAGGGAAAGGGCTGTACTCAATGGACGTTGTGCTTGTTTCCAATATTGCTCAGATGACAATTGATCGATTACTTCTTCATTCTCATCGCTATAATACACATTATAAAAATATTCCGCATCCTTAAGTTTTGTAGATAAACTTATCAGCGTATCCCAAGCCAGATTTAAAAAATCAATGCCAGCGGATTTAAAATCATCTCCAGTCGGTACATCTATAATCATAATTTTTCGTACTCACTTTTATCATTTCATTTAAGGCGATTTATTGGTAAATGAGATTGTGTGGCTTTTCATCCCGCTCAAAATGATAGCGAACTTTTTTATTGTGTGGCTTGTACCCGAACTAAACTTGACTATACTTTGTGAGCCTCCGCATAAATCCGTAAAGCGGCGGACATTTTTTGTTCACAATCCTCGCCCTGTGATTGAAACCAAGCTAGGGTTTCGGGATCTACTTGAACAAGAACATTTACTTTCTCTACAGGTTTCCACCACCGCGATTTACTAAAAAACTCCTCGGTTAAGGGCGGAATATCGGATGTGTCGATTTCCTCTTCCGTAAGAGCGTCAACTTTCTCCCAATTCGTCTCGGAGGTATTGTTCATATCGTTTTCGTTCATAGGGTAAAGCTTTACGAAGTGAAATAATACGAATTGTATCTCTACTCGGTTCTGTAAAAACGACAACTACCACTCGGCCATCGAGCGTACCGATTCCTATCAATCGATCTTCGCCATAATTTTCTCGTTCGTCAAGGGAAACTCGAATGGGATGTTCAAATATCCGCTGCGCGTCCGCGAAGTCTAGATCGTGCTTGATGATATTCGCTCGGTTCTTTTGTCGATCCCACTCGAATTTCATATTTTTATTTTATCGAGTTGTCATTCCGTATATCGAAAAAAATCCTATAATTGTCGAAAATTCGATCGTTAGAGGGGTCATCTTGATCGAAATCAAAAGAAATCTTTCGCCTCGATCGAAATGACCCATAACCGGTCAACTAACTCAAAACACCGGAAGGAATCCCTAAGATATCCTCAATCTTAGGTAAATCTTCTAGGGGAATTACCCGGCCTTCATCCTCAAAACCAGCGATTTCAATTAAGATTGAGAATATTAATACTAGACAGTATAAGAGCTTCATGTATCTAGAATGTATCAAACTAATCGGTCATGACTATAAAAACAAATCAGGGGGTAGATAACCCCCTTGTGTACAAATGATCTGGCAAATACATAAGAACTAATTAGCTGATGGTCGGAATTTTTGTTGTATTTTAGCCTTTATTCGAGCAATAAAGCTGGATTTGCTCTTTTTTTCGGGATCTTCGTAGATAAAAGTTTTGGCACTACCATCTTCTAATATTTCAATTAACTTTAAACTAGGTGCTTGTCTCTGTTGTTTTAGTGACTCAGACATAATAGTTTCCTCTGTGGTTTAGGTCTTAACCCTACTGTTATCATGAGTCAATTGCTTAACCTAGTCAATACCCTAGACATTATTCTTCATTCTCCAGAGTAATTTAACAACGTTATTGTATTGTGTCATCCAGTCTAAAATACTACTATGCAGATTTCTATCATTCATTGAGCTTAAATCTGCACTATCATCGGTATCAACAGCTAATAGTCCCAGAATAGAACTTTTTTGCAGTGCAGCTACAGCTAACACAATTTTTATATGAGGATTAATTAATAGTTCATTGTCTCTTTGGAGAGGGACATAAGAAGACGGTAATTGCTGGGAATTAGAAATATCAATAAACTCCAACGCATACTTTCTTTTAGTCTTCAGGTATGTGTAACCAATTACCCCTTCATCTAATTCAAAAAGTGCCTCTAGTTCCCTATCAGATACATTGCTAGTTTTACATACCATTTGGAGATTCCAAGTAAATAACTTTTGTCTCACTGGTATCCACAAGGATACTCTGATATTGCCTTTTAGATTAAATTTTTGTTTTATATTAACAGATAATTCTTCTAAAGAACTACTGATTGCTGGCACAATGTTTAAGCGAATTGTTTCTAAAAGTTCAACAGTATCTTGTCCAGTCTGTGTTTGAGAGAGTAGAACAGGAATTCCTAAGATAATAATAGATATAATCGTAACTATTTGAGGACTTTTTAATAATTTCCATTCCCTAGGTATAGGACTATTCTCTCCTGTAAAAAATGAACTTGCATCCCCTAAACCTGTCACAATTGCTACTATTAAGTATAACAAAAATATGAGTTTTTCCCAAGGCTTGAATTTTCTGAGAAAATAATCAAATTCATACTTAATAATTCTTGCAATAATTATTCGTTGTTGATCCTTCATCTAATTTCAAGTTTCTTTGACAATAAAAGGGACTGGATAAATCCTATCAATTCTAAATAAAACTGTTGTTTGACGATTTTCCCAAACTAATTTTTCAATGATAACATCTGCGTAGGCGACCCAATGTTCATTTACCAAAGGAATGGGAACATCAACAGGAATAATTCTATAATCTTCTTTGCTCCCTTGATACTGTTTAGATAATTCCAAACTTTCTGGATAACCTTGAGATGGTTTTAACTTTAAAATACTATTCACTTCACAGGGCATCCCCATAAATTTTACCTCTTTATTTTCTGAACAAAAGGTGAGCTTTTCATAGCTCACCCTCAACTTCATACTAACTCAAAACACCAGAAGGAATCCCTAAGATATCCTCAATCTTAGGTAAATCTTCTAGGGGAATTACCCGGCCTTCATCCTCAAAACCGGCGATTTCATTAAAGTTCAAATAGCGGTATAAATCGCCAGCAAAAGGATTAATTTTCTCGGTGACAATTGCCAGGTATTCCTCGACGGTGGGAATGCGTCCCAGCAGCGCACAAACCGCCGCTAATTCGGCGGAACCGAGATAGACTCGCGCATCTTTTCCCATGCGATTATTGAAGTTACGAGTCGAGGTAGAAAATACCGTCGCTCTGTCTTCAACCCGCGCTTGATTACCCATACAAAGGGAACATCCAGGCATCTCAGTACGGGCCCCAGAAGCGGCAAAAATGCCATACATTCCCTCCTCGCGCAATTGTTTTTCATCCATGCGGGTGGGGGGACAAATCCACAGTTTAGCCTTAGCAACTCCTGCTCCTTCTAATATCTTAGCGGCGGCGCGATAATGACCAATATTAGTCATACAAGAACCGATGAACACCTCATCAATTGTATCCCCGGCGCATTCCGACATTAACTTGATATTATCGGGGTCATTGGGTGCAGCAACAATTGGTTCTTTAATCTCGTTTAAGTTGACGGTGATAATATCCGCATATTCGGCATCCTTATCCGCCTCCATCAGGACGGGATTAGCTAACCATTGTTCCATTTTTGCTACCCGACGTAGGATAGTTTTGGCATCACTATAACCCCGGGCCGCCATATTTTTTAACAGGGCCACATTAGAGCGTAAATATTCCGCCACTGTCTCGGTACTTAACTTAATCGTACAACCAGCACAGGAACGTTCCGCCGTGGCATCGGTTAACTCAAAAGCCTGTTCTAATTTCAAATCCGGCAGCCCTTCCATCTCCATAATGCGACCGTTAAAAACATTTTTTTTGTTCTGTTTTTCCACGGTTAATTTGCCTTCTTGGATGGCAACGTAGGGAATAGCATTAACAATATCGCGCAGAGTTACACCGGGTTGTAATTCCCCCGTAAAACGCACTAAAACCGATTCCGGCATATCCAAAGGCATTACTCCCAAAGCGGCGGCAAATGCCACTAAACCCGACCCCGCAGGAAAGGAAATTCCCAGGGGAAAACGAGTATGAGAATCGCCGCCAGTCCCCACCGTATCCGGCAATAACATCCGATTTAACCAGGAGTGAATAATGCCATCTCCCGGACGTAAAGCCACCCCACCCCGGGTAGAGAAAAAGTCCGGTAATTGGTGATGAGTTTGAATATCAACCGGTTTGGGATAGGCTGCCGTGTGACAGAAACTCTGCATGACTAAATCGGCGCTAAAACCTAAACAGGCTAACTCTTTTAACTCGTCCCTGGTCATCGGACCGGTGGTATCCTGAGACCCTACCGTAGTCATAATCGGGTCACAGGAAGTACCCGGCCGCACCCCGGGTAAACCGCACGCTTTGCCGACCATTTTTTGCGCTAGGGTGTAACCTTTACCCGTGTCACTAGGCATAGTTGGACGAGTAAATAGGGTACTAGCCTCAAGTCCCAAGGCGTGACGGGTTTTATCGGTGAGACTGCGACCGATTAAGAGGGGAATACGACCGCCGGCGCGCACTTCATCCAGAATTGTCTCAGGTTTGAGGCTAAAAGTGCTAATAGTTGCGCCCGCTTCGTTGGTGATTTTGCCTTCGTAGGGATAGATTTTAATCACATCCCCCGTGTTCATTTGGCTAACATCGCATTCAATCGGCAAAGCGCCGGAATCCTCAGCAGTATTAAAGAAGATAGGGGCGATTTTACTGCCTAAAATATAGCCACCAGCACGTTTATTAGGCACAAAGGGAATATCATCGCCAATATGCCAGAGAACCGAGTTAATCGCCGATTTTCGGCTGGAACCAGTCCCAACCACATCCCCCACATAGGCGACCGGATGACCTAATTTTTTCAATTCGGCAATGGTTTCTAAGGACCCGGGTTGACGGGTTTCTAACATTACCAAGGCATGGAGGGGAATATCGGGCCGGGTGGTGGCATGGGGAGCGGGAGATAGGTCATCTGTATTGGTTTCTCCGGGTACTTTGAAAACGGTGACGGTAATTTCTTTAGCAAGTTTCGGTTTAGCGATAAACCAAGCACCATTGGCCCAAGCATCGATAACCTGTTTAGCATAGGGATTGGTGTCGGATAATTCCAAAACCTCGTTAAATGCGTCGAATACCAGCAGGGTTTTACTTAAAGCGCTGGCAGCAGCAGCGGCGATATTAATATCTCTGGATTTCAGCAGTTCAATCAGAGAATGAACGTTATAACCGC
This sequence comes from Microcystis wesenbergii FACHB-1317, assembly GCF_014696875.1. GTDB lineage: Bacteria > Cyanobacteriota > Cyanobacteriia > Cyanobacteriales > Microcystaceae > Microcystis > Microcystis wesenbergii_A. The sequence goes on along the minus strand of NZ_JACJQV010000045.1, from coordinate 7,965 downwards.
CGACCATGGTTCCCAGTAAGCTAACCGCACCCTGGGGGGAGATAACGTTAGATTTTATTTCACCTTTGGCAATTCCTGTTAAAAATCCCGCTTTAACGTAGGCCGCTTCATCAACTCCGGGGGGAACACGGTCACGCAGCAGGGTCAGCAATTCTCCCTTGAGTTCTTCGGACGGATTTTTGAGTATTTCGCATAATTCCGCCGTTTGTTGAGCATTGAGGGGAAGGGGAGGGATACCTAATTTCGCTCGGTCGGCAACGTGCTGATGATACGCTTCTAACATAGGTCGATTTTCTCCTAGTCTTCACTTGTGACGGTTTCTTCCTAGGTTAATGGATTTTTGCTAGTCTCGGAATTTCTCGGTTAGCGAGACATGACTTTATTGTGCGATTTCCATAAAATGAGAAAATAGCGATCGATTGACTATATTGAGGCTTAGATAATGGCTATCACCGATTCTGATCTAGATTTAGCACAATATATCGACCATTCTCTCCTCATCCCCACCGCCACCCGTGAACAATTAGAGGCTTACTGTCAACAGGCCGAACAATATCGTTTTCCCACCGTCTGCGTTTATCCCGCTGCCGTTAAGCAAGCTGTGCAGTTACTCCACGGCAAAAAAACTTTAGTTTCTACCGTGATTGGTTTTCCCGCAGGGGCCACTACCTCCGCAGTTAAACGTTATGAGGCTTTAGAAGCTGTAGATAATGGTGCTAAGGAGTTAGATGTGGTTATTAATCTCGGTTGGCTAAAAGATGGGAAATCTGAGCAATTATTTCAAGAAATTGCTAGTATTTGTCAGGAAACCGGCCAGACGGTAAAAGCGATTCTGGAAACCTCGCAACTGACGGACACCGAGAAACGTTTAGCGGCGGAGATTTGCATGGATGCAGGAGTGAGTTATCTAAAAACCAGTACCGGCTGGTTTGGAGGAGCAACGGTTAGCGATGTCAAGTTTCTTAAGGAAATTAGCAAAGGCCGGGTAGGAATTAAAGCATCCGGCGGAATTCGCACCCTAGAACAAGCACTCGCTCTTATCCAGGCCGGGGCCACCCGTCTGGGAACTTCCCGAGGTGTCGATTTAGTCCGTCAGCAAAAAGCTGCCTTTGAGGAGTAATACTAAATCCTGTTTAAAAGGTATAGGAAAGTGGGGTGTGGGGTTGTGGGGTGTGGGGTAGTGGGGTGTGGGGTGTAGGGTTGTAGGGTAGTGGGGTAGTGGGGTAGTGGGGTGTGGGGTGTGGGGTAGTGGGGAGAATACATAAAAAATAATCTCCTGTCTCCTGTCTCCTGTCTCCTGTCTCCTGTCTCCTGAATCCTGTCTCCTGTCTCCTTAATCCTGCCTCCTGACAGCTAAAATGATGACTGACATTCAATAAAAATAAGGGGGTTTATTTGCCGATAATTCGCTGTGGTAATCGAGAATTTAGAGATATTCAAGGGATTGTTTTTGATAAGGACGGTACGCTAGAGGATTCGCGAGCTTTCTGGTACGATCGAGCTATAGCCCGGATACAAGCCATTGAATCACAAATCCCTGGTTTAGAGTCTTTATTAACTAAAACTTTCGGTATTGGGGCAAATAGTCTCAATCCTGCTGGTTTAATGGCAGTGGGCAGCCGCAGAGATAATCATATCGCCGCTGCCGGTTGTATTGCTTCCACCGGTCGGGATTGGTTAACGGCAATGGCGATCGCAAAAGCGGCCTTCCAAGCGGCCGATGAAAAGGTTCCCCCCCGCTTAAATCCCCTCTATCCCCAATGTTTAGAAGTAATTCGTTATCTGCACGCGGCCGGTTTACAATTGGCGATTCTTTCCTCCGATACCACAGCACGAGTTGAGCAATTTGTCAAGGAAAATGGCCTATTAAATTATGTTAAAATTGCCTGGGGCTGCGATCGAGGTTTAAGTAAACCTGATCCCCTATTATTGCAAGAAACCTGTCAAGCTTTGGGGACTGCCGTGGACAAAACCCTGATGGTGGGGGATACTAGGGCCGATTGGGAAATGGCTAAACAGGCAAAATCAGCAGCAGCGATCGCAATTAGTTGGCAACCGGAAAACCATCAAGATTTACAATTAGCTGATGTGGTCATTAGAGAACTGACTGCCATCTCAGTTATCAGAGGCGAATTTTCAGTTCACTGATTACTGATTACTGTTTACTGTTCACTGAAAAACCCCACACCCCAATTCATAATTCCCTCTATGCTAACAATTGCCTTACCGAAGGGTGCTTTACTAAACGAAAGTATCCAAATATTTCAAAAGATTGGCTTAGATTTTAGTGCCTTTCTTGACTCAAAAAATCGCCAATTACAGATTACCGACCCCACTAACCAAGCGAAAGCGTTATTAGTAAGAGCCACAGATGTACCCGTTTATGTAGAATACGGTCAGGCACAATTAGGCATCGCCGGTTATGATATTTTATTGGAAAAATCTCCCGATGTAGCTAATTTAATTGACCTAAAATTTGGTTATTGTCGGATGTCGGTAGCTGTCCCTGCTGATAGTCCCTATCAAAGTCCTCTAGACATTCCCCATCACGGTAAAGTTGCCTCAAAATTTGTCAATTGTGCTAAGGATTATTTTCGTCGTTTAGATATTCCCGTCGAGATTATACCTCTCTATGGTTCCGTAGAATTAGGCCCGATTACGGGGATGTCAGAAGCAATAGTTGACCTAGTTTCCACTGGTCGAACTTTAAGGGAAAATGGTTTAGTAGAAATTGACAAATTATTTGATAGTAGCGCTCGATTAATCGCTCATCCCCTCAGCTATCGACTAAATCGCGATCAGATTTATAACTGGGTAGAAAAGCTCAGTTTAACGAATCAGCACCCCCCTTATTAAGCGGGTATCAAGGGTAGGGTTGATTCATGAATCAACCCTACCTTGAATCAACCCTACCTTGAATCAACCCTACCTTGAATCAACCCTACCTTGAATCAACCCTACCTTGAATCAACCCTAGGGATCAAGAGGGGATTAAAGGCAAAATCTATTTAATTAGAACCATTGACTTATTTCCCCCTAACCTAATTGTTTTAAGAGCAAACCAATAAGCGCACCAGCAAGAATTAACCAAGTAGAATTAACCTGAAAACGTAGTAAAAGAATAGCAGAAATAAGAGATAGAATGATAGCCAATAAATTAAAAGGTAAATTCCCGTAGGGTTGTAACCAAGTAGCTAGAGCTAAATTAAAAATTACCGCTACCATTAAAGCCACGGCACTAGCATTAATTGCGTCTAAAAAAGCACCCGCCCAAACCGATTCTCTCAGCTTAGGAATAAGAGGATTAAGTAATAAAACAAAGATAAAAGAAGGAAAAAAAATCGCTAGAGTCGCCACAATTGCCCCCGATACTCCTAATATTTGATAACCGATAAAAGTGGCTGTGGATAACACCGGACCGGGGGTAAATTGACCCACAGCAATAGCATCTAATAATTGTTGCTGGGTTAACCATCCTCTCCCCTGCACTAAATCCCCTTCCAAAAAGGCAACTAACACATAACCACTACCAAATAAAACACTACCCACCTTGAGGAAAAATAGCCCTAATCCTGTTAATGTCGGTGGGATGTTGCTAGGAGTAGCAACCGCCGTCGCACCGCCTATTCCTGCCACAATCAGGGGAAAAGTAGCGAATTTTTTTAGGATAAACATCCCGATAATTCCCCCTAACAGTAAAGCGATAATTTCATTTAAACCTAAGATTAATAATCCGATAACTCCCAATCCGATGAAGAATAATTGACGGGTTTTCAGTGCCTTTTTACCTAAGCGCCAGAGTGCCTGAAAAATCACCGCAATTACCACCGGTTTAATCCCCGCAAAAATCGGGGCCACATCGGGTAAAGTCCCGTAGGTAGTATAAATCCAAGCTAGAAAACCCGTAATTAACACCGCAGGAGTGATAAAACAAACCCCCGTGATTATTAAACCCGCTAAACCACCAAAAATATAACCGATATGAATGGCCATTTCCGTGGAATTAGGACCAGGAATCAGATTAGTGGCCCCCACCAAATCGAGAAATCGCTCCTTAGTCATCCAACCGCGACGCTTAACCACTTCTTCCTCCATTAAAGCGATATGGGCAGCCGGACCACCAAAACCGATAATGCCGATTTTGAGAAATAAAAGGGCAAGTTGCGAGAGATTGGGAGGCGATGAAGTCAGCATTTTCTGATTACCAATAGTTTTTCTAGAATCAAGTTTATATCCAAAAGAATAAGCTTAAGTTAAATTATTAAGTAAGTAGTTATAGTTAAATTGAAGATAGATTTTGGGTTCGATCCCCCCTCCCCCCCTTGATAAGGGGGGTGTCTGACAACTTTTAACACCTACCTACTTAGCCAGATCTCGTCAATTCCAAAATTCCATAATTGCAAAAGCTTTTTACACAAACTCAATTATAAGTATTTAATACCACCGTTCAAGTAAATTTGATACAAAAAAAGTTAAGAAAACTTTATAAATAATATTGATTAATTTGTTTATAATGAACCCCATTAATACCAACTGAAACCCATCAGCACCTCCCTTATTAAGGGGGGCAAGGGGGGATCAAACCTTATTAAGGTTAGTCAACAAACCATAGACAATAATCAATTATCACAATCGATGCTAATCTATGCCCAAGAAACTCTATGGACAGCTTGCCGCCCAAGACTAACCAGTTTTCAGATACTCAAGAGCCAGCAGCGAGTCCATCTCAGCGCCAAGCAGTGCCGGTCAATTATCCCGAACTGCTACCGGAATTGCTGTAGGCACTCGTCTTTTGATTTTTACAAGAGGTCTTGAGAACAGAAAAATTTGCTATACTGCTGATTAGAGTATTTATCCTCTGAATTTTTGTGTCTGCAAGAGATATTTACCACGACACTGTAAAACTTGCTTTAGAGAAGGACGGGTGGGCAATCACTCACGATCCTTTTCCACTTCAAATTGGCAAGAAGCGTTTATCCGCTGATTTGGGAGCAGAACGCTTAATCAGTGCGGAGAAAGAATTGCGGAAAATTGTCGTTGAAGTGAAAAGCTTTGTAGGACAGTCTGACGTAAAGGATTTACAGCAAGCTTTGGGGCAGTACGTCTTGTATCGTCAAATCCTTAACGAGATGAAAGTTGAGCGAGTTCTTTATCTGGCCATATCTCAGCCAACTTTTAACAGTGTTTTTAGTATAGAATTAGGGCAGGTATTGCTAAAGAATCAGATTGTGAAATTAATTGTCTTTGATGATGAAAGTGAGGTAATCGTGCAATGGATACCCGATTAAAATATCAAGGTATTATTAAGACTGTTCTCCAGAATCATGCTAACTATCGTGCTACTTTACCTGATGGTTACACTTCTCAGGTTATATTTGATGATGAACGAGGACATTATCTAGTTTTAGATTTCGGTTGGAGTGGTAATAAGTATCTCCATGCAACACCAATTCACCTTAGCTTGGTTGTCGATAAAGTCTGGATTCAATGTGATGAAACGGAGGAAGGCATAGCTACTGATTTGATGGAGGCAGGTATTCCCAAAGAAGATATAGTCCTGGGTTTTCGTTATCCTAAAATACGCAAATATACGGGATTTGCTGTGGCTTAGTGACCAGAAATGTTGAATCTATACATAAAACTTTATACACAAGCTGAAATTGCAAAAGTGTTTTAGACAAACTCAATTATAAGTATTTAATACCACCGTTCAAGTAAATTTGCTACAAAAAAAGTTAAGAAAACTTTATAAATAATATTGATTAATTTGTCTATAATGAACCCCATTAATACCAACTGAAACCCATCACCACCCCCCTTATTAAGGGGGGCAAGGGGGGATCAAACCTTATTAAGGTTAGTCAACAAACCATAGACAATAATCAATTATCACAATCGATTCTAATCCATGCAAAAAAAACTCTATGGACAGCTTGCCGCCCAAGACTAACCAGTTTTCAGATACCCAAGAGCCAGCAGCGAGTCCATCTCAGCGCCAAGCAGTGCCGGTCAATTATGAGTACAGCCTCAATCTGCCGGAATTACTCAACCAGCTTGACCTCTCAGTGTTGATTTCCACCTACCAAGCGGGACGAGTGGCCAGCATTGGCACTTATCAAGGACAAATACGGGTGAGTTTCGCCCATTTTGACCAAGCAATGGGTTTAACCCGAACCGCTACCGGAATTGCTGTGGGCGCTCGTCAGGCAATTTGGAATTTACCCGCTAATCGAGAGATTGCCCCCCAGATTAAACCGGAAGGGGAACAGGATATCGCCTTTTTAGCTCGTTCTTCTCACCTCACCGGTCCGATTATGGGTCATGATTTGGCTTTTGGCAGTAATCGCCTTTGGGTGGTCAATACCCTATTTAACTGTCTGGCAACCATCGAAGGAAATTGGAGTTTTCTCCCCCAGTGGAAACCGCCCTTTATTACCGAGTTAGTCCCCGGAGACCGCTGCCACCTCAATGGCTTGGCTATGGCTGAAAATAGCGGCACTCCCGCCTATGTAACGGCATTGGGGGAAACCAACGAGGAAAGCCTCTGGCGAGAGAATAAAGCCCAAGGGGGATGCTTGATTGATGTGCCGAGGGGAGAGGTGATTCTGCGGGGTTTAGCGATGCCCCATTCTCCCCGCCTTTACCAGGGTAATCTCTATTTCCTCAATTCCGGTTATGGAACCTTGAACCGTTGGCATCCCCAAACTGGTAGCACAGAAATCATCGCCGAATTGCCCGGTTTTACCCGGGGTTTAGACTGTTGGGAAGGTCACGCCTTTGTCGGGTTGTCCCAAGTGCGGGAAACGGCGGTTTTTGGCGGTTTACCCCTGGATGAGCGGCGTAATCAATTGCGGTGCGGGTTGGCTATTGTCAACCTAGCTACCGGTCAACTGGTGGCAACTTTTTGGTTCAATAGCGGCGTGGAGGAGGTTTTTGCCGTCTCTGTCCTGCCGGGCTACCGCAACCCGGCGCTAATTGGACCGGATACCGACCTCGACGGCACTCAATCGGTGTGGATGGTGCCTTCTTTAGGGGCTTAATTTTGTAATTTTCACCCTATTATTCAGGAAAAAATCATGTCAACTCCTTTTTTAGTTAAAGATATCTTCCCCGGGTCCTTTAACTCCTACCCCAAATATCTGACGGCATTATATAGTTTTACCAATAAATGTTAGAACAAAGATGTAGATGTAGGTTGCTCTAATGGGAAGTTTTGTGACGACAAGTAGCATTTCTGATATTTATGGGGAATAATAGATTTAGATGAGTGCCTAACTTTCCAATTGGTAGCGACTCGCCAATGAAACAACCAACCGCCAATTATGATGAACCCTGGAAAGAAGCATTAACCGAGTATTTTGAAGCGTTTTTATGCTTCTTTTTTCCTGAAGTTCACCAATTGATTGATTGGACAAAAATTCCCGAATCCCTAGAAAAAGAACTCAAACGGATTACCGCTTCCGCTAAAACAAAAAAACGTTTCGCTGACAAACTCTATTCAGTTACCAGTTACCAGTTATCAGTTATCAGTGACTAATTGGAAACAAGTAGCAATCCTTTTGCTATAATCGTCATGGCACACCTGAAAACAAAAGCGACTACTGGGAAGCTGCCAGAACGGGAACAGTGGAAATGGAAGTTAATCAGGGGATTATATGAAAAGGAGTTCGAGAGAGAACAGATAATTAAACTGTTTGAAATCATCGACAATATGATGACTTTATCCCCTGAATTACAGTCAAGTTTAGAGAGTAAAATCAAACAATTTGAGGAGGAAAGAACCATGCCTTTAGTAAGTAATATGGAGTTACGAGGAATCGAACGCGGTAAGGAAATTGGTAAGGAAATTGGTAAGGAAATTGGTAAGGAAATTGGTAAGGAAATAGGCGCGTTAGAAAAGGCTCGTAACTATATTAAAACGGTGCTGAAAATGCGATTGGGTGACATTCCAATAGACATTGAGCA
>NZ_JACJQV010000044.1 GCF_014696875.1 Microcystis wesenbergii FACHB-1317 | reverse complement strand
CAATTTCTCAGAACAAATATCTGAAAAATTTTTAAAATGCCTTGCTTTGCTTGCCCCGTAAGCGATTGAAGACAGACAAACAAGGAATCAAACTAGAGAATGAATCAGCCCTAGGGTTGGGGGGGGTCACACCCTGCCCCTAGGAAAAGCTTTTTCAGCAAACCCTAAGTAGTGTACTCGGCGTTAATTTTGACGTAATCGTAACTAAGATCGCAACCCCAGGCCGTACCTGTTCCCGAACCGTTACCGATACAGATAGACATTAAAACGGTATCTTCTCGTAAATAAGCCCCGCTTGCTGCCGCTTTCAGGTAATTACTGGCACTAGCTCGATCGAACGCCAGAGGTTGACCATTTTCCATCATCACGAAGTCGCCTAACTTAATTTGCAGGTCTTCTTGATGGAAGACTATCCCGGCCCGGCCCGCGGCCGCCGCAATTCGTCCCCAGTTGGGATCTCGACCGAAAACCGCTGATTTTACTAAGGAAGAACCGGCAATGGTGCGAGCAATCTGACGAGCGGACTGATCATCGGCCGCCCCCGAAACCCGCACTTCTATTAAACAGGTGGCTCCTTCCCCATCCCGGGCGATCGCTTTGGCCAGGTATTGACAAACTTCCGTTAACATGGCCTCTAACTTTTGGGCATCCCGGCCCATTTCTGTGATCGCTGTGGTGCGCGATTGACCGTTAGCCAAGGCGATCAGACTGTCATTGGTACTGGTGTCCCCATCCACCGTGATCTGATTAAAACTTTTATTAGCCGCCCGACTTAACATATTTTGCCAGAGAACCGTCGATACTGCGGCATCACAGGTAATAAAGGAGAGCATTGTCGCCATATTCGGGTGAATCATCCCCGATCCCTTGGCAATTCCCCCAATTGTGACCGGACGACCATCAATAGTGGTTTGCAAGGCGATCGATTTGGGGACTAGATCCGTGGTCATAATCGCCCGGGCCGTGCTTTCGCCACCATTTTCCGACAATAAACCTGCTAAGGTCGGTAAAGCGGCGGTTAACGCATCCATGCGAATCCGTTGCCCGATGACTCCCGTAGAAGCCAGCAAAATTGCATCGGCGGGAATCCCTAAAACTTGGCTCAAGGCGGCGGCACTATCGAGAGCGTCTTGCCATCCAGCTTCCCCCGTGGCGGCGTTTGCTTGGCCGGCATTACACAAAATCGCCCTGGCGCTGGCTTTAGTTTGTAGGCGTTGACGGCAATAATCGACGCAAGCGGCCCGCACTTGACTGGTGGTAAAGACTCCGGCGGCGATCGCTTCTGTTTCCGAGACAATTAGGGCTAAATCGGGCAAACCGGACGGTTTTAGCCCTGCGGCCATCCCTGCGGATTTAAATCCTTTTGGGGCGGTGATCCCCCCCTCTATTTCCTGCCAATCGGCCATTTTCTCCCGTCTCCTACTTAAATTCGACGATCGATTATAGCAAGTAAAAAGCCAAAAATTAGCAAAGGGTTTGACCGTTGCGGGTTGGGGAGAGGGTGAAAAAGCTGATAGCTGATAATTCCTGGCTGCAAATTAAGTGGGTGAGTGGAATTAAATATAAGATGAACGTAGGTTGGGTTGAAGCATGAAACCCAACGCCCGCATGGGTTACGCTACCGCTAACCCATCCTACAAATAATTGTGCCTCCCTACTTAGCCTAAAATATGATTAATTGACTAGGATTTTGGGGCGATAGTTTATGGAACGCGGGTTATTGTGGACACCTTTATTAATTCTGTTTATCTGGTTGGCTTGGAGTGGTTGGAATGAATACCAAAAAGTGGAAATCTATCGACAATGGGCGGAAAACTTCGATCGAGCTAAGTATGATATATATTCTGTTTTAGGTCAAAAAGATAAAATTATCACTTGGGGAAAGCCAACTCGTAAGGGAGTGATCAATTTACAAACTTTTTCCCTAGAGGAGGTCAAAGAAATCCGTTTGTTAGTTAATAATCAAGTGGTGGATTTAGATGCTCTTCCCCCGCAGGGTTCCCCTTTCCTAGAATTTATTTTTAAGGAGCGATCTCCTGAAAAAATTCCCTTTACTGAAGTTGAATTGGCTAGTCGGTGGGCGAAATTTTTACAACAACAAATCTTAATTTAATGGCGATAATTTCTAGCGCAATCTACCCGATCGCAGGATACCGACAACTAACCATAAACCGATTAAACTAGCTGTAGCAAATAATACGGTACTAATAATAGTTAATTGCCGAGATTGGGCGCTGGCTGTGACAATGGCAGCCCCGATAATTAAGGAACCAATAATCACACTAAAAGCTAGTCGATTGGCGGAATTATCTAAACTGCGACGGAGATTATCTAATTCACGAATTTTCAGATTAACATTTAAAGTTTCTGAGGTTAAACTATCTAGTAAAACTTCGATTTGACGGGGAGATTTCAGGGAAAAAGATTTCAAGTCTAAAACTGTTCTTAGGGCAGTTTGTAGGGGAGTGCTACCGATTAACTGTTGTTCAAGAATATTAGTTAATAGCGGTTTGACTTCTTCCAGGATATTAATATCAGGATTAAATTTTCGGGCAGTTCCTTCTAGATTGGCGAGACTTTTGGCGAATAAACCTAAATTACCCGGGAGTTTAATTCTATTGCGACGGGCAATTTGCAAAAGTTCATAAACCACCTCACTAAAGTTAATTTGATTTAAATTGAGGTTATAATATTTTCGCAGCATCCGCTCATAATCTACCTCTAATTGTACTAAAGTAATCGGGACTACTGACTCGGACAGTTTAATAGTTAGTTGACTGCATCTTTTCGCATCTAAGTCAACAATTGCTAATAACAATTCTGTTAAAATTTGTTGAGTTTGTGGGTCTAATCTGCCCACCATACCACAGTCAATTAAAGCTACTCTACCATCGTCAAGATAGAAAATATTACCTGGATGAGGATCGGCATGAAAGAAGCCATCAATATAAATTTGTTGAAAAAATGACCGAAACAAAATTCTAGTTATTTCGCTTTTTCTTTGGGAAATTGCTTGCTCAGTTGGCGGTCTAGAAACATCAGCCTCTAAAATTTGTTTTCCTTCTAACCATTCTAACACTAATAGCTTGGAATTAGTTAAGTGCCAATAAATTTTAGGAATAACTAACTGTTTGGGTTCTGACCACCGACTCTGGGTTAAATTATAGCGTAATTGGTCGGTATAATGACCTTCTTGGGTAAAATCTAATTCCGCATTGACTGCTTTAATAAACTCCTCTGCTAAGTCAACAACGTCGTAACTTTGACCAAATTCTGTGAGGGCAACTAAATCAGCAATTCCCTTAATTAAGGCACTATCTTGGGCGACAATTTTTTCAATCCCCGGACGCAAGACTTTAATCGCGACTTCCTCCCCAGATAATAAAGTTGCCCGATGAATTTGCCCGATCGATCCTGCGGCGATCGGTTGGGTATTAATATACTTAAATACCTGTTCGATCGGTTTGGCTAACTGTTCAGTGATGACTATTTCTATATCTGTCCAAGCAACGGGAGGAACTTGCGCTTGTAGGGCAGTTAAAGCCTCGATATAATTAGCGGGTAGCAGATCGGGACGGGTACTAAGTAACTGTCCCAATTTGACATAAAAGGGACCCAATTCCACAAGGATTTTTTTGAGAACTTCTGGGGTGGGAATCTGGGGATTTTCTGTTTTTCCTAGGGTTAAAACCCCGCGCATATAGTCCCAACCGTTGCCGAGAACTATCTCAAGGATTTCTTTTTGTCTTTGACTGGTTTGGGGGAGTGAGAACACGGTATTATCAGTTATCAGTTATCAGTTATCAGTTATCAGTGGGTAAGTTACCAGTGATCAGATTTGAGTTTTAAGTGAGCAGTATTAAGTAGGTAGGCGTTAAAAATTATCAAATACCCCCCTTATCAAGGGGGGACTAAGGGGGGATCGACACCCCCCTTATCAAGGGGGGCAGGGGGGATCAGAGACAAAATCTATCTTCAATTTAATTATAACTACTTACTTAAATAGAGGTTTCCTACTGTCTTTTCACTGATTACCGTTTACTGTTTACTGATCACTGATTACTGAAAAAGCTGGTAACTAATATCAATCCTATAACAATTTCTCTAATTTGGGATCGGTTTGTAATTGCTTGAGAACTTGTTTAATATCTTGGGTACGATCTTTGTGGACAACGAGAGTCGCTTTCCCGTCGCGAACAATTACCAGATCTTTTAAACCAATAGTAACGATCGCTTCTTCCTCATCACTAGCATAGATAATAGCCCCTTCCGTGTCCAAACCGACATGATTGGCCAGTTCAATATTTTTGCCCTTTGCTTCTAGTAATCTTTCCAGAGAATTCCAATCTCCCAGATCATCCCAACCGAAATTAGCGGGTAAAACGTAAGCGAGTTGGGTTTTTTCCATCAAAGCATAATCGATACTTTTTTTCTCTAAATCCTCATAGGCAGCGATGCCCCGATCGCTCAGAGGTTGTAAAATATTATTAGCGTGGGTTTTTAGCTCCTCTAAAACTACTTGTCCTTGAAAGATAAACATTCCGCTATTCCAGCTAAAAAGTTCCGTTTCTAGGAATTTTTCGGCCGTGGTGCGATCGGGTTTTTCCGTAAAACGACTCACTTTATAGACGGGTAAACCATTAAATTCGCCTTGATTTTCTCCCTGTTCGATATAACCGTAACCGGTGGAGGGATAATCGGGTTTAATTCCTAAAGTAACGATCGCTTTTTGGCTGACGGCCACTTCTACGGCCGCTTTTAAAGTGTTAATATAAGCCTCTTGATTACCAATATAATGATCGGCAGGAAAAAAACCGATCGCCACTTCTTTACCATAACGTTTTATCACTTCTAAAGTAGCCCAAGTCACAGCCGGGGCTGTATCCTTGCCCACCGGTTCCACTAATAGGTTACTCTCCGGTAAATCGGGCAGTTGTTCGCGGACACCATCAGCGATTGCACTAGCGGTAATTACCCAGAGATTTTCCCAACCTGCCCCTAAAGATAATAGACGATCGGCCGTTGCTTGTAAAAGACTGCGACCACTACCATCAAGACAGAGAAACTGTTTCGGACGCGCTAGACGACTGAGGGGCCAAAAACGTTCCCCTTTACCACCGGCGAGAATGACTGGAACAAGCGACTGATTCATAAAAAATTGACACTTATCGGTTAAGCTGAACCGATTGTATCAGACGGCAGCGAGCGGTGAGCATTTTCCTGACTCAAAGCTAAAAAGCGGGCAAATAACCCGCTTTCTAGCAAAAATAACCGAAATATTGCGATTAGAAATTCATTTCGGCCGCTTGTACTGTTTCCACTTGTTTTTTCTTAATAACTAAGAGGATTTGACATAGCATAATACCACCGAGGAATAAAACTAATCCTTTGATCCGGCCGGGATTTTGTAGGACAACTTCCGTCTCTTTTTGACCAAAACCGCCGACATTGGGGTTACTGGTTAAAAATTGTCCCACTTCGATCGCTTGACCTTCCGAGACGATTAACTCAGGACCTGCGGGAATATTTTCCACCACGGGGCCAGCTTGGGAAGTGATGGTGACTTCATAACCGCCGGCTTCGGTTTTGCTGATCTGGCTAATTGTACCGGCAGCAGAGGCTTTAAAGGCGTTATTATTGCTGGGTTCACCGGTGGGGTACACTTGACCGCGACCGCGATTGGCCCCTAAATGCACAGCATATTTACCGAAGTGAATACCCTTATTTTGGCTAGGATCGGGGGCCAGGACGGGGAAAACGATTTCTTTGTATTGATCCCCGGGTAAGGGGCCGACGATAACCACGTTATCTTGACCTTCTTTGTAGGATTGGAAATAGACTCCACCGAGTTTTTCCTGCATTTCTTCGGGAATGCGATCGGGGGGCGCGATTTTAAAACCATCCGGTAGCATTAAGACTGCACCGACGTTTAAACCCCCCTTCGATCCGTCTCCTAACACCTGTTGACTGGCGGGATCGTAGGGGATTTTTACTACTGCTTCAAAGACGCTATCGGGTAATACCGAGTGGGGGATTTCAATTTCGGCGGGTTTTTGGGCTAAATGGCAGTTCGCGCAGACAATCCGACCGGTTGCTTCTCTGGGGGTTTCCGGGGCGGTTTGTTGCGCCCAAAAAGGATATGCTTGGGCAGATTGGGGATTAATGACATCGCTGGTTAGGAGTAGGGAAACGGTAGCGATCGCCACGAGGACGGCTTTCACTAGGGCCTGTCTGTGGACTTGCGGGAAGCTTAAAAAGTTGAATGTTCTCATCTCTATCGGTTGAATAATTCCAAATCTCGTCACATTGAATAATCTAGGACCACCAGGGTTCTTCGCCGGTGCGGAAGTCGGTTTCCGTCCAAGTGGAGAAGACGACTTTATCATTATCGGTGACGTTGGCATGGGCGAGGGCTAAGGATAGAGGCGCTGGACCGCGAACTACTTTTCCTTCGGCATTGTACTGGGAACCGTGGCAAGGACACATGAATTTTTCTTCGCTGGCATTCCATGGCACCACACAACCTAAGTGGGTGCAGACGGCGTTAATTCCGTAGTTGGCCAGGGTTTTGTCCTCTTGGACGACTAAATAGGTGGGGTCGCCTTTTAAGCCTTGGGCTAAAGTGCGATCGCCCGCGTTATGGCTGGTCAGAAATTGACTGACAATCACATCATTGCCTAGGGCATCTTTAGCGGTGACACCGCCACCCGTACCACCGGCCGAGGGGGGAATAAAATACTTAACAATCGGATACAAAGCCCCCGCTGCTACTCCGGTAATTGTACCAAAGGTCAACAGGTTCATAAATTGACGACGACCCAAATCGGGAACATCTGTACCGGAAACTTGACTCATTGCTCCTTATCTCCAAATGTAAATTTTTGTAAACTAATTCTCATCTAAGGGCGATTTTGTGCATCTCGATCAAGACGAAAACCCAGAGCTTAAAGAAGGTTTACAAGGGCTTTATTAGATTATTACAGATATTGAGTCACGGACAATTGCCACGGCAAAGCTGCCCCAAATGCGATCGCTGTTTGATCGCTTTTGCCGAGATGAGAAACCGCGAACATCGAAAGAATCTTAAAAAATTCGATCCAATGGAAAAGTTAAGTCTCCATATACCTTTAACTTGGGTTAGTAGCCAAGAATACAATGATTTCAAGTCATACCTACCGGCTTGTACAGGGAAAATTCTCGCATCAGTAGATTACCTAACTCAATTTGTCAAGGCTGGGATTACTTTCAATGCTTGGTATAAAAATTTTTATTTATCTCTATCATCTTTAACCCATGAAATTAGCTGATATTCTCAAAGACTCAAGTTATAAGTTGTCCCAGTTTACGCCGACGGAAATTGAGCAATTAGAGCAGACAATTACGCTTAAAAAGACGAAAAATGGGGAAGCTCCTTATACAATTTGCTTAGTACGGAAAAAAGAGATTAAACTTACCCCAGAAGAAGCGATTAGACAATTATATTTAAGGGTTTTAAGCGATCGCTTACATTATCCTCTCAGTCGCATTCAGGTGGAGTATGGGGTGAATTTTGGCAGACTAGAAAGCTTGGGAGTAAAACTAATCTGATGAACACAAAAATAAATCTACCAATGGAACAAATTAAAGGATTTTGTCAAAAGTGGCAAGTCACCGAATTGGCATTATTTGGTTCAGTTTTACGCGAAGATTTCCGTTCAGATAGCGATATTGATATTCTAATTACCTTTTCTCCAACTGCTAAACGAGGTTTAACTGAAACCCTACAAATGCGCGATGAACTGCAAGCAATTTTCAATCGAAAAGTAGATTTAATTGTGAAAGCAGCACTCAAACGGAGTGATAACTGGCTAAGATGTAAAAACATTTTAGAATCAGCACAGATTATATATGCCTCGTGATCAAGAATCTCTAATCGACATTGTAAATGCTATCAGACGTATTTTGCGCTATACTGATGGTATCGGTAAATCAGAATTGGAAACCAATGATGAAAAATTGTCGGCCATCCTCTACCAAATTACCATTATTGGTGAAGCGACTAAACGTCTTTCTGTAATCTTCCGTCAACAATATCCAGAAATTCCTTGGCGAGAAATGGCTGGAATGCGAGATGTCATTGTTCATAAATACGATCAGCTTGATTTGGATGTGGTATGGGACATAGTTGAAAATAAATTAACAGAACTTTTAAAAGCGATCGCACCTTTACTCTAAGAGTGCTTTAAAAGCAAAATCCAAACAACTCTTAGAAATTGCTAAAATAGGAGTAGAAAAAGCGATAGAAACCGATGAAGAAACGGCAACCGCTTGGATAAACCAACAACTAGAAAGCTTGGGAGTCAAACTAATCTGATCAACACAAAAATATGAAAATTCCTCAAGAAAAACTCTCACAACTTTGCCAACATTGGCATATTCATAAACTTTCCTTATTTGGTTCAGTTTTACGAGATGATTTCACCGCAGATAGTGATATTGATCTGCTCGTTGAGTTTGAACTTGGTTTTACCCCTAGTTTTTTCAAACTTCATCAAATTCAAGAAGAATTATCTCAATTATTTGATGGACGTACTATTGATCTCGTTACCATCAAATCTCTTAATCATCATATTCGTGAGCGTGTTTTAGCAACAGCAGAGGTGTGTTATGTCGCAAAAAGATAATCAAGTGTATGTTGAACACATGATTGACACAGCAAATAAAGCACTTAGCTTTGTAGAAGGTGTCAGTCGAGAAGATTTTGATAATAACGAACTTTTACGGTTATCCCTCACCCATTTATTGCAAATTATCGGAGAAGCAGCGCGTCGTGTATCACCAGACTTTCGAGAGAATTATCCAACAATTCCTTGGCAAGCAGTCGTCGGAATGCGGAGCAAAGTAGTACACGATTACTTAAATGTTGATGAAGATATTGTTTGGAATACCGTTAAAAATGATTTACCACTTTTAGTTAAAGAACTAGAAAAGATTCTGCTCAGGTAAAACTTTGGGAAAATTAGCAACATTTAGATATTGAACTAACCCACTCAAGCAGAGAAACATGAAAGCACTCAAGGTTATGGCAACCATTGATGAACAAGGACAACTAACCCTAGATCATCCTTTAATCATAGACAAAAACAGCCGTGTAGAAGTTATTATTCTCATCCCAGAGGAGGAAACCCAAGAACCATCTCAAGCAGAAATTTTAGCAGACTTTCGGCAAGCTTGGCATGAAGCCATGACAGGACAAACCATTCCCGTTTCTCAACTTTGGGAAGGGTTAGAAGATGACTAATCAACCGATAATTCAAGTTTTAGCCTCGGCAACATTCAAGTGAAATCTCCGCACTCTTGCTAAGAAATATCGCAGTATTCGAGATGACATTCAACAATAATCACGACAATTGTTGATTTTTACCAGAGGTTTATTTTTAACGGGGGAGGATGTCAACCCTCACTGCTAGACTCAACAATATGGCCGACTTCGCTGATCCATTGGGCAATTTCTGCGGGGGATGCGGTGGTTTCTACCGTGACGATTTTATTGGCTACATCCACCGATATTTGGGCTGCTGGTTGCTGATTGTTAATCGCTTTAGTAATGGTATTAGCGCAACCTTCACAGGCAATACTAGGCACTTTTAGGGTAATTGTCATTGTTGTAACTCCAGTAACTTCATAGCTAAAAACTAGCATAAATTGTCAGGGGTAGCTGATTTTTTAAGAGTTTATTTACCATTTCAGCACTGCCGCTTCGATCCCCTGTTCCCGACGCAGTTGACTATCTTTTTCTAGCCATTGAATGACCTGTTTATGGGTTAGTTCTTCTAGGGTTACTCCCGTATCCTCGGCGATTATTTTTAGTAAGCGTAGGGAAGAAATCGTTAAACGAGTCAGGAATTTTTCTGGAGAAGTCAAGAGAGCAGCGTCCACATCTGCGGATTCTTCTGGGGTTAAAAATTGTCTGTTTTCGATCATAGTTTTATTTGGTTTCCATCCAATTGTCACCGGCTTTTATTTCTACCAAGAGAGGGATCGTCAAGGAGACAGCTTCTTCCATAGTCGTCTTGATTTTTGACTCTAGGGATGGCCATTCTTCCCTCGGTACTTCCAAGACTAATTCATCATGGACTTGCAGCAGTAATCTCGCTCGATAATTTTGCAGTACCTCGGCCAATTTTACCATCGCTACTTTAATAATATCAGCACTGGAACCCTGAATGGGCGCATTAGCAGCCGATCTTAATAATTGTGCTTCCTCGTTGTTGAGTTTGAGGCTATCTAAATCGATGTCGTGTAAGGACAGTCCTCGCAGTCTTTTTAAGAGGGGATTATCGAAGTTAAAATAACGTCTTCTGCCCAAAATTGTTTCCACATATCCCTGAGCGATCGCTTGTTTTTTGCTATTCTCTAAATACTCAAATACTTGGGCATAACGTTGATGATATTTTTCAATAAATTTTCTGCCCTGTTCTACGGTTAATTTCGATTCACGGGCGAATTTTTGCGCTCCCATGCCATAAATAACCCCGAAGTTAATTGTCTTTCCTAAACTGCGTTCTTCGGGGGTAATTTCCCCTTTATCAAAGAGCAATTGAGCGGTGACTTTATGAACATCTTGATTACTACGATAGGCTTCTAATAAAACTGGTTCTTGGCTGAGATGAGCGAGAATTCTTAACTCGATTTGTGAGTAGTCCGCTGACACCAATAAGTAACCATCTTCGGGAATAAAAGCTTGACGAATTCGTCTGGAAAATTCACTGCGAATGGGGATATTTTGTAGGTTAGGATTGGAGGATGATAAGCGTCCGGTGCTGGTGATGGTTTGATTAAAATCTGTATGTACTCGTGCGGTTTTTGGTTCGGCTAATTTCGGTAAAGCATCCACATAGGTGGATTTTAATTTGGATAAGGTGCGATGTTCAAGGATATAATCAACTAAGGGATGATCTCCTTGTAGTTTCTCTAAAACACTTTGATCGGTGGAGTAACCTGTTTTAGTTTTTCTGGATTTTTTGCGATTGAGTGCCAATCGATCGAAGAGGATTTCACTTAACTGTTTAGGAGAGCTAAGATTAAAAGTTTCTCCGATAGATTCGTAGGCATTTTTTTCTATGTATGCTAGGTCTCTTTCTAGTTGCTGGGACAAGTTTTTTAGATAATTGATATTAATTTTTATACCATAATTTTCCATCTGCCACAGCACCATGACTAAGGGAGATTCTACCTCTGAGAATAATTGATATAAAGGGGGAATTTTAGTTAATTCTGCCTGTAATTTTTCTCGAAGTAAATAGGTAGCGTAGGCATCTAATCCACAGTAGTTAGCAGTGGTGGTAATATCTAAATCAGCGATGGTTTTTCCCCCAGGAATACCGAGACTTTTATAACTAAGGGAAGTGATACCGTCCAAATAGCGATCGCATAAATCTTCGAGATTATGAGTTAGTTCGGGATGGAGGACATAACTAGCCACCATAGTATCAAAAACTAGACCTTTAACGGTAATTCCTTGATGATAAAAAACATCAATATCAAATTTCGCATTCTGGAAGACTTTCGGATAATTATCACCCGCTAAAATTGGGCGTAATTTTTCGATAACTATCTCTAGATTTAAATTATCACCGCTCTGGTGGCCGATGGGAATATAGGCCAGAGAATTTAATTCTTTTCCCCAACAGCAACCGATCCCGACTAATTTGGCTACACGAGGATTTAAATCCGTGGTTTCGGTATCCCAAGCGACAGGAAAATGTGGATTAGTGAAAGTTGTTAATTTGGCCAGTAAAGCATCTAACTTAGGAATAGTATCAATAATTTCCGGAGCAATTAGAACTGGTGGAGAAATAGGGGGTAAATCAAACAGAGACAATTGATTAGAATCAGCATCGCTAGTTAATTCTAGGGTAGGAGTGCCACCTAGATGCTGTTGAATTTGATCGAGTTTCTGGAGAATTTTCTTTAATTCTAATCTTTCCAATAAAGCTTTAACTAAACGCCGATCAAAACCTCGGAGACGAAATTTATCCTCTTCGAGACTAACGGGGGCATCAAGGGCAATTTTGGCTAAATAGCGAGAACTTTCGGCGGCGGGTTTTCCCTCTAATAATTTAGTTTTTACCATTCCCTTAATCGATTCCAGATTGGTATATATATCGTCTAAGTTATCGTATTTTTTTAATAAATCTATCGCTGTTTTTTCGCCAATTCCGCGCACCCCGGGGATATTATCAGACTTGTCACCGCAAAGAGCTTTAAAATCTACTACCTGTTTTGGTGTCACCCCTAACTTTTCCGTGACAGCTTGGGAATTAAATTCTGTATAACCCTGTCCCGATGTACTTTTGACCGCATTAATATCCAGATAGAGAACCGTGGTTTTTTTCTCCTCATCTACCAATTGGAATAAATCTCGATCGCCTGTTAAAATCTTGACCGTATAACCATGATCACCGGCTTGTTTTGCCAAAGTTCCTAAAACATCATCTGCTTCATAACCCGGGGAAGTCACGATAGGAATATTCATCGCTGCCAAGAGACTTTGCAGATTAGTTAAATCGGGGCGAAATTCTTCGGGAGTTTCTTGCCGATTAGCCTTATAATTGGCATCAGCTTCATGGCGAAAAGAAGGAGCTGCTAAATCAAAAGCAACTGCTAAATAAGTGGGTTTTTGAGTTTCTAGTAACTGCAGCAGAGAATTTAAAAACCCAAAACAAACACTGGTGGGAATGCCGCTAGAAGTACGCAGAGGACCAGAACGAGACTTGGCAAAGGCATAATAGGCACGAAAAGCCAAAGAATGCCCATCGATCAGGATAAATAGCTTATTTTGCTCGGCACTGGTCATAATCTAGCCTCTTTAGTCCTATCAAAATAATACTAAATATTGTATAAAATTTACATTCCCTATTTTGCCCGAATTTGCCCAAATTTGACAAGGGGGTTTTTTCTGTATTAGATTATAACAGATGCTGGCATTGTTCTAACCTTAAATCTTTCTATCTCTTGACAGACGGCGGATGCCTGTGATACCAATTGCATCAAGATCATTTACCGCCATCCTGCTTGTACCACTAGGGAACTATCAGAAAAATGCCGATTACTGTAGGATCTGTTTTAAAGCTGTTAGCGACGAAGGGAATTATACTAAATCTGGTTATTAAAGACTGATTATTTATTCCCCTTTTTGGATGAGATGAGTAGAAAACGGGTTTCTCCGAGAAACCCGTTTTCTGTGCGTTACTCAACGGATTTAGTATTATGCTACACTAGCATCAATATCTAGTCAAAAAGGCTTGTAATTTATGACTCCTCATCTTTCTCTTAGCCAAATTATAGAATCTATCGATCAACTTTCTTTAGAAGAACAAAACCAATTATTTGAAAAATTAGCGCAGAAAAAACAACAACAAGAGCATCCACTGCTCAATATACCAGCTACACTAGCCTATAACCCCCTCTTAGATGAAGTCATAGAGAGTATAGAAACCTATCGTCAAAAAGTTGACCAAGAAGACAGTCAACAAGTTGAAATACCGTGACCCAATATATATTAGATACCGATCATATAACCCTACTGCAAAAACTACATCCGAACTTAGTTCGGAGAGTAGCGTCTATCAATCCTGATGATCTTGCTATAACAATTATTACTTTAGAAGAACAAGTCAGAGGATGGTTCAGCGTGATCAGAAAATACTCTCAAAGCAATCAATATGAAAAGTTAATCAAAGGCTATCAAGGTTTGAGAGATGTAGTTAATTATCTGAGCAAATTTAAAATTTTTAACTATACTTTAGAAGCTCATTATCATTTCAGAGAATTACGGGAGCAAAAAATTCGTATAGGAACACAAGATTAGACCTCTTGTAAAAATCAAAAATTGTTGTTAGGGTTGGGAGTCAGTAGCCAGTAGTCAGGAGTCAGGAGAATTAAGAATGAATAATAATCAGTTAAATGGTCTATTTACAGACTTTATGCCATTTAATCCTTATTTTTGCCGTTTTTGAACCCTGAAAAATTAATTATGCAAGAGGTCTATTTAAGAATTGCAGCGATTAGTTGATCAGAAAACAGTATTTTAGTAACACGCAATTATCGTGATTTCTCTCAAATCCCTAATTTACGCCTACAAGATTGGACGATATAGAACTCTGTAGGGATGACTACGAAAATTGTTACATTTTTTTTAAGGATTACCCAGCCATTATTCAGCCATTAGCCTGGCATCGGCGATCGCTGATAACACCTCGTCAAAAAAATATTTGCCAAAAAGCCAGCGTCAGGGTATTTTAAGAATAATTTTATATGTTTACTTGTCGATTACATGAGAATCCTAGTTACAGGCGGTGCGGGTTTTATTGGTTCCCATCTAATCGATCGCTTGATGGAACAGGGTCAAGAAGTGATCTGTCTGGATAACTTCTACACGGGGACGCGCAAAAATATCGTTAAATGGCTAGGAAATCCTTATTTTGAGCTAATTCGTCACGATATCACCGAGCCGATCCGTTTAGAAGTCGATCAGATTTATCACCTGGCCTGTCCTGCTTCCCCGATCCACTATCAATATAACCCCGTCAAAACGATTAAAACCAATGTTTTAGGGACCATGTATATGCTGGGCCTCGCTAAAAGGGTAAAAGCGCGATTTTTGCTCGCTTCTACCTCAGAAGTCTATGGCGATCCCGATGTGCATCCCCAAACGGAAGAATATCGAGGTAATGTCAACTGTATCGGACCGCGTTCCTGTTACGACGAGGGTAAACGGGTGGCGGAAACCCTAGCTTTTGAGTATTATCGGGAGCATAAAGTCGATATCCGGGTGGCCCGGATTTTCAACACCTACGGCCCGCGAATGTTGGAAAACGATGGACGAGTGGTGAGTAATTTCGTGGTGCAAGCTTTGCGCGGTGAACCCCTAACGGTTTATGGTCAAGGTTCCCAAACCCGCAGTTTTTGCTATGTTTCTGACCTGGTGGAAGGGTTAATGCGTTTGATGAATGGGGACTTTATCGGGCCGGTTAATCTCGGCAATCCCGACGAATACACAATTCTGGAATTAGCGCAATTCATCCAAGGCATGATTAATCCCGAGGCCGAATTGGTCTATAAACCACTGCCGGAAGATGATCCCAAGCAACGACAACCGGATATCACTCGTGCTAAAACCTATCTAGATTGGAGTCCAACTATTCCTCTAAGCCAGGGTTTAAAAATGACGATCGAGGATTTCCGTTCTCGTCTCAGCTAATCCCTAATCAATGAATTTAACTTAATTGTCACTGGAGTAATTATCATGCGTGTTTGTGTTATCGGAACCGGTTATGTGGGTTTAGTCACTGGGGTTTGCCTAGCACATATTGGCCATCATGTCATCTGTATTGACAACAATGAAGAAAAAGTCAAATTGATGAAATCGGGACAATCCCCCATCTATGAACCGGGGTTATCAGAATTAATGCAGTCTTCGGCAGCCTCCGGCAATCTGGAATTTTCCACGGATCTAGAAGCGGGAGTTAAACACGGTGAAATCCTCTTTATCGCTGTTGGTACACCAGCACTACCCACGGGAGAAAGTGACACTCGTTATGTGGAAGCGGTGGCCCGGGGTATTGGGGCCCATCTCAACGGTGGTTATAAAGTAATCGTCAATAAATCGACCGTTCCCATCGGTTCTGGGGATTGGGTACGGATGATCGTCCTCGATGGAGTGGCCGAAAGACAAAAAAATCTCGTGGCCGCTGGTGGCGGTATTAGTACACTAGAACGCATTGAAGCGGAATTCGATGTGGTCAGTAATCCCGAATTTTTACGCGAAGGTTCGGCGGTTTATGATACTTTTAACCCCGATCGTATTGTTTTAGGCAGTAATAACCCGAAAGCCATCGAAATGATGAAGGAATTGTACGCGCCTTTGGTTGAACGTCAATTCTCTGAAGATCCATCCTTGCCTCCCGTTCCCGTGGTGGTTACGGATCTCAGTTCGGCGGAAATGATTAAATACGCCGCTAATGCCTTCCTAGCTACCAAAATTAGCTTTATTAACGAAGTAGCTAACATCTGCGATCGCGTCGGGGCCGATGTCACCCAAGTGGCTAAAGGTATCGGTTTAGATTCCCGTATCGGCAGCAAGTTCCTCTCGGCCGGGATCGGTTGGGGGGGGTCCTGTTTCCCCAAAGATGTGTCGGCTTTGGTACATACCGCAGAAGACTACGGTTACGAAACGGAATTACTTAACGCCGCTATCAATGTTAACAAACGTCAACGGACAATTGCGATCGAAAAACTGCAACAGGAATTAAAAATCCTCAAGGGTAAAACCGTCGGTTTGTTGGGATTAACTTTTAAACCCGATACCGATGATATGCGCGATGCTCCGGCTTTAACCATGATCGAACAGTTAAATCGTTTAGGTGCTAAGGTAAAAGCCTATGATCCGATCGTTTCCCAAAGTGGTTTAAGTCACGGTCTAAGCGGTGTGATTATCGAATCGGATCCAGAAAGATTGGCCGATGGTTGTGACGCTTTGGTGGTGGTGACGGAATGGCAAGAATTTCTCCGTCTCGACTACGGCAAAATGGTTAAAACCATGCGCGAACCCGTGTTAATTGATGGTCGCAATTTCCTCGATCCTGCGGTGGTGACAGCAGCCGGTTTCCGTTACCTCGGTATTGGCCGTTAATCCCAGGAATCCGCCTTTTCAGCAGGAATGACGCGGTTGGGGAAGGGACAATAAGCACCAACCCTTACCCCTGCTCTTAGGGGCGAAAACTGCCCGATTATGCCAGATGAAAAACGAAAACTTCCTAGCTGACCATAAGGATAGTTGCAATGGTTACATGATGTGAACGGGGGCCACTAGAATCCGGGGGCGATGGGTAGAATTAAATTGAGAAACTAGAAATCAGTTTTAGCAATACCTATGGTTAGCTCTGTTCAATACCGCTACACTAACGAACAAGTTAGGGACTGGTTACGGGGATTACTGACAATTGCTTGGTGTGATGGGGATTATAGCGCCAGCGAACAGGAATCGATCGCCCGTTTCGCTCACGAATTAGAATTAGATGACGACCACGTTCTCTATCAGTCGATTAGTCCCGAAGAATTGGCCGCAAGTTTCGGTCATGACCCCAAAATATCAGAAAACTTCCTCCGCACGGCGGTTATGGTAGCGATCGCCGATGGCATTTATTCCCCCGCAGAAGCGCAATTACTGCGTAGTTATCGGGATGCTTTCGGGTTAGAAATCGAGGCCCTGTCAGCTTTAGAACATACTATCTGTGAAATTCCCGAAATTACCACGGAAGCGAATAAATCCGAGTTTATCAGTGCCGAACATCCCCACCCGGATCTGCTGCATCCCCTCAAAGACTGGTTAGATGGGGTGGAAATGCACGATCCGCGCTTGGCCCGGTTTATCTGCAAAATGGTGCCGCCTCAATGTCCTTTTGAACGCGATATCGTGCTGTTTGGTCATAAATTAGTCCATATTCCGCCCCTTTGCAAGTTAAATCCTCTCTACGAGCAATTAGTCGGGTTACGTTTCCGCGCCTTATCATACTTAGCTGATGATTGTCAAGAGGATATTTCCGAGTATATTTAGGCAGTTTAACTAAAATTACCGCTAAAATGGTATAAATATCCTGCTGACAGAAAATATCTCAGCCTCAAGGCTTTGCCTAGCCAATTCTTCCGTTAAGATTAGGTTAAGTCGCCGTTAAGAGAGAAACTATGAGTGAAAACTCCCGACGAGTCGATTTTCCTGATTTACCGGGGCTAAAAAACCTGCGCTCCTATCAATGGCAGTGGCTGGGCCGAGATCTACTCGCCGGTGTCACCGTGGCCGCCTACGCTATTCCCCAGTGTATGGCCTACGGCGACCTGGCCGGGGTCGAGCCGGTGGTGGGATTGTGGACTCTCGTCCCGGCTGCCCTAGTTTACGCCTTTTTCGGCTCCTCATCGCAACTGTCCCTCGGACCGGAATCGACCACAGCAGTGATGACGGCGGCAGCGATCGCACCTCTGGTGAGCCTTCAAGGGGAAAATTACGGCAGTTTAGCGGCTTTTTTAGCCCTAATGGTCGGTTTAATCTGTTTTGTCGCTTATATCGCCCGCTTGGGATTTCTAGCTAATTTACTCTCCAAACCGATCCTAATCGGTTATATGACGGGAGTGGCGGTGATCATGATTGCGGGACAACTGGGTAAAATTAGTGGTTTGTCAATCCGTGAAAATACGGTTTTTAAAGAAATTTTCGCTTTTTTCTGGGGAATAAATCAATGGCACTGGCCAACCCTTAGCCTAGCTCTATTGCTGCTACTATTTCTATTTGTCATCCAAAAATATTTTCCCAAAGCACCGGGTCCCTTGCTGGCGGTTTTACTGGGAACCCTCGCCGTCGCCACCCTCCATCTTGATGGAGAGGGGGTGGCAGTAGTGGGGAAAATTAGCAAGACTTTGCCTAATTTTGGCTTACCAACCCTAGATTTTTCCCAATTACTACCCCTAGGAACCGCGGCCGTCGGCATTGCCCTGGTGGGCTATTCCGATAACGTCTTGACCGCTAGAGCCTTCGCCGCACGTCATAACCAAGAAATCGATGCCAATCAAGAATTTTTAGCCTTGGGACTAGGGAATCTGGCGGCGGGTTTTTGTCAGGGATTTCCCATCAGCAGCAGCGCCAGTCGCACTGCGGTGGGGGATTCTGTGGGTAGTAAAAGTCAGATTTACTCCCTGGTGGTGGCAGTGGTGGTGGTGGCGGTCATTTTCCTGCTCGGTCCGATACTGGCACTCTTTCCCAAGGCCGCTTTGGGTGCGCTGGTGATTTATGCGGCCTGTAAACTGGTGGATATTGCCGGTGCTAAACGACTAAAAAGCTTTCGCAATAGTGAGTTTAATCTCGCTGTCCTGACAATGGTGGGGGTGCTAACCACGGGGATCTTAAGCGGGGTTGCCATCGCCATCGGTCTCTCGGTTATCGATTTATTGGCCCGCATTACTCGGCCCGATGATGCGGTCTTGGGTACGGTTCCGGGGGTGATGGGTTTACACGCACTCCAGGATTGGCCGGAAGCGCAAACAATACCGGGGTTGGTTATCTATCGTTACGATGCCCCCTTATTTTTTGCTAATGCGGCCGACTTTAAACGTCGCGCTCTCAGTGCCATTGCCCGGGAGACAAAACCAGTAGAATGGTTTGTCTTGAATACGGAGGCCCTTGGGGAATTGGATAGTACATCTGTGGAGATTCTTGAGGAATTAGCAAGAGAATTATCAAGACAGGGTATAGTTTTCGCTCTAGCTAGGGTTAAACATGATCTGTACTTACAATTGCAACGTTCTCGCTTGTTAGATAAAATTAGCGAGGAGAGGATTTACTATACTTTGCCGGCGGCGATCGAAGCTTTTAAAAATCGTTAACCGACAGCCAAGCTGAACAACCCCCATTTCTCACCAGTTGAATTGAGAACCTCCTAGCCATTCTCGCCCATAAAAACTAGCTCTCTTGCATCAATCAAAAAATTTTCGGCCAATGTGGGGAAAAGAGTGCCAAAATCCCCGTTTTCTGACGACGCGATGAAACCCTACCAAAAAATTCCTATTCGTGAATCTGGGCAACCCTTAGTACCTATACCCGCAGATAAGTTTGTTATCCCTTCTCCCCATGCTTACGAGAAATTAGGAGCTAATTATCGGGGTAAATCTCCCTATTTTTTGCGACAAGGGGTGTTAAATGCCCTGATTGAGGCTCAAAACCGTCTGCAAGTCTATCAACCCGGTTGGCAAATTTTGATTTTTGATGCCTATCGACCAGTCGAAGTGCAACAATTTATGGTCGATTATACTTTTCAGACTCTCCTAGACACAAGAAGGTTAGCCAAAGAGAAACTATCGGAGGCAGAAAGTCAAGCGATTTTAACAGAAGTTTACACTATTTGGGCGGTTCCCAGCAATAATGCCGCCACTCCGCCTCCCCATAGTACCGGAGCGGCGATCGATATTACCCTAGTGGACGAGAAGGGACAAGCCATCGACATGGGGGGAGAAATCGATGAGATCGGAGAGCGATCGCATCCCGACCATTATATCGCCGCAAAAAGCCCACGAGAACAGAGTTATCATCAAAAACGAGTTTTATTAGCTAAAGTGATGGAGGAGGCGGGATTTAGCCGACATAAGGGGGAATGGTGGCATTTTTCCCTAGGGGATCAGATGTGGGCCTGGTCGCTCGATCGAGCCTACGCCATCTATGGCAGAGTGGAGGATTAAGTAGGGTTTGCGGCAAAAAGTTTCTTGTGGGGACAGGGTGTAGGGTGTAGGGTGTAGGGTGTAGGGTTTTACCGATTTTGAGGGGGTCAATTACCTAATTTTCAGGGGAAAAGTCCAGGGATTTTCCCCCCAATCACTCCCGTCGCTGGTACTTTTTGATTGACAAAAAGTCTAAAAGTCTTACCCAACAAGGTTTTAAGATTTATTCAGCCAACCCTAGACCAATACTGATATACTAACAAAAGAAGACTCAAAGCTTAGACCAGCTTCTGATCGACGATCGCCAAAATTTGCTCAACAAAAGCTTGGTGATCAACCACCGGTTTAGAAATATAACCATCGGCCCGACTCTGCTTGAGAAAATTCTCTCGATCGCCCTCCATAGCGTGAGCGGTGACGAGAATAACGGGTAAATCGGCGGTTTCGGGGTTAGCTTTGAGAATTTGGCTGATTTTAATGCCATCTACCGCTTTCCCTTCATAGACACTATGGGAGAGAGAGACATCCATTAAGATCACATCCGCTTTCTTGTCCCGAGCAATACGAAGCACTTCTTCCACATCTTCGGTCCCTTTAACCTCTAGACCACCTCGTTTGGTCAAAATTTTGGCAAAAACGCGAAAATTAATCGGGTCGTCTTCTACAATCAAAACAGTCGTCATAGGGATGCTCAGGGATAAACAAGGTTAAAACGGGCAAAATGCCTTATGATTCACAGCTAGACAGATTGAAAACGAGAGACTCATGGCCAAACAACTGGATTTCTTAGCTAGTGGTCAAATTATACCCACGGCCTTACACCAAGAGATGGAACGATCCTATCTAGAATATGCCATGAGTGTGATCGTGGGGCGAGCCTTGCCGGATGTACGCGATGGACTAAAACCAGTGCATCGTCGCATATTATACGCTATGCACGAACTGGGTTTAACTCCCGATCGCCCTTTTCGCAAATGTGCGCGGGTGGTGGGGGATGTCTTGGGTAAATATCATCCCCACGGCGATCAGTCAGTGTACGAGGCACTGGTTCGTATGGTACAGGATTTTTCCAGTCGTTACCCACTTTTATCGGGCCATGGTAACTTTGGTTCGATCGATAACGACCCCCCGGCGGCCATGCGTTATACAGAAACCCGTTTGGCCGGCATCGGTGATCAGGCGGTTTTAGGGGGAATTAGCGAAGCTATCGTTAATTTCAACAGTAATTTTGATAATTCTCAACAGGAACCCGTTGTTTTACCCGCTCAGTTACCGATACTGATTCTTAATGGTTGTTCAGGTATTGCGGTGGGGATGGCGACTAATATTCCTCCCCATAATTTAGGGGAAGTGGTGGAAGGTTTAATCGCTTTGATTGATAATCCCGATTTAAGCGAGGAAAAGTTAGTAGAAATTATCCCCGGGCCCGATTTTCCCACGGGAGGCGAGATTTTAGATGATACTGGCATTCGCGAGGCTTATCGCACCGGTAGGGGGATTATTCCCGTGCGCGGAGTGGCGAAAACTGAAACAATTATCATTGAGGGCAAGCGCCGAAGGGAAAGGACGGCAATTGTGGTTACTGAGTTGCCTTTTCAGGTGAATAAGGCGGCATGGATTGAAAAAATCGCCGAATTAGTTAATTTAGGGAAATTGGAGGGAATTGCCGATATCCGCGATGAAAGCAATCGCGAAGGCATTCGGGTGGTGATTGAATTAAAGCGGGAAAGTCAACCGCAGCAGGTTTTGGCGGCTTTATACCAACAAACAGCCCTACAGACTAATTTCGGGGCGATTATCCTCGCTTTGGTCGATAATCAACCCCGACAGTTATCTTTAAAACAAGTTTTACAGGAATTCTTGCGCTTTCGAGAAACAACTCTCACCCGTCAGTATGGCGATGAGTTGCAACAGGCCAGCGATCGCTTACACCTAGTGGAGGGTTTATTATTAGCTTTGCAGAATATCGATCGAGTGGTGGATATTCTCAAAAATGCCCCCGATGGGACGACGGCTAAGTATCGTTTTCAGGCAGAATTGGGCATTAGTGACCCTCAAGCTGATTCTATCTTGGCTATGCCTCTGCGTCGTTTAACTGGTTTGGAAAGACAAAAGTTAGAGACGGAAGCGACGGAATTACAAACAAAAATTCAACAGTTAGAAACTCTCCTCCATAACCGTCAGGAGTTTCTCAAGTCTCTGAAAAAAGAATTGCGCTCTTTAAAGAAAAAATTCGCCGATAGCAGACGGACAAAAATTCGCACCGGGAAGTCGGGGGACAGGAGGCAGCAGGCAGCAGGGAAGAAACTGGATTCTGTGGTTAAAAAACAGGAGACGGTCCCGATGAAAAAATTTTCACCACCAGAAATGAAAGAGGTTTCCTTCCCCACACCCCACACCCCACACCCTACACCCCCTTTGAAGGCAGAAGTTAAAAAACAGGAGAATAAAGTTAAGAAAAAGTCTGAGAGTGAGAATACACCGATTTTAAGCCTATTTACGCCCCAAGAACCCCCAGAAAATGCGATTTTATTGCTTGATGCCGAAGATAAAATTAGTTGGACGACACCAGAAGAGCGAGTGCCGGACCAGGGTTTAATTATCTATCAACAGGCGCTCGAAAAACGGGAAAATTTCCTAGTTATCCTCGATAATGCCAAAGCTTACCCGATTGCTACCCGGGAAGTCCCCCCACAAGCAAATCAACCGGTGTTAATCTCCAGTCTGCTGACCAAAACCGCCCAAAAAGAGTCAGAAGCCGTGTTAAATCAATTTTTCTTGACAGAACCTCAAAAAAATCAAGAATTGCTTTTACTGAGTCAACAGGGGCGAATAAAGCGGCTTCCCATCGATGAATTAGAGGGGGTTGGTAGTCGGGGTTTGTCCCTGATGAAATTGAAAGAAGATGATCGCCTATATGCTGCTATTTTTACTCACGAGGGCCTGGACTTAGCGATCGCCACCAGTAGCGGTCGGGTGTTGCGTTATCCCGTGCGCGAGGAATTATTGCCAATGATGGGTAAATCTGCCCAAGGTTTAGCAATTTTGCGATTGCGCTACGGGGAAAATCTAGCTGGTTGTGTTTCTCTCCCTCATCGGGAAAATCTACTTCTGATTTCGGGATTAGGTTACGCGAAAAGACTGGCGATCGAGAATTTACGCCTATCACAATTAGGCGATCTTGGTTCACCCGCTTTACAATTCGTCAACAAACAGGATAGTTTAGCGGCCATGGTAGCGGCGCGGGCGGGGAGTATAGTGTTATTAAGTACCAATCAGAATCGAAAACTACCCTTAGAGGTGGAAACTGTGGCAGTCACGGGTAAAGACGGGACAGGTTCACAATTAGTCAAACTCAACCCCACAGAAAAAATTATCAAAGCACAATTGTTACACCATCTCTAAGTCAATGGCGAAAAAACCGAAAAATGTTGCTCGTAAACACCGAAATTGGCAAAAATGGTTAAAACTAACTCTAATTCTGGTTTTTGGGTTTATTATCCTTAATTTAGCGATTAATTTAGCCATCCGCTGGCCAATTAATCAACAAAAACCCGTTGATGCCATCTTAGTTTTGGGGGGCAGCATTCGTCGGGAAATTTATGTGGCCAATCTGGCCAAGCAATACCCCAATATACCGATTTTAATTTCCCAAGGCTCGAAAGATCCCTGTATTTTATTACTATTTGAACGGGCAAAAGCACCAAAAACTAACGTCTGGTTAGAAAAGTGTGCTAATTCTACCTTCGACAATTTTTTCTTTGCCGTGCCAATTTTAAAACAATGGGGAGTACATAAAGTAAAAGTTGTCACTTCTCCTACTCATTTACCCCGGGCTAAATGGTTAGCAGCAATTCACTTGCAATCCCACGGTATAGCAGTAGAACTCGATACAGTCCGAGAAATTGGTATCCCGGGTAATCACGAATCAAAGCTAAAAACTGGGTTAGATGTGACTAGAAGTATAATTTGGGCTTTTGTGGGACAATTAATCTATCCCCCCTGTTGGCAAGTTATTCCTTTAAATTCCGTTGATTTAGAAACTTGGCGCAATCAAGGTTTTAAATGTGAATCTGAAAGTAGGATCAATTGACACTCCCTCGCTCCTTCCTTGTCCTCCTTGGCTTTTTTATCACAATATTAAGAAGGGTTCTACTCATAATGGAAAGTCGAAAAACCAGTGTCAGGATTGTGGTGGTCAGTTGGTCATTAATCCCAGTCAGATTCTTTCACAGACCAGTACTGGGATTTTATTGATTGTCGCCAGAGGGAAAATCCAGGGACGTTTACAGGTAAAATAAGCTCGTTATTCCTCCTCCTCATCGGTTGTAGGGAATTTCATACTGGCCCAAGTTAACTGTTTTTGCTGGTCTTTTTCTGGTTCACTAAAACTCTCTTTGAGTTGTTCTTTTACCTGAGCAATATTACCACTTTGAGCGGCATTCTTTAGATCATAGATATAACGGGCATTTTCGATCGCTTCCTCTTTACTACGAGAACTAGACTCAAAGCATTTTTCTAGGTCTTTGTAAATACCCTTGCGAGAGATTTTGAGAAAATATTGACGTTCCGTATCGATCAGTTTAGCCAATAATTCTAGGTGCATGGAATCCTCGGCACAGATATCCGCGAGTATATCCCATTCTTCACTCCCCAAAAGATTATTATCCGCTCCCGGTCGCGGGTCTTGAAAAGTTTCTCCAGTCACTTGTTTATAAATCTTCGGTAATTGGTCATCAAATTCGTGCTTTTCTTCCCTCCAAATCCGGCGAATTTCGCTGAGTTCCTCCGTGGTAATTAGGGTAATATCTTTCATCTCCTCCGGCGCATTAGTACGCACGCTCTCCTGAGCCTCTAATACCCTTCTCAGCCAATATTCTCGCCATTGTTTAGTATAAGGGCCGGGTATGGGTTCGATCGATATTTCTCCATTTAAGTTTCTTTCAAATAATTGTACTTTCCCAAAGATACGGCGAAAATCCCGTTTTGGTCGGTCATCTTCTATATCCAATTCGTTGCGAAGGTCTAAAAGTGGTTGTAACCATTCTTTTTCCTCGTCATTCTGTATCATTGCCTCCATCGATTTATCTTTATTCACCATCGTACACACCCAACAACCAAAGCGCGAATCTCCACAGCTAGGAGTGGAAGTATCTACCACTAGGGGACATTCATTATCCGCAGTCGCCCCTCGATACATTGCTAATAATTCTTTGTTATCCCCTCCCCAGGGATTTTCCCACTGCATTAAGTACATCCATACTTCATCAGTACGCCAATCTTCTATGGGAAGATAGAAATATGAATTAGGACGACTAGGATTAGCATTCAGGCGATCTCGAATTCGCCATCCCCGATGTTTTTCCATATTTCTAGCGCGGGCAATACTTTCAGCTTTACGAGTACCTAAAACAAGAATTGCCTCTCCTTCATCTCGAATAATATCTCTAATAAAAAAATCTGTAGGCTTAATTTTCATTCTTTCAGTACACCATCTAAATCTTTTTCTTGGGGCAGGATATCCTTTACCAATTAAACAACTCCAAAAAGTATCTTCAACTGAAGGAAAAGTTAATTTAGTTTTAATAGGCATCTGTTTTTTTGCAGCAGCTTCCTGTAATGTCTTCAAAGAATTTCTGACCCAAGCTGCAACAATAGGATTTTCTACCAAAGTATCATTGGTTATTACATAAATCGTTTTAGTTCTCTTTTTTATCGGTAGCAATTCGATAGCATTCCAAACTAATTGTAATACTGTTGTCGAATCTTTTCCTCCACTCCAACCAACTACCAACGGGCTATTATCCTGACAGTACAATTCCTGAATTTCCTTAGTTAATAATTGAATATCTTCGATTAATTCAGGAAGAGTACGATTAGGTAAAATGGTTGTTTGCTCTGATTTCATAATTAATAATTTAAGTAACTAACTTCTAAAAATATTCTGACGATGCCATTGGATAGCTTCAAGTTTTGGATAGTGATCTTCTAGAGTGGGTAATAAAATATTCATACCATGAAAGTCTTGAATGGCTTTAGCGTTGGGAGAAATTTCTTGAAAGTCTTTACTAATCATAATTTTGTATTCATCATCAATAGTAAATAGTCCTTGATCGAATGCCCAATGATGATTTTTACAAAGAGATAAACCATTGTTTATCTGGTTATCATAGAATCTGGCAAAAGGTTTGATATGTGCGCCATCGACAATACTTTGTGTCAAGGAGTGGATTACTTTAAGACCACAAAAAGAGCATTGATAATCGTATAAATGGACGACTGATTTACGAAATAACGCATCTCTAACGATAGACTTTCTAAAATAATATTTTGTCTGTGTTTCTCCTTCAGCTAAAACGCTACGATCTAGTTCAGTGTCATCATCTTGTTGTAAGACTTGATTAATTTCTAAAATATCTTCTAATTGCTTTTGACTAGAAGAAAACCAAGCTTCTATTAGAGTATCAATTAGCTGTCGTCTAGCTTCC
Source organism: Microcystis wesenbergii FACHB-1317 (assembly GCF_014696875.1). Classification (GTDB taxonomy): domain Bacteria; phylum Cyanobacteriota; class Cyanobacteriia; order Cyanobacteriales; family Microcystaceae; genus Microcystis; species Microcystis wesenbergii_A. Next base: position 1,671 of record NZ_JACJQV010000044.1, on the reverse strand, counting down.
GGTTGCTGTAAAAGTTTATACAATTCCTGATCTAAAATAGCATAATCTACATCTGCTCTAATTTTGGGAATAGTTTGAGGACGGCCGCCATCATAGCTATCACTAAACTTTAACTTCCAAAATCCGTCATTTTTTAGATGAAAAAACGGTAAAGCTAACCCACCTTTGAAAGTATCTGGGTTTAAACGCTTCCAATACTTGTCAAAAGTATTGATTAATTCATCAGAAATATATATTTTATTGTCTTGAATTTGAGAATCACTAATTAACTCAATTACTGATAATAATAAGATAGGCTTATAAGGTGCTTCACCACTTTGCTTAGACTTATTGACTTTAATTTTAGAAAATAAGTCACAATAATATTTTAAATTGCGTAGGGGAAGACTATCGACCATAGGGGGGGGGAGATATGCGGGTAAAAAAAGGAAACCATTACCAGCATACAGAAAAACATCCCACCGAGAGAGAAAAATATAGAAAGCCTAAAGAGATAGCCATAATAACATCGATCGAGCGCGGCTGACGAGCGATCGCCTAATGCCAGAACTTATGTACTAATTAAAAATGGGAGAGTAGTTAACCTAATGATCAAGTGATAGCAAATTGGGAATCTTGCCTTAATTCTTCGCTAAGAAACCCTAAAACAATGGGTTCTGGAGGGATACCAGCTTTGAGGAGGTCGGAAGCGACTCCTTCTTCAGTACCATCTCGTTGAATCCAAAATTTCCCATCAATTATGATTGTTTGAGAACAACATTTTATCAATAAACTTCATCATGAGTACCAATGTCAAGTAAAACAATAACTTCCTTCTGGGTGTCTGGTTCAATTTCTATAGAAAAAATAATCCGACAATCATAACCACAAGAACAAGCTTTAAGTCCCGATAATTCTCCTTTTAATGAATGAGTTCCCAAGCTCAAAAAATAAATATCTTCCCTCATTTGTGCCAATGTCTTCTCAATGGCTTTCTGTCGTTGGGGATTTCTGAGAACAAACTTACGGAAAGTCCGCTTAAATTTAGGCGTTAAGACGAGTTCTCTCATGTTATCTATTCTAAAGTTTCTCTCAATTCTCTCAGAATAATATCTAGGGGTTGAGGTTTAAATTCTCCTTGATGAAAAGCATTAATTGACTCCTTAGCATCCCTAGCAATTTCTTGACGACGAATATCAAGTAAACGATTTTGTAAAATTTCTAATAACATTTCCTGTTGTTCTAAAGATAGTTGCTCAACAGTATTTAAAGCTTGTTCTAAACTAATCATAATTTAAACTCAAACAAACTACCCTATTTTTTATTCTAACAACAAAAAAGCACCCCCTTACGGGAGTGCCTTTTCGTTCAGACTAGGAATTAACCATTGATAGCAGGAGCGGTCAGAGCTACGGGAGCCTGTTCACCACTAGCCAAGTCTAAGGGGAAGTTGTGAGCATTACGCTCGTGCATTACTTCCATACCGATACCAGCGCGGTTTAACACATCGGCCCAAGTACCAATTACACGACCTTGAGAATCGAGAATCGACTGGTTGAAGTTAAAACCATTGAGGTTAAACGCCATGGTGCTAACACCCATCGCCGTAAACCAGATACCGATTACCGGCCATGCACCCAAGAAGAAGTGCAGAGAACGGCTATTATTGAAAGAAGCGTATTGGAAGATTAA
>NZ_JACJQV010000043.1 GCF_014696875.1 Microcystis wesenbergii FACHB-1317 | reverse complement strand
AAAAGTTAAACTTCAAGTTTTCATTCAGGACAAATGTACGGGTTAACTAATTTTTTTGGGAAAATTAGTTAACCCATCATTATAACATATAATTAATTTGCAAGAGTTCTAATGCTCTTTTACCCGTCCCTGCTTTTGCGATCAGTTTTCAAATCACCCTCGGTCAATTATTTGACTGGTTAAGAGGTTAACGGATTATCAGTTATCAGTAAACAGTGATCAGTGATCAGTGACAAATTCCCCAACCTCGCCACTTCCCCACTCGATCGAGTACAATAGAGTGTTCAGCAAAAGCGATCGGCTATTAGCTTTGATTAGTCCTTCGGTAAGAGTTATAAACCAGAGAAAAGAGCCATTAAGAGCGGCAATCAGCTGAAAAAGCTCAAAAACTGAATTTTAGGCTGAAGGCTGACCTTAGCTTGCTGAAAGCTGAATCCCGTTGATAATTTTTTTACTTGAATCACCGTGGTTATCCAAATCGACTCAACTCAAAACTACGAAACCAAAACCCAAGAGATCGCTAGACAACTTTTAGCCGAAACTCGCGAAAAAAAAGGTCTTTGGTCTGCTTTACAGGATCAAATGCGTTGGGATGATAAATTACTCGATTGGGCAATGTCTAACCCCAATTTACGAGTACAATTATTCCGTTTTATTGACTGTTTACCCGCTTTACGCAGTAATGCCGAGATCGCTAATCATCTCCAACAATACCTCGGTGATGCTTCCGTAGAACTGCCCAGTGCGCTGAAAAGTATCCTCAACTTTAGTGATCCTAACTCCCTACCCGCTCAAACGGCCGCCAGTGTGATCAGTAAATCCGTAGAAACCTTAGCTCGTAAGTATATCGCTGGGGAAGACCTAGGGCAAATTACTCGCACTGTCACCCGTCTGCGGAAGGAAAAAATGGCTTTTACCATAGATCTCCTCGGTGAAGCGGTAATTACTGAAGCGGAAACCCAAGTTTATCTACAAAGTTATCTCGATTTAATGACCCATTTGGCTCAAGAAGCGACCAAATGGAATAAAGTTAGCCAAATTGATGAAGCGGACGGCGACTTACTACCACAAGTGCAGGTTTCTGTCAAGCTAACTGCCTTTTATTCTCAGTTTGATCCCATGGATCCGATTGGTAGTAAGGAGAAAGTTTGCGATCGCATTCGCCTACTATTACGACGCGCTCAGGAGTTAGGGGTAGCAGTCCATTTTGATATGGAACAGTACGTTTATAAAAACCTCACCCTGTCTATCCTGAAAGAATTACTCCTAGAAGAAGAATTTTGCAGTCGTACCGATATTGGTATCACCCTACAGGCATATTTAAGAGATTCTGCCCAAGATTTACAAGATTTAATTAATTGGGCCAAAAAGCGCGGTTATCCCCTGACTGTCCGGCTAGTCAAAGGCGCTTACTGGGATCAGGAAACGATTAAATCTCGCCAAAATCATTGGCCACAGCCGGTATATAACGAAAAATCAGCCACAGATGCCAATTATGAACGGATGACGCGGTTATTATTGGAAAATCATCAATATTTATACGCTGCTATCGGTAGTCATAACGTGCGATCGCAAGCCATGGCTTGTGCGATCGCAGAAAGTTTAGAAATTCCCCGTCGTCGCTTTGAAATGCAGGTATTGTACGGCATGGGCGACCAATTAGCCAAAGCCTTAGTGAAGCGGGGTCATCGGGTGCGGGTTTATTCCCCCTACGGACAACTTTTACCCGGTATGGCCTACCTAATCCGCCGTTTATTAGAAAATACCGCTAATAGTTCTTTCCTACGGCAAAATTTGGAGGATCGTCCCGTGGAAGATTTAATCGCAGCCCCCCGGGTTTTAGGCAAGGATAACTCGATTATCCCCGGTTTTCCTAATGCCCCCGATACGGATTATGCCAACGAGCAATTACGAAATAAAGCGAGTCAAGCCCTTACTTTTGTCAAAAATTCCCTCGGTAAAACCTATTTACCCCTAATTAACGGCGAATACGTCGCCACCAATGTTCAAATTAATTCCGTTAATCCCTGTAACCCGCAGGAAATAGTGGGAAAAGTGGGCTTAATTGAGGTAGAACAGGCAGAAAAAGCGATCATAGCGGCTAAACAGGCTTTTCCCGCTTGGAAACGCACCCCAGTGGCTAAAAGAGCAGAAATACTGCGAAAAGCGGCAGATTTGATGGAAGCGCGACGACACGAGTTATCGGCCTGGATTTGTTTGGAAGTGGGCAAAGTTATCCAACAGGCGGATCCAGAAGTGTCAGAAGCGATCGATTTTTGCCGTTATTACGCCTCCGAGATGGAAAGACTGGATTTAGGGCATAATTTCGACGTGGCAGGCGAGAATAATCGTTATTCCTACCAACCCCGGGGTATTGCTTTAGTGATTTCCCCCTGGAATTTCCCCCTGGCCATTGCGGTGGGGATGACAGTAGCAGCTTTAGTAGCTGGTAACTGCACGCTATTGAAACCGGCCGAGACTTCCTCGGTGATTACGGCGAAATTTGCCGAGATTCTCCTAGAAGCGGGTATTCCTGCCGGAGTCTTCCAATATATCCCGGGTAAAGGTTCGCAAGTGGGGGCGCATTTAGTTAGCCATCCCGATGTTCACCTAATCGCCTTCACCGGTTCACGAGAAGTGGGCTGTCGCATCTATACAGATGCCTCGATCGTGCAAAAGGGTCAAAAACACCTAAAACGAGTTATCGCCGAAATGGGCGGCAAAAATGCCCTAATTGTCGATGAGAGTGCCGATTTAGATCAGGCCGTTGTCGGTGCGGTTAAGTCCGCTTTTGGCTACACCGGCCAGAAATGTTCCGCCTGTTCGCGGATAATTGTTCTGGAAAGCGTCTATGATAGCTTTGTGGATCGCTTTGTCGAGGCTACCGGGTCCCTCAATATCGGGCCGACGGATTTACCGAGTACGGAAGTAGGACCGGTTATCGACGAGAAAGCTCAAGCAAGAATTCGGGAATATATCGAAACTGGTAAAAAAGAGGCAGAATTGGCCCTAGAGATGCCAATTCCAGAAGTGGGTTACTTCGTCAGTCCCACCGTCTTTAAGAATGTTCCCCCCGATGCGGTAATAGCGATGGAGGAGATTTTTGGTCCAGTGGTGGCGATTATCAAAGTGAGCAATTTTGAGCAAGCTTTAGCTGTAGCTAACGGAACCGACTATGCTCTAACCGGCGGCTTATATTCTCGCACTCCTGCCCATATTAACCGAGCTATGCAGGAATTTGAAGTAGGAAACCTCTATATTAACCGGGGAATCACCGGCGCGATTGTCTCCCGTCAACCCTTCGGGGGTTTCAAGATGTCGGGGGTAGGTTCCAAAGCAGGGGGTCCCGATTATCTGCTGCAATTCCTCGAACCTCGTCACATCAGCGAGAATATTCAACGTCAGGGATTTGCACCGATTGAAGGGGCCGATTAAGCGATATAGCCAAAATTGGCGATTATTGGGGGTTTATACCCCCAAATCGGGTTAAATTATCGGCTAAGACTAAATCCAGTTATTAAAAACTGATTATTTATTCTCCGTTTTGCCTATTGCCTTTTGCCTCTCCTGATATTTAGCCTATACTCAAGGGATTTAGTATTACTTGCCACTTGATCACTCAATCCAAGCTTTTGGGGGGTTCTACCCCCCAAACCCCTAGGGCTGATTCATTCTCTAGTTTGATTCCTTGTTTGTCTGTCTTCAATCGCTTACGGGGCAAGCAAAGCAAGGCATTTTAAAAATTTTTCAGATATTTGTTCTGAGAAATTGACTGAAAACCTTGCCAGATAAGGATTTGATTGAATGACATTTGCGAGAATGAAACGACCCTACCCAAACCCCCCGTTGGGGGCGTGGCGCCGCCCCCAAACCCCGGAGCGCATTAGTTTTTCGGTGGGATGCTTACAGGCAGCCGCTGACGCATCTGTAATAATTTAAGAGTCACTCCGCTTGCAGGAGTGCCTCTCCTGATATGTAGCTTATACTGAACGGATTTAGTATGATTGACGAATTGGCGTTATTTCAGCTTCTATTTTCAAGTCAGTATTCAGGAGTCAGGAGTCAGCTTTTTTCTCCCTGCTCCCTTCCCCCCACTTCCCTATCTCCCCACTCCCCTATCTCCCCCCGCAACGCGCACGAAGTGGTCTCCCCACTGTCCTAGACTTTTTAAACAGGATTTAGTATGACAGGGGACTCCCCAGCTGTTGTCTTTCCTAGCTGATTTCTTGGCTGTCAACCTACTGCTATATACTTAAGTTGACAATTGCCTCAGCCTATCAAGAAAAGACTATGACGATTGAAACCGTTGCCACAAAACCCTTTAGTGACCAGAAACCGGGGACTTCCGGACTACGAAAATCCGTTCCCGTTTTTCAACAACCCCATTATCTGGAAAATTTTATTCAAGCTATCTTCAATACTTTAGACGGTATCGAGGGTCAAACCCTAGTTGTCGGTGGAGATGGTCGTTATTATAACCGTCAAGCTATTCAAACTATCCTGAAAATCGCCGCCGCTAACGGTATCGGTAGAATACTCGTGGGAACCGATGGTATTGTCTCCACTCCCGCTATTTCTGGGTTAATTCGCGAAAATAACGCTTTTGGCGGTATTGTTCTCTCTGCTAGTCATAACCCCGGCGGTCCAGAGGGGGATTTTGGCATTAAGTACAATATTACTAACGGCGGACCGGCCCCGGAAAATATCACCGATGCAATTTATGCCGAGACTAAGGTGATTAGCAGTTATAAAATCCTCTTAGGGGCCGATATTAATCTCGATCGCCCCGGTTCCTTTAAACTGGGAACTATGGATGTGGAAGTGATCGATGCGGTCACTCCCTACGTCAAAATGATGGAAAAGATTTTTGATTTCGATCGCATTCAGGCCCTACTCACTTCTGGTAAGTTTAAAATGTGCATGGATTCTCTCCATGCGGTAACCGGTCCCTACGCTTATGCCCTATTTGAACAGCGTTTAGGTGCGCCCAAGGGTACAGTGTTAAATGGTATTCCCCTAGAGGACTTTGGTGGTGGTCATCCCGATCCTAACCTAGTCTATGCCCATGATCTGGTAGAAATTCTCTTTGGTCAAGATGCACCCGATTTTGGGGCTGCTTCCGATGGAGATGGCGATCGCAATATGGTCCTCGGTCGGAATTTTTTTGTCACCCCCAGTGATAGTTTAGCTGTACTAACTGCCAATGCACATCTAGTACCGGGCTATCAAAATGGTATCACGGGAGTGGCGCGATCGATGCCCACCAGTGCGGCGGCCGATCGAGTAGCGGCTAAACTGGGAATTGACTGTTATGAAACTCCCACCGGTTGGAAATTCTTCGGTAATTTGTTAGATGCGGGGAAAGCAACCCTTTGTGGTGAGGAAAGTTTCGGCACGGGTTCCAATCATATTCGCGAAAAAGATGGTTTATGGGCGGTTCTTTTCTGGTTAAATATTTTGGCAGTTAAAGGGGAATCTGTAGAGGAAATTGTTCGCAGTCATTGGCAAGAATTCGGTCGTAATTTCTATTCTCGTCATGATTATGAAGAAGTCGCCTTAGAACCGGCAAAAGAGATGATGGCACGTCTCCAGAAGCTGGTTTTAGACCTTAAGGGTCAACAATTTGGTAACTATGAAGTGGAATATGCCGATGATTTTAGCTATACCGATCCCGTGGATGGTAGTGTGAGTAAAAATCAAGGCATTCGCATTGGTTTTACCGATGGTTCTCGGATTGTTTACCGTCTATCGGGTACGGGAACTAAAGGAGCAACTCTCCGGGTTTATCTAGAAAGTTATGAACCGGACGCGAGTAAACACGATATCGACACCCAAAAGGCCCTACAGCCGTTAATTGATTTAGCCGAAGAAATCGGTCAAATTCGTCAATCTACCGGACGGGAACAACCCACGGTTATTACCTAGGGTTGGCTGAAAAAGTTTTTCGTGGGGGCAGGGTTCCCCCCGATCCCTCCAATGGCTGGCACTTTTTGAGGTCAAAAAAGCCTAAACTAGATTTATTCAGCCAGCCCTATCTATTGCCCATGGCTTGTCCGGCGAGATAACCAGTGGTCCAAGCGCATTGAAAATTAAATCCCCCCGTGACTCCATCGATATCTAGTACCTCCCCGGCAAAATATAACCCCGGACAGATTTTACTTTCCATAGTTTTAAAATCCACTTCCTGAAGATTCACTCCCCCAGAGGTGACAAATTCCTCCTTAAACACCCCTTTTCCTTTGATTTGATATTCCCCCTGCTGTAATTCAATCATCAATCGATTGAGAGTATTTTTAGATAATTCTGCCCAGGGAGTTTCCGAGTTAACAGTCAAGTAACTTAATAAACTCTGCCAAAGACGCTTAGGTAACTGTTCAAAGGGACAATAATTAAAAAGTTTTCTTTTGGGATATTCACTTTTAGTTTGTAAGATAATTTCTCGCAATTTTTCAGGAGGATAATCCCCTAACCAATTAATGATTAAAGGCATTCGGTAATGATGCTCGTGAAGTACCCGCGCTCCCCAAGCAGAAAGTTTTAAAATAGCCGGTCCACTAACTCCCCAATGGGTAATTAATAAAGGTCCGATTTGTTCTAATTTGCTTCCCCCAAGACGAACTCGCACTTTATCCACAGTAACCCCTAACAAATCTTTCAGACGAGGATCGGTAATTTGAAAGGTAAATAAAGAAGGGACAGGAGAGACTAGAGAATGACCTAAATCTTGAGCGGTGCGATAACCAAAAGGACTACTTCCCGTAGCAATTAAAAGCTTATCTGCCCTAATTTGCTCATCTCTTTTTAATTCAATTAAAAAACTTTCTTCCTGTTTTTTTACCGATTTTACTGCACAATTTAGCCTTAAATTAACCCCAGCAAAAGTCGCACTTTCCCGCAGACAATTAACAATAGTTTCAGAATTATCGGTGCTGGGAAACATTCGTCCATCCGCTTCTGTTTTGAGTTTTACCCCCCGCAATTCAAACCATTTAATAGTATCTTGGGGTTGAAACCGACTAAAAGCTCCCCGTAGTGCTTTGCCACCGCGAGGATAATAATTAACCAATTGGGAAACATCAAAACAATGATGGGTGACATTACAGCGTCCCCCTCCCGAAATCCGCACTTTAACTAGGGGTTCTTTTGCCGCTTCTAGGATAGTAACGCCAGCTTTTGGGTTAGATTCTGCCGCTTTAATTGCGCCAAAAAATCCCGCTGCCCCGCCACCAATTACGACTATTTGAGTCATATAAGTAAGTGGTTATAATTAAATTGAAGATAGATTTTGTCTTTAATCCCCCCTTGATAAGGGGGGTGTCTGATAATTTTTAACACCTACCTACTTATCAAGGAAAAAGTTAAGTTTAAACTGCCAAAAATCGCTGAATGACTTCTTGACTTAATTCGCTCGTGAAACCGGAAGCAACAATTCCCCCTTTCTGCATGGCGTAATATCGATCAGCTTGGCGGACAAAATGCAGGTGTTGTTCTACTAATAAAACGGCGATTCCTTTACTGGCAACAATACGCCGCACCGCTGCTTCAATTTCGAGGATAATTGACGGTTGAATTCCTTCCGTGGGTTCATCTAAAATTAATAATTTTGGTTCCCCCACTAAAGCGCGAGCGATGGCTAATTGCTGTTGTTGTCCACCGCTTAAATCTCCTCCCATCCGCGATAACATGGTTTTTAAAACGGGAAATAAATCAAAGATTTCTTCGGGAATTGTGGCATTTTTTCTTTTTGTGGGTAAAGCTTCCAAACCGAGAATTAAATTCTCTTTTACCGTTAAACGGGGAATAATATCCCTACCCTGCGGCACATAACCCAGTCCCAATCTGGCTCTTTGATCTGAGGTTTTATTAATGAGGTTTTCTTGCTCATAATTAATGACTCCCGCTCGCGGTTTTAAGATACCCATCAAGGTTTTTAATAGGGTAGTTTTACCCACGCCATTACGTCCAATTAAACAGACCATTTCTCCCGCATTAATGTTAAGATCAACATTTCTTAAAATATGACTTTCTCCGTAGTAAACATTGAGATCAGATATGTGTAACATTGTCAACCCTTTTTAACTAATTTTAATCGTTTGATTGTTTATTCTTCCGAGGAACCCAGATAAACTTCAATAACTTTCGGATCATTTTGAATTTGCTCCATATTCCCCTCACATAGAACAGTTCCTTGGTGTAAAACCGTGACTTTGCGGGCAATTTGACGGACAAATTCCATATCGTGTTCAATGACAATAATTGAATGACTTTCCGCTAGATTTAACAACAAATTACCCACGTTTTCCGTTTCCTCATCGGTTAATCCTGCTACGGGTTCATCTACTAGCAGTAAATCTGGTGACTGGGCCACTAATTGGCCAATTTCTAAGCGTTGTTTTTCCCCGTGAGAAAGTAAAGAAGCGGATAAATCAGCTTTAGCAGTTAACCCGATAGTTTCCAATAAACCAATAACTTTTATGCTATCTTCTAGGGGAGGACGACCGAAAAGAGTTGAGAAAACATTTTTATTACGGTTGCTAACTAAATCGAGATTTTCTCGGACAGTTAGATTTAAATATACCCTAGGAGTTTGGAATTTGCGACCAATCCCTAAACGAGCGATCGCAAATTCAGGAATTTTGCGGAGATCTCGACCTTTAAATAATACCCGTCCGATGGTGGGTTGCACTTTCCCCGTAATCACATCTAAAAAAGTGGTTTTTCCCGCACCATTGGGACCGATAATCACCCGCAATTCTCCCGTATCCATACTGAAATTAAGATTATTGAGAGCCTTAAAACCCCCAAAACTAACGGTAAGATTCTCGATTTCTAGGATTTTTCCAGTCATAATTTCTAAGAGGGAATTGGGAAGTATTTTCGGTGAACAGTCAGCAGTAATCAGTGAACTGAAAACTCACATCTGATAACTGATAACTGATAACTGATAACTGATAACTGATAGCTAAGGTCACTTATGCTCTAATTCTTCTCTTTCCAATTGCACTTCCGGAGCTTCCTCAATACTAGGATAGGTGATTAAAGTTTTGCGGAAACCAAAATGAGTCAGCAAACGTTTAATTCCACCGAGAAGACCATCGGGAAGCACTGTCACCACAATTAGGAATAGGGCCCCTTGGAAAAATACCCAGACTTCCGGAAATTGTTCGCTTAAAAAAGTTTGGGCCATGCGTACTAATAAAGTACCGACAACTGCCCCCACAAGGGTAGCACGTCCCCCCACAGCCACCCAAATCACCATTTCAATGGAAAAAGCCACATCCATAGAGTTAGGAGTGATAATACCGGTTTGCACAGTATAAAGAGCGCCGGCAACACCGGCAATCGCCCCAGAAATGCCAAAAACTAACACCTTAAACCAAGTAGGATCATAACCGGAAAAACGGACACGCACCTCATCATCGCGAATGGCGACTAACAAGCGCCCAAATCTGCCGGTAGTTAACCAACGACAGAGGAGATAAATAGCCAGTAAACAGACAATTGTGAGTAAATAAAAGGCCACTTGAACGGCATCGGAGCCTACCAGCAACCCGAAAATTGTTTGGGTATCGGTTTTTAAGCCATTAGTGCCGTTAATTAACTTTTGTTGGCCGTTAAAAAAGTTAAAAAATACCAGTAAAGCCGCTTGGGTCAAAATCGAGAAATAAACCCCTTTAATGCGATTGCGGAAGATTAAATAACCTAATAATCCCGCCACGATCGCTGGTACGATAATTAGGGCTAGAATTGTCAAAGGTAGGGAATAAAAAGGTTGCCAAATAAAAGGTAATTCTGTCACCCCGTAGAGAGTAAAAAATTCGGGCATTTGTCCGGGGGGTAACTGAAGATTTAGGTACATGGCCAAAGCGTAACCACCGAGAGCAAAAAAGATGCCATGGCCAAGACTTAATAAACCCGTATAACCCCAGATTAAATCTATCCCCAAAGCGACAATAGCGAAGGAAAGAAATCGCCCCAATAAACGCAAGCGGAAAGCCGACAAAGCTAAGGGCAAAAAAAACGCAAAGATAACCACCAATCCAACGATAACAGCGATTTCCGTGATTAACTTTTTCTTTTCCCGTTGTCGGGATTCGTTTCTAGTGATGGTTTCGGTAATCATAATCTATAACTCGGCAGTACGTCCTTTAGGAGGAAAAATTCCCGCAGGTTTGAATTGCAAGAAAGCAATAATTAAAGCAAAAATCATCACTTTTGCCATGCTAGTGGTGGAGAAAAAGGTGAAGAAATCCGTTAGGGGTTTTAGGGCTTCTACGGAACCAAAAATCAGAGCAAAAGTTCCCGAACCAATTAAATAATTAGCCACACCGATGGCCATAGCCGCGATAATAGTTCCCAGGAGATTACCCACTCCCCCCACCACCACCACCATGAAGGTATCAACGATATAATTCTGTCCCACATTTGGACCGACGGAACCCAAGAAACTAATCGCACAACCGGCAACTCCAGCTAATCCCGAACCGAGGGCAAAAGTCAAAGCATCCACTTGATTTGTCGGAATGCCTAAACAGGCACTCATCTGGCGATTTTGGGTGACGGCACGAATGCGTAAACCCCAAGAAGATTTATTTAAAAACCAATAAGTCCCTAACAAACAAAGGCCAGTTAAAATGATAATAAATAGACGGGTGTAGGGCATTTGAAAACCGGGTAAAGGTAAACCTCCCCGTAACCAGGCAGGAGCCGTGACATCGACGTTTCTGGCACTAAACCAGGGTCGAGCGAGAACCGGATTAAAAGATAAAAGATAGCCTAATAATCCAGCGATAGCTAGGGATAAAGGCAGGGTGATACCAATAGCTAAATTGCGAATTCTCTCCCAATCTAGGCGACGACTTAACACCTTCATAGCCCCAAAAAATAAGAGACAGAAAACTATTAAACTAATTACTAATAACCCGTTGACACTTCTGACAAATTGCTGCAGAATTAAGCTGACTCCCCAAGTGGCCAGCAGCGTTTCTAGGGGTCTGCCGTAGAGGAACCTAATCACCCCCCTTTCTAATAATAATCCCGCCAATCCCGACACTAAAAAAGCGATCGGTAGGGCGAATAAAACATAAGTATCAAAGAGAGAAATACGGAAAGCTTGAAAGACATTTAAAATATAAATATCTTCAAAACCTTTAAAGATATTCTGCACCACAAAAGTAGTATAAGCCCCTAACATCATTAACTCACCGTGAGCGAGATTAATCACCCCCATCAGTCCGAAAACAATCGCTAGTCCTAAAGCGGCCAGCAATAGCACAGAACCGATGCTAATACCATTAAATAATCCTTCCAATAATGCTGACACTTTTCGTTATTCCCGTGCATTTTTAAGCTTTAAAAAGAGGGGTGAGCAGTAATGCCCACCTCACTCTCGTTATTGTCTGGAAAAATTCCTAAAACTAGGATTTTTCCATTTTGAACTTACCGCCCTTGGCCGGATCCGTCCAGTCACAGGCAAAGCCCTTAGTTTCGGGGACAAATTGGTTCCAAGGTTGCGGATCCACTACCCCCGGAGTTGACCAAACGATGTTAAATAGACCATCATCTCTCACCTGACCAATGCGGACGGTTTTAGAGATATGATGATTGGGGAACATTTCCACCGGTCCTTCGGGAGCATCGAATTTCTGTCCTACGGCTGCGGCGCGAACTTTGTCGAGATCATCGGCGGTTGCCGCTTTTTCCACCGCTTGCTTCCAGAGATAGACCATGATGTAGGCCGCTTCCATGGGGTCATTGGTCACGCGATCCTCACCATATTTAGCTCGAAAAGCCGCAACAAATTTCTTGTTAGCGGGGGTATCTACGGTTTGGAAATAGTTCCAACAAGCGTATTGACCGAGGAGATATTCCTTACCAATTTGTTTAACTTCTTCCTCGGCAACACTCACCGACATGACCGGATATTTATCGGGAGTTAAACCGGCCGCTTGCAGTTGTTTAAAGAAAGCCACGTTACTATCACCGTTAAGGGTGTTGAAAATAACGCCGCCATCGGGTAAAGCTTGCTTAATTTTGGTGATAATCGGGGTAACTTCCGTGTTACCTAGGGGTAGATAGTCTTCGCCCACGGTTTCGCCGCCTTTCGCCTTTAACTGCTCTTTAATAATCGTGTTGGCGGTGCGGGGAAAAACGTAGTCGGAACCGACGAGGAAGAATTTTTTCCCTTTATTTTCCAGCAACCAAGTCACTGCCGGCTCGATCTGTTGGTTGGGGGCAGCACCGGTGTAAAAGATATTTCTAGAACACTCTTGACCCTCGTACTGGACGGGATACCAGAGCATATGGTTTTTGGCTTCAAACACGGGTAAAACCGCCTGACGACTGGCGGAAGTCCAACAACCGAAGACGGTCACAACTTTGTCCTGATCGATCAGTTTGGTGGCTTTTTCGGTAAAAGTTGGCCAATCGGAAGCGCCATCTTCCACCACTGCCTCGATCTGTTTACCAAGAACACCACCGGCGGCATTGATTTCCTCGATCGCCAGTTTTTCCGCATCAACTACGCTGGTTTCACTGATGGCCATGGTGCCACTGAGGGAGTGCAGAATACCCACCTTAATTGTCTCTCCAGAGGCTGGGGCGGGACTAGCAGCCGGGCTAGGACTAGCCGTGGGGGTTTGGCTTTGATTGCCACCACAAGCTTTTAACAGAATACTGGTTCCCAAAGCGGCAGAACCGTACAGGAGAAATTTACGTCGTCCTAAATTTGACATGATGATCTTGAACTAACCTCGCTGACAATATTAGCTACTTCACACGGATGTTTTTGCTGAGGAGATTTTCGGGAATCTTTCTACGAATATCTGTGTGATATTACGGCTAGGTTAGCAGATTTTTTGTAATTTTCGCTACTTTTTAGATGTTTTTTGTAATTTTTGCTACTTTTTTCCAAAAAATTAATTATTTTTCTGGAATTTACCTCAGTTTTTTAGCTATCAGGAGTCGGGAGACAGAAGACAGGAGTCGGGAGACAGGAGTCAGGAGGCAGGAGATTATTTCTATTTATTCTTCCGACACCCCACACCCCACACCCTACACCCTACACCCCACACCCCACACCCTGCCCCCAGGAAAAGCTTTTTGCCGCAAACCCAATTATCAATCTGAATCTGGCCAAAGCAGCCGGACAGCAAGCAGCGCAAAACCGATGGCCGCTATCGCTTTTAAGATCTTAGCGGGGAATAATTGCGCCATACTGCCCCCCGCAAGGACTCCTAAGAAACTGGTGAAGATTAAGGCGGTAATTGAGCCAAAAAAGACAGCTTTAGGTGATTTGGAACTGCCACCGAGAGCGATCGCTACTAATTGACTTTTATCGCCGATTTCTGCCAAAAAAACCGTGATAAATGTCAGTCCGAATAATTGCCAATTCATAAATTTTAGGGAGATGGGAAGCTTTTTTCAGTGAACAGTGAACAGTAAACAGTAAACAGTCACACTGATCACTGATTGCTTAGAGAATATCGCCGATGAGTAAACCAGTGATCAAAAGGAGAAGGATAGCGACACCGATATCTAAAGTTTTCGGGGAAAGACGACGCGCAATCCAATAACCGATCAGGACACCGAGGAGACTGGTAGCGATTAAAGCGCTGGCTGCCCCGGCAAAAACCACCCAGGGGGATTGGGATTCGGCGCTGATGAGAAGGGTTGCTAATTGGGTTTTATCGCCGATTTCAGCCAAAAATATGGTTAGGAAGGTGGAACTAAACACCGTCCAAAAACTCCAAGAAGGTGGATTATCTGGCTTTTTCTCGGTTAAGGCGATCGATTTGCTATCACTCATCGGCTAATTTAACAATATCGGGTTAAGCAATAATTTTCATACTTTTTTCATTTTAGCCCGACCGGTTTTCTGGCGATAGTTTCTGCTGTTGGGGGCGCTGTCTCCTCCCCCCAATAGTTAAAAAACCCTAGTCGATCGAGGTAGAGTTTCCATCCTAGAGTTTAATAATTATTAGACTAGGACGAGCGCAAATTGCTTGGAGGTATAGCCCCTATGGTAGAAAACAGAGATTATACTCTGATTATTGACAAAAGTGGCAGTATGTCCACTGCTGATAAACCCAGCGAGAAAACCCGTTGGCAAATTGCCCAAGAATCCACCCTCGCCTTGGCTAGAAAGTGCGAGGAATTCGATCCCGACGGCATCACTATCTATCTTTTTTCCGGACGTTTCCGACGCTATGATAATGTTACTTCCGATAAGGTGACACAAATTTATCAAGAAAATGAACCTATGGGGAGGACAGACCTAGCCGCTGTTCTTCAAGATGCCCTCAATAATTATTTTCAGCGCAAAACTGCTGGCAAAACTAAACCCAACGGAGAAACTATTCTGGTGATTACCGACGGAGAACCAGATGATCGCAAAGCGGTGATGCGTCAAATTATCGAAGCTTCTCGAAAACTCGATAGGGATGAAGAATTAGCCATTTCTCTGATTCAAGTAGGCCATGATCGACAAGCAACCGAATTTCTTAAAGCTTTAGACGATCAGCTAGAATCGGCGGGGGCCAAATTCGATATCGTTGACACAATTACTATCGATGATATGGAAGATATGACCCTAGCGGAAGTTCTTCTCAATGCCGTTACCGATTAATTTCTAGCCAGTAGGGGTGATATATCTTCACCCCTAATCAAGGAGGATTTAACTGCTAGTCAGGGCGACCAATTTATCTTTTTCCTCATCGGATAATTGATCCGATTGTCCGGTGATTTGTTTGTAGATTTTGAGATATTCCAAAGCGGATTTATACCAACTAAAATCTTGAGTCATTGCCCGTTGCTGTAGTTTTTGCCAATCCTGTTTATAACGGAAACTTTCCCAAGTCCGGATCATACAGGTAAACAGGTCTAAAGGTTCATAGCGATCGAAACTAAATCCTGTTCCTTTTTCCTGAATTGGGTCGTGGAAAGATACCGTATCGACTAAACCACCGGTGCGGCGTACCATGGGAATACAACCGTAACGCATGGCCATTAATTGGGAAATGCCACAGGGTTCAAAACGGGAAGGCATTAACAAAGCATCGGCCCCCCCATAGATGCGACGGGAAAGGGCATCACTATAGAGAAGATGCAGGGACATTCGCCCCCGGAAACGGGAAGTCATCTCCCACAGTTGGGTTTCATAATAGCGATCGCCTGTACCCAAAATAATCAATTGAGCATCAGTATAGGTGAGAAAGCGATCTAAAATTTGCATCACTAGATCAATACCTTTTTGTTCCACCAAACGCGTCACCATCGCCATGACAAAGGCACTTTTACTGACCTGTAGCCCCACTTCTTCTTGCAGGGCAATTTTATTGATCAGACGTTTTTCGATGGTTTCTGGGGTAAAATTCTGCTTAAGATAAACATCTTTAGCAGGGTCATACACCTCCGTATCGATGCCGTTGACAATCCCCACCAGATTGCCGGAAATATAGGACAATAATCCCTCTAAATTTTCGCCATAAATGGGGGTCTGTATTTGACGGGCATAGGTGGGAGAAACGGTGGTGATGCGATTAGCAAATTGAACCGCCGCGGCCATCGTATTATCGCCCTGCATATACCAAGGACACCAAGTCATTTTTTCTAATGCCTCCCGCCAAGGCCCCTGGTAGGCGAGATTATGGATAGTAAAAACGGTGCTAATATCGGGGTCTTGGTGCATCCAGACGGGAATCATGCCCGTATGCCAATCATGACAGTGAATAACTTGCGGTTTCCAGTAATTCCAAGCGAATTCCGCCGCACCATTGGCAAATAGGGTAAATCTCCAGGCCTCATCTTCGCCTCCGTAGATATTGCGTCCAGAGAAAGCTAGATGACCAAAGAGGTAGAGAGGAATATCCGTATCGGGTAAAACCGTCTCATAGACTAAAAAATCCTGAAACATGGCGAATCCTGACCAAATGGGTTCGGAAGGGATGTCCATTTTTTCCGCCAGAAAACCGTAGTAGGGTAGAAAAATCCGCACATCATGACCTAGCTGACGCAAGACTTTCGGTAATGCCCCAATTACGTCTCCCATTCCCCCAACTTTGGCAATTGGGGCTGCCTCGGCACCCACAAATAGAATTCGCATACTCTTCCCGCTTCACTGAAGATCGATATGGGCAATGTTAGTGATTATAGGGGACTTATTCACCCAATCGATCAAATATCTTGATTATTTTCTGGGCTGTTGGCGATTTGTCAGTTATCGGCACAGGGAGGCACAATTATTTGTAGGATGGGTTAGCGGTAGCGTAACATGAGCGGGCGTTGGGTTTCCTGCTTCAACCGTTCGGCGGTTCGGCTGAGATCACCGTCGAAGCCTGAGATCACGGCCGAAGCCCAACCTACGTTCTGTGCTGTTGGCGATTTGTCAGTTATCAGTGAACAGTGAACAGTGAACTGAAAACTTGCATCTGATGACTGATAACTGCCTTTTTCTAGGATTGAGAATCAGAATCCACCTCGGTCTTCACTTCGGGGATAATATCGGGTCTTTGGGCATCTTCCCAACCGACCGGGCGTTTAGAATTATACCAAGCGATCGAACCGATGCTGACAGCAGCCAGAAAACCGACCACATAAACTGCCACGAAATAAACGGGGAATTTGCCACTGGCCACTTCTAGGAGTAGATACATAATTTTTTCACGATTAAGCTTTTAATTGATATATATTAACAGAATCGGCCTGCTCATCCCTATTCTTGATCGCTACTGGTCCAGCAACCGGAAGGCAGCCAAACTCCGCCATGAAAAGCTATTTTTGCCGGTGTCATCATATATCCCCAAGCTTCGCAGATCAATTCTCGCTCTAGATTATAAATAGGAAGTCTGCGACGCTGATACTCGTTTTCTTCCGCAGCTCTGCCGGGTTGATAATCTTCCAAAGCATCCAAAAGCCCCATATCATAATCTGCGTTAAAAGTCAATAAAATTCCCTTCACCCAGCCCTCGCCCTCGGTCAGTCCGGGATAACCGAGGGCGGTAAGATGGTATAAATGCCCCTTTGTGTAGGCGGTTTTAGAGTTGACCACTTTTCCTGCACAGTAGGCAGAATAGTTACTCTCCTTAGGTTTCAGGGTTCCATAAACAAAAACTTCCATCATCGGTCTAATTGTGCTGCTACTCCTCCTAATAGGATATCGCCAACAAATTGACTGGCTAAAAGTTCGTGGGGAAAACCGAGGGAAATGGCACTGATATTATCGAGTCGTTGCAGCTGTTCCCCAGTTAGGTTAAAGTCCACACAGGCGAGATTATCCTGCAATTGGGACAATCTTCGAGCGCCAATGATGGGAATTACGGAGTTAGGGCGATTTCTGAGCCAATTTAACGCCACTTGTGCCGGTGATTTCCCGATTTCTCTGGCTATCTCCAGGACGGTCTCGGCAATTTTCAGATCGCGATCAAAAATTTGAAAAGGTTGGTCGGTCATGCTTAAACGACCATCGACGGGGTTGGGTTGATTATATTTTCCCGTTAAAACTCCTCCTGCCAGGGGACTCCAAGCTGTCACCCCGATATTTAATGCTTTGGCCATAGGCAATAATTCCCGTTCGGGGGTGCGTTCCTTGAGAGAATATTCTATTTGTAGTCCGATAAAGGGTGTCCATCCCCGTAGGGTGGCCAGGGTGTTTGCTTGGGAGACAATCCAAGCAGGACTGTCAGAAATGCCGATATAAAGGACCTTTCCCATCCTGACCAAATCATCGAAAGCGCGCATCACTTCTTCGATAGGAGTGAGAGAGTCCCAAAGATGAAGCCAGAGTAAATCGATGTAATCAGTGCCTAAACGCTTTAAACTCGCTTCTACCGACTGAAAGAGGTTTTTTCGATGATTTCCGCAGGCATTGACATCCCCGGGACGGGTGTTGAGAGAATATTTGGTGGCGATTACCCATTTTTCTCGATCGCCCTTGACAAATTCCCCCACTAATGTTTCACTGGTTCCGTTAGTGTAGAGATTAGCAGTATCGAGAAAATTGCCGCCCGCTTCCGCAAAAGCCTGAAAAACCGCCCGACTTTCTTCTTTATCCGACCCCCAACCCCAATCTTCCCCGAATGTCATCGTTCCTAGACATAGTTCGGAAACTCGCAGACCACTATTACCTAAAAGTTTGTAACGCATATTTCCAGTAGGGTTTCTGAGCCTAGTCTAACGGCAAAAATCTTCACTGTAGGTAAATTGTCGGAAATATTGGCTCTTTCCATGCCTATTTCGGCAACAATTCCTCCCATTTAGCTATCTATTTTTTTAGAGTAAGCTAAGACGCATTTTAACCGCCTATCCTTAGATTAGCTGAATATTCCCCACCCCCCCCAACCCCTTATCCATTAGTTAGATCTTTCTTAACAAAAAGAGAAGAAACTTAAAAAAAGGGGAAACGATTGATAGGTATAGTTTTGAAAGAAAGAATTAAGGTGGAGGTGAGCAAAAAAATGGAGAAATGGGCAGCCCAAGAATTACAGTAAGTGGGTGGGTGGAATTAAATATAAGATGAACGTAGGTTGGGCTTCGGCCGTGAGCTTTTGCGTTCGACAAAAGCTCACGCCGAGGTCCGAACGGTTGAAGCATGAAACCGTTCGGCTGAGCTCACGGCCGAAGCCCAACGCCCGCTCATGTTACGCTACCGCTAACCCATCTTACAAATAATTGCGCCTCCCTACTTATGCAGACCTAGGGGACACGAGAAGAAAGAAAAGATTAATCAGTATCGTGGAAAACTTGGCCAGCCAATTTAGTACACTTGTTCCACAAGTTGCGGTAAATCTAGCCGCAGGGAGTGCCACATCTGACTTTTGCAATTCACCCTATTTTCAACCCTCAGAGCTAATTGCCGCCCAAGCTAAAAGTACAGTAGAAAGAATCAAAGAACATCCAATAGTTTTGGCAGTGCAAGACACAACCAGTTTAGACTTGACGAGGCAAAAAGCCAAAAAGGGAAAAGGGAATGGGTTATCTAGATTGTCAAACATCCTTTGGTCTCAAAGTTCATACCACATTGGGGGATTTCTGATCAAGAAGCTCCCTGATAAGCTGTTGACTATCTAAATTACTCGTTAAGATTGCAGGGGAGCGCCGGAGCAGGGAGCAGGGAGAAGCAGTTTGAGCATTTGTACTAAAATTTCCCCTACGCAGTTTAAATTCAGTACAGCTTATTTATTAGGAAGGGATGTGGGTTGGTTCGGACAAAAGGCTTGCTCAGTAGGCGATCGCTTATCACAAAAATTGCTATCATAGAAACTATTGATATTCAATGATTTAGGGGTAATCATAATGACACAGTTAACTGAAGAACGAAAACAAGAGATTATTGCTGAAGTTTTAGCAGCGAGAGCAAACCGTAAACAATTTCTATTAGAGATGAAACAACGGCAACAAGCAGGGTTAAAAATTGCTCAAAAATGTGCTAGTCTCCTTAAAGAGAAGTATGGAGTCACGAAAGTTGTTTTATTTGGTTCATTGTTAAATTATGAAGAAATAACTCCCCATTCTGATCTTGATTTAGCGGTTTAGGATTTACCAGAGAAAGATTATTTTAAAGCGATAGCAGAGTTAGATAATGGACAGGATTTTGAGGTGGATTTAGTATAAGTTCAAAAGGCTCATCCTTATAAGTAGTCATGCAAAATAAATTTCCTAGTGAAGACAGGCAAGAGGCAATAGGCAAGAGGCAAGAGGCAAAAGCTTTATCGAAATGTGTAATTAATTTTGCTTAGGTACTTATTTTAGCAGCAATTGCTCAGGGGGTTGAATTATGACTAATTTATCAATTCAAGATAGAATTAATCAAGAACTCAATAAAATTCTGCAAGCCCTACAACAGTTAGAGATATTTTTAAGAGAATTATCTAATCAATCGGATGTCATGTATCAAAACGCATTAATTAATTCTATTGCGCTTAATTTGCATGGAGTTTATACTAGAATTGAGCGTATATTTGAAGCGATTGCTAAAAAAATTGCTCAAAGATTCCCAACGGGGGATAAATGGCATCGAGATTGATGAGAGCAAATGTCTGTTGATATACCTAAGGTGAGAAAAGCAGTTATTACAGAAGAAACAAGGCTCATTTTGGATGATTTACGGCGGTTTCGTCATCTGGTTAGAAGTGCTTATTCTTGCCAATTAGATGAGGAAAAGGTTTTAATCATCGCCCATCAAATTGTTAATTCTTATCAAACCATAATCAATGAAATTCAATTGTTTTGTAATAATTTAAGTAAGGGAGAAACTTAATTAAAGATAACCCAATTTACAAGATCACCTTCGGTGCGCTTTCAGCGAGCGGCGTGCTGCTATAGAACTCTTGCAAATTAATTATATGTTATAATGATGGGTTAACTAATTTTTTGGGGAAAATTAGTTAATCAGTACATTTGTCCTGAATGAAAACTTGAAGTTTAACTTTTAACTCAAAACTCTTTAGAGCTGCTTTAATTTGGTTATCAAAACCTCTTTATTTAAGCGGCACAAACTATCTCAATTATAAAA